>JAZDKF010000001.1:0-37300 GCA_043803225.1 Candidatus Beckwithbacteria bacterium
AAACGGTTGCCGACTTTAAATAAAGTGTCCACATTTTCGCAGGCGCCGGTAATACCGACAATTTCCGGAACATCAACATACATCAAGCCTGATTTTTCATAATTTTCTCTGGCTCCGGCATTCAAACTGGCGCTGATTTTAGTTAAATTGGCAAAGTGGTCATTAAAGCTTAATTGTTTATTTTTGTATAAAAAAACCAGAGTTTTATATTTCATAGCTCTGGGATTTAAGAATACTAAACTGCCTAGCGGTTTGTCAAGCGGGAAATTTATTCACCGACTGAAAGAGTATTTGTACTTGAGTTTGGTTCGATTTTATCAGCTTCTCCTTCTTCAATATTCGAGCCTACGGTTGACGGATATTCTTGTCCGGATTCCCCGACAACAATTATAGTGTTTCCTGGACCAGAAATTTCATTCATATTTTTCCTTTCTGTAATATTTTAATAGCTTCGCTGGCAACCAGAGCGCATTTTTTTTCCATTTCATCGTTGATATTAAATTTATCATGCACCCGGTCGGCCACCACCACGCAAATCTGCCCGGCACTGATGCCGAACAACGAGGCCAATGTCAGCAAACAGCTGCCTTCCATTTCAAAGTTTTTCACTTTAGCGATTTGCATATCTTCAAAAATATCTTTTTTATTACTGGGAAGATAATCTTGGAAACCCGGCCGGCCTTGGCCGCAGTAAAACGTATCCGTGCTGGCCGTAATTCCTACATGATATTTAACTTTTAATTTTTTTGCCGCCTCGACTAACGCCTCCACCACTTTATAATCCGCTACTGCCGGATATTCGGGAATCACATAATCTTTGGAAGCGCCGTCTAAACGGACTGCTCCGGTACTAATCACTAAATCGCCGCAATGCATCTCCGTCTGCAAACTGCCGCAAGTCCCCACCCGAATCACTGTTTTCACCCCGATCCGCACTAATTCTTCCAAGGCAATCGCCAGCGCCGGCGAACCGATACCTGACGAAGTGCAGGCCAATTTCGCTCCCTTGTACTCGCCTTTATAAGTCACAAACTGGCGGTAATCAGCCACAAATTCATTTTTATCCCACAATGAGGCAATCTTCGCCACCCGCTTGGGATCGCCGGGACATAAAACATATTTGGGAATATCCCCGGCCTTTAACCGGATATGGTACTGTAATCCGGCTGCTTCCGGTTTTGTAGCCGAACTTGACTTAAAGGACATAAAAAGAGTATAGTCTAAAAAAATATGAGCTGCAAGGAAAATTTAGAATTTAATCCGATGCAAATAAACCAACAAATGTTTGGCAACAAACTCCGCGCCTGTACTGGATTATATATGTGCCCCGGAGCAAGCGATAATGTTATTAAAAAATTACAAGAACTTAATCCTGGCTTAACGGTAACACCTCATGAACCGTCTAAACATAAAAACCAGGGCACTTATCCAAATAATCCTCTCCAACAAGCTTACCAAAAGGCTTTAGCTAGAAATCTAGTCCACGTCTCTCCAGAAACCGGACACGCTGTTGCCGGACCTTGTCCTAAAGCTGCTTAACTAATCCACCCCTAAGTTTTCCGGACCGAACGAACCGGGTAAAATCTTTTTCAAGTTCGACACTTTTAAAATTTCTCCCTTTAAATTTCCGGAAATAATCACACCGTCACAACAATGTTCCCGAATTCTCTGCCGGCACCGGCCGCAGGCCATACCGCCGTCAGCTGTCACCGTCGCAATCGCTTTAATAAACTTCCGGCCGTATTTGGCAACCATGCCTTCGCTGACGGCTTTAGAAATTAAAGACGACTCGGCACAATCGGTTAAACCATAAGACGCACATTCAACATTGCATGAAGAAAATATTTCTCCGCCGACGGTCAGCAGAGCTGCCCCGACTTTATACTTAGAATACGGCGAGTAAGAATTCTTGGCCGCTTCAACCGCCCGGTTAATTAAGTCTTGATATGATTTTTTCATGAATCTCCTTTGCGGTTAAAACTTTTTCTTGTTTATCCAGGGAATTAATTATTATCCATTTATTCCTTTTTGCCAAGAGCTGATATATTTCATAAGCTTTTTTTTGGTGGTAAAAATCTTTCTCCGCCGCGTCTTTTTCCCTGCCCCGTTTAGCCATTAACTGTTTGGTTTTGTCCGGCGCTAGATTTAGAAAAAAAACTTTATCCGGTCGGGGCAGCTTAAAAATTTTATTTTCCAGCCAATCAATCCAGTTAATAATCTTTGGCTGTTTTTCTGCTTTATACTTAGCTCCCTGATGGGCTTGACTGGAACCAGTGTAGCGGTCAATGACCACGGTTTTACCTTGCTTCAGCCAATAATTAATTTTTGGCTTTGCCAGCCACCTGTCAGCTGCAAATAAGCAGGCAAATAAATATGGGTTTATCCTTTGTCCCCACGAAAACTGCAGTAATAATTGAATTACTTTACCGATAAATTTATCGTAACGGGGAAAAGCTAATAGAAAATCCGGGTTAAGCATTTTTGCCTGAGTCGCCTTGCCCGAACCGTCAATGCCTTCCAAAACTATCAGCATTAATATCTCCAGCCCAGTTCGGCTAATTTATTTAAAACTTTGTCTGCCAGCAGCTGTTTAGATTTCTCCACTTTAGCAAAGTTAAATTTATCGGTATTAATCGGCAAAATGACCACATCCAAAGTATACTTGGTTCCAGCCAGCCAGGCTTGATTGACCCGTTTCATGGTTATAAAATAATTATTATCTGCTTTTTCAAACTTCCGTTTGCTGGCATTGGCCCGTTTTAAAATCACTTCATCGCTGGCAGTTAAATATAATAATGTATCCGGGGCCGGTAAATGCCCCCAGTCAAACCGCTGAAAATACTCGACGTAAGCTTCAAAATGTTTTAACTTCATCCTGCCTAAAATTGCATTAGTTAAGGCATAGCAAAAATCCATTTCCGGATGCACATCCTGAATCCAGATTGCCTCTTTAGCGCCTTTGGCTATCTGCTCAAACTTCTTCTTAATAAACCACTTCTGCGACTGCAGCAAAGCCAAAGACGAGTCTTTATAACTCTTGGTTAAATAAGGATTATGCTGCCAATCCTCCAATGACACCGTTACCGGCAAACCTCGTGCTTTAAGCTCTTTACCTAAAACTTCGACAGCGGTGGTTTTGCCCACCCGCATTGTATCAGCTCCCACTTCGATTCGCGGCCAGCGGCTGGTGGCAAACTTCAGTGACCGCCTAAAATAAGGCAGGTTGATGGTTTTTAAATACTCTTTTAATTCCCCTGTCAGCTTTACCCCTTTAGGCAACCTTAACCGCTTCAGCCATTCATGATTTTCTTTATCCGTTACATGGAGCAAATGATAATGTTCTTCACAGGCCGCCCCGTAAAGATCCGCCGCTCCGACCACTAACTGCGATTCTTTTTTGGCTTTCGCATAAGTGTACTTGGCCGGCCGGGTGCAAACACCGTTGGCATAACGATAATCACACCTCGCCCGGCCCTCAATTACTTCATCGGCTAATACGGTTAACTTTTTAGTCGGTCCGAATTCCTTCCGGTCTGAATCCAACAATAACCCAGCCACATAAACATCAATACCCTTATTAATAAATTGATGTACCACTTTAATTAAAGATTCATTAAAAAAGTTTGTTTCATCAATCACAATCCGTTCCAAATCTTTCACTTTATCTGTCCAGTAAAACAACTCCTTTGGCTTATTCATGTCTACCAAGACAGCTTTTGCCTCACTGCCACTATGACTTTTTAGCACGGCTTTTCGGGTATAACGATTGTCGATGTTTGGCTTAAAAGCGACTGTCTTCCGATTGATCTGACACTGCTCAATCAACCAGGTAGTTTTATCTGACCACATCGGTCCATGCCTGACGACCAGTTTGCCTTTTTTCTTCTCCATAATAAAGTTATAAACTGCAAACGCTAAAGGCGCAAGCCGGACAAACACTGCAGCCTTCAGTTTTAAATAGCTTTGCTTGGCATTGAGGACAAAGCTCGCTTTTTTTCTTTGTTGAAAAATTAACTGTTTTATTAAATAGTTTTTCTTCCGTCTTTTTTCCCGAATAACCGACGTTTAACACTTGAATCGAACGGCTGCTGTCCCGGTAAACTGTCAAACCCTTGCAACCTAATTCCCAAGCCAGCAGGTAGGCCTTGGCCACATCTTCCACCCGGGCATCGTATTGTAAATTAATTGTTTTGCTCACTGCATTATCCGTATACTTTTGCCAAGCTGCCTGCATTTTTACATGATCGCTAAAGCTTAAATCATGGGCCGTTACAAAAATATTTTTGATCGATTCTGGCAAACCCTTAACCTGGCTTAAACTGCCTCCTAAAGCTATTTTGTCAATAATTCCATTAGTCGTATCTAACCCTGCTTCATTTAATTGAACTAATAACTCATGGTTAATTTCCGGCATTCTGATTCCGCCCAAAGCTTCTTTGAAAAATGCCAAAGCAAAATAAGGCTCAATTCCATAACTACAATCCGCCAGCATGGAAATTGATCCGGTTGGGGCAATCGTTGTTAAAGTTGCATTTCGAAAACACTGATACTTTCTTTTTTCCCAAACGCTGCCAATAAAATTTGGGAAGTTGCCCTTTTCTTTTCCTAACTGGAAAGAAGTTTCTCTCGCCGCAGTTTGTATAGTCAACATTACTTCTTCTGCTAGTTTTAAAGCTTCCGGACTGTTATAGCTAACTTTTAACTTTACCAGCATATCTGCCCAGCCCATGACTCCTAAACCAATCTTCCGGTTAGATTTCACTACTTGCTCAACTTTTTTCAATGGATATTTACAAACACTGACCACATCATCTAAAAACCTGACGCTCGTCTTCACCGTTTCAATTAATTTTAACCAATCCACTTCGTGTCGGCCTTTGGCCGATCCCTCTTTTATATGTTTACTTAGATTTATACTGCCTAAATTGCAGGCTTCATATGCCAGCAATGGCTGCTCTCCGCAAAGATTGACTGCTTCCAATACTCCAACCTGAGGCGTCGGATTATCTCGGTTAATCCGATCCAAAAAAATCATGCCCGGATCGCCGTTTTTCCAGGCATAAGAACAGGCCAGTTCAAAAATTGATCTGGCTGAAACCGTACTAACAACTTGGCCGTTTTTTGGATTGACTAAATCCCAAGGTTTATCCTTTTTCACTGCCTGAATAAATCTGTCAGTTATCCCTAAAGAAAAATTAACCTGGTTTAAATTAGTTTCGTCTTCCTTGCAGGTAATAAACTCCAGAATATCCGGGTGGGTAACGTGCAACACCACCATATTCCCAGATCTGCGGCCGCCGGCTTGCTGTAAAATCTCGCTGGCTTCATTAATAATTTTCATAAACGCCACCGGCCCGGCAGCTTTGCCGGTCGTTGTGGCGACGCTGTCGCCTTTCGGTCTAATCCTGGAAAAAGAAAACCCGACTCCGCCGCCGTTTTTCTTTAAAATCGATGACTCTTTAATACTCTCAAAAATCCCCTCAACCGAGTCCGGCATCGGCATCACAAAACAGTTTGCCAGCTGGTTATTGGTTGTCCCCGCATTCGCTAATGTCCTGCCGCCTGGTAAAAATCTTAAATCCTTTATTAAACTAAAAAACTTCTCTTCCCAAACCCGGCGCTTCTTTAAGCTCGTCTCCGCTTTAGCCACAGCTCTGGCCACCCGTTTAAAACAACCCTTAGGCGTCTCGCCTGGCAGTAAATATTTATTCTTCATTACCAAAATTGAGTTGTAGGGCAAACCAATATCATCAATTACTCCTAAGCCTTTTTCTGCCTTGGCTTCCTGCCGCTGCTTTTCCCGGGCAATAATATAAGCTCTGGCAATTTGGTATAACTGCTCGTCAATTAAAATCCTTTCCACCACATCGCCAATTTCATCGGTACCTAAGATTTTTTCTTTTTCAAACTTTGGCTTTAACTCTTTGTCCGCTAACCGGCCGATTCTGTCTGCTTCTGTTTGATTTTCCTGATTTATATTCTGTTGAGCCCGGAAAATCGAATGGCTGACTTTTCGCAGTTCATAAACCTGCACTTCACCGCTTCTTTTTTTCACCTGAAAATTATATTGACTCATCCTCTCCCTCCTCGACCTACGAGGAGTCTCCTTGTAGGCTCTTTGGTTTGTTCCAGCTGGCCCACTTGCATTTCGGGTAGTTGGCACAGCCGTAAAATTGCTTGCCCTTCCGAGTCCGTCTCATCACCACCTCACCTTGACACTCGCCGCACTTAATTCCCTTGACTACGTCTTTGTAGGTTGCCGTGTATTTGCACTCCGGAAATTTAGAACAGCTCAAAAACTTCCCGAATCTGCCGGTGCGGATCACCACTTCGCCTGATTTGCAGGTCGGGCATTTATCTCCGGTCTTTTCCGTTTCAATCGCCACTCTCTGGGCTTTTTCGGCTACTAACTTTAGTGTGTCAGCAAAACCCGAATAAAACTTTTTGAGTAATGAAACTGAACTTTGCTTGCCTCTGGCAATCTCGTCTAAACCTGCTTCCATTTGCGCGGTAAACTCATAGTCCATAATTTTGGGAAAGTTGGTCATTAAAAACTGGGTGACTGCCATCCCAATCACAGTCGGAAATAATTTCTTCTCTTCTTTCTCTACATAATGGCGGTCCTGAATCGTTGATAAAATCGGCGCATAAGTTGACGGCCGGCCAATCTCTTTTTCTTCCAATACCTTAATTAAGCTGGCTTCGGTGTAACGGCTGGGCGGTTGAGTTTGCTTCTGCTCAAAAAGGACTTTTTCCAAATCCAAACTATCGTTGGTTTTAAGCCTTGGCAGATTCACTTCCTGGCTAAATGCTCCGCCGACTTTATACCAGCCGTCAAACACCAGTCTTTGACCTTCTGCCTCCAATTGATACTCTTGATCTTTAGCTTTAGCTAAAATCTTTACCTTGGTCTTTTCTAAAACTGCCGGGTTCATCTGGGAAATTAAGGCTCGATCCCGAATCAGTTTATATAATCGGTTAGCGCTTGAACTTAAAACAACCTCTACCTTATTAATATCAGTTGGCCGAATCGCTTCGTGCGCCGCCTGAGAAGTTTTTACCCTTGTTTTATAGTACAATGGATTAGCTGGTAAGTACTTATCGCCAAAAGTGGTTTGAATAAATTTTCTTATTGATCCGATCGCTTCAACGGCTAAGTTTAAACTGTCAGTCCGGTGATAAGTAATTAAACCTTCTTCATACAACTGCTGGGCTTCCCGCATTGTCTTCTT
The DNA here is from genome assembly GCA_043803225.1 of Candidatus Beckwithbacteria bacterium. Taxonomy (GTDB): domain Bacteria; phylum Patescibacteriota; class Microgenomatia; order UBA1400; family CG1-02-47-37; genus JAZDKF01. The sequence goes on from JAZDKF010000001.1 coordinate 7,233, forward strand.
AGCACTCCATCCCAACCTGGCCCCGGCTGACCGCTGCATCGTCGAAGTCATTAAAGGCGGTAAAGCTGACAAGTTGACTTGCCTTGATATAATCTCCAAAACCTTAAAACTGGCGGTTTCTAAATCAGTTTTTACTTGTTGGGCTAAATCTTTATCCGTTATTTTCTTCAAAAAAGCCGTTAGTTCTTCACTGTCTTTTTTTAAGATCGCTCCGATTGCCCAATAGTCTTCCGGTATAAACGCTTTTATCTCTTCTTCCCGCTCTACCACCAGCCTCACTGCCACGCTCTGCACCCTGCCGGCTGATAAACCCCGTCTGACCTTACGCCATAAAATCGGGGACAGCTGGTAGCCTACCAACCGGTCTAAAATCCGCCTGCCGACTTGAGCATCAACCAACTTTAAGTCTACTTTACCCGGATGTTTTAAGGCTTCATCTATCGCCGATTTGGTAATCTCATGAAACACAATTCTGGAGAAATTTTTGCCTTCCTTTTTTAATAAATGTTCTATATGAAAGGCGATCGCTTCGCCTTCCCGGTCCAAGTCAGTTGCCAAAATCACTGCTTCCGCTTTTTTAGCTTCTGATTTTAATTTTTTAACTACTTTAGCTTTTCCCGACACAATCACATACTCTGGCTTAAAATCATGCTCAACATCCACTCCAAGATTTTTCTTCGGCAAATCGCGAATATGTCCTATTGTCGCTTCTAATGAATAATCCGCTCCTAAAAATCTGGACAGAGTTTTCGCCTTCGTTGGACTTTCGACTATTACCAGCTTCATAATTTAAAACAGTAACACACTTGTCAACTCTCTGGCAACTTCAACTCGTCTAATACATCTTCCGGCTTGGTCACTAACTTGGCACCCTGCTGAATTAATTCAGCCGTCCCGGTTGAAACCTCACTGTCAATCGGCCCGGGAACGCAGAATACCTCCCGGCCATAGTCAGCCGCAAACCCGGCGGTTATTTTTGTTCCTGACCGCTGGCCGCCTTCAATCACTAAAGTTCCTAACGATAAACCGGCTAAAATCCGATCCCGCTGGGGAAAGTTAATCTTTTCAATCGGATAATCAAAGGGGAACTCACTGACCAAACAGCTATTGCTCCTGACAATTTCATCTGCTAATGCCTGATGTTCTCTTGGATAAATCCTGTCCAAACCATGACCCAAAACCGCTACTGTTTTGCCGCAAGCTTTTAAGCAAACCCGGTGCGCCCAGCCGTCAATCCCTCTGGCTAAACCGGATATAATCACTAAATTTTTTGATAATTCTCCCACCAGTTTCGTGGTTGCCCGCTGGCCATAGCCGGTCATTCTCCGGCTGCCTACCACGGTTAAACTAGGCTGATTTAAACACTCAGCTGAACCTTTTATAAATAATAAAAAAGGCGGCGAATCAATCTCTTTTAGTATTTTAGGATAATTTTTATCTTCAATCGTTAAAACTCTCACTTCTTGCCGGCTAAGCCTGATTAACTCCTGGTCTAAATTCCGGTTTTTACGCCACCGATCCCAGTCTTCGGCCATCTGGGCATTAATTCCCAGTTTTTCCCAAGTCTTACGATCTGCTTCCCAAATGTCTTTAACGCTTTTAAAATACTTTAATAATAACTGCAGCCGCTTATATCCCAATCCTTTAAATCCGCTTAACCCCACCCTATACTTGACTTCTTCTTTATTACTCATCTATTATTGATTTTACCATGTTTAAAAAACTCTACTTCGGTTCTTTGATTTTTCTCTTTTTGATTCTTCCTCTTGTTAATCTAACGGTTAAACTATCTCAACCGGCTACTCCGACTATTTATGGACTTACATTTCAAATAGAAGCTCAACCCATTTGCCAACTTACCGGTCTTGACAATACTAATGTTACTAATGTTAAAGGTACTGATCTCGGTATCCCCCTGTGGCATAATAACCAGTTATACTTTCTCTTTGGCGATACTAATACTCAAGAAGCTTCTCCAACCAGCCACCTGTCAAACCTTTTAGCTTCAACTTCATCGCTGGACTTTAACACCTGCCCTATCCTTGAATATTTTTCAAATCCCTATCAACCAACTTTAGCCAGACAAATTATTCCCAGCCGCACCTTCCCTGAAGAAATCACCCTTATTCCCACCGGTGGAATTTCAATTAATCAAATTGCAATTAATCAAACAATCTATGTTTATTACATGTCGATTAATGCTTGGCTTGAACCGGGCAATTGGAAAACAAATTTCTCCGGCATCGCCTTTTCCAATAATAACGGTAATGACTTCACTAGAATTGACAATCTTTTTTCTTCCCAAAGCAATTTTGCTCAAATTTATCCTTTTACCTTCGATTCTCAGCCCGATTATGTTTTTTTTCTAGGTATTCCCAGCGGACGGTTTGGCGGGGTTAAACTCGGCCGAGTTCCCAACAACCAACTAACCCTAAAAACCAGCTATCAATTCTGTCAATTAATTAATCCCTTTGCTTGTGAATGGGTTAATAATGAAGCTGACGCCACCCAAATCATTCCCGCCCCGGCTGGCGAAATTTCGATTGCCTTCAGTCCTTACTTAAATCAATGGCTGGTCAGTTATTTTAATCACAGTCAAAATCGTTTAGAGTTAAGAACCGCCTCTAATCCTTGGGGGCCTTGGAGTTCTCCAATTACCACTCTAAATTGTGCTGCCAAATCTTTTTCCTGCTATGGCGGCTTTATCCACACGAAATTTCAATCGGCTAACCAGCAAACCCTTTACCTGACTGTCTCTGACTGGGATAAATACAATGTCTTTTTATATCAATATGATTTAAACAACTTACTACCTTCTGCCTCTCCTTCTCCTTCACCTAGTGAAACTCCCTCGCCTTCGCTCTCACCTTCGCCCAGTCTTCGTCCTTCACCTTCACCTTCGCCCAGTCTTAGTCCCTCGCCCTCACCCTCGCCCTCGCCCAGTCTTAGTCCCTCACCCTCGCCCTCACCCTCGCCCTCACCCTCACCATGTGTTCCTCGATGCTTTACCTTGGGTAGCTTTAAATACTGCCTGCCCTGTCCAACCCCTTCACCTTCACCCCTACCTTGTATTCCCAGATGCTTTAATTTCTTCGGCAGAAACTTTTGCCTGCCCTGTCAATAAAATAAATAACTACTGCCGCTCAAACCAGTAACTCATTAATTCCTTGGCTAGCGGTGCCGCCTGATAAGAACCTTCGCCTGCGCCTTCTAAAAGCACTGTGACAATAATCTCTGGTTTTTCGGCCGGAGCAAAACCAGTAAACCAAGCGTGAGTTTTTTCTTCTGCCTCTGGCCCAAATTCAGCCGTTCCGGTTTTCCCGGCGACACTAACTGGCTGGCCTTTGACCTTAAACTCAAAAAACGGCCAAGCCGTACCGCCTGTTTGGCAAACTTGAATCAAACCCTCAGTCACTAAACGCAATGTTTCCTGAGCAATGTCCAACTTTTTACAATTACCTCTATTACTTATCACCATATGCGGCTGGCACCAATTCCCCTGGCTGGCAATCACTGACATCATTTGATTTACCTGGACCGGTGTAGTTAAAATATTTCCCTGGCCAATCGCTGATATATAGGTATCGCCTAAATACCACTGTTCTTTTAAAACTCTCTCTTTCCATTCCGGATCCGGAATCAAACCCTCGGCCTCGCCGGCTATATCAATTCCGGTCTTTCCTCCCAAGCCAAAATATCTCGCCCAATCAGCCAAATTTTTCATTCCCAATTCTTCTCCAAGTTTATAGAAAAAAACATCATTGCTTCGCGCCAGTGCCCGGGTTATTTCCAGAAAGCCTTCTTTACGCCCGTACTGATCATAGTACCAATTGCCAAAACGATACAACCCAACCCTAATCTCGCCTGTATCCTCAATCTCTGTCCTGCCGGTGATTTTGCCGTCTTCTAAAGCTCCTGTGGCTACGACCACTTTAAAGGTCGAGCCAGGCGGATACTCGCCGCTGATTACCCGGTTAAACATCGGCAAGTCTTTATCATTTATAAACAATTCCAATCTTTTTGGATCAAAACTCGGACTCGAAACTAAAGCCAGTACTTCGCCGCTTCCCGGTTGAGTCACGATCACCGCCCCTTTTCGTTTATCCAGTAATTCGTAGGCTTTTTTCTGCAAACCTGAATCCAAAGTCGTGGTTAAACTTTGGCCTTTAATTGGCTCAATTCTTTTTAACTCTCTTAAAACCTGCCCCTGACTATCTTGCTCAAGAATTGATAAACCATCCTGCCCTCTTAAAAGTTGGTCATATTCTTGTTCCAATCCTGTCTTGCCAATGATTGCTCCTAAATAATACCCCTCTGCTTCCGATTCATTAACTTCACCCACATAACCTAAAACATGAGCATTTATTTCACTTAAGGTTAATATTTCTCCAAAGCGGTCTAAAATTTCCCCGCGTTCTGCCGGTAAAATCACTTGCTTTACCCGGTTCTCATCAGCCAAAACCTGGTAATATTTAGTTTCTAAAACCTGCAAATGAATTAAGCGAATTCCTAAACACCCGACTACTAATACCAACAGCCAATAAAACCAAGCAACGCGGTCTTTCATAACTTAAATCATAGCAAAACTTATCTAAATAAGGTAATATTATAAATAACCTATGGCCATTAAAATTTTTTGGCGATCAACAATTTTTATAATAACTTTGACCTTAATCTACCTGGCTTTTCCAGTTTTAATTGTTCCCTCATCCCTCCCGGCCATTCAGGCTATGTTTATCGATAATGAATATCCGCAAAACTATCAAGCTCCAGCTTCCCTTGTTTCCTATCAAAACCCTGATTTGGAAATTTATGAACTAAAATTACCAAATGGGCCTTCCTTTAATCAAAAAATTCAATTAATTAAAGATCTACACCAGCAAGGCCTGGACCTTATCTTAAACCGCGCTTCACTCTGACTTCTTCCAGTAAGCGGCTATCCGCTAATAATTCAGCACATCCTTTCACCACACAGTCCTGAGGTTCTTCTGCCACCCAAACCGGCATCTTGGTTGCTTCTGCTACCACCTTGTCAATCCCGTAAAGCAAAGAACCGCCGCCGGCCATAATTATTCCGTGCTTTAAAATATCTCCGACCAATTCCGGCGGAGTTTCTTCAATCGTTAAGGCGATTGCTGACACAATCTCTTGGACAATCGGCGCTAGAGTTTCCCTGATTTCCGCGCTCTTTAATTTCAAAGATCTCGGCAAGCCTTTTTCCATATCCCGGCCTCTGACTACATAGCTTTTTTCTTTTTCAAACAGAATCGCGCTGCCAATATTAATTTTTACTTCTTCTGCGGTAGTTTCACCAAGTAGCATGCCTTGTTTTAACCTAACTGACTTGATTATCGCTTCATTCATTTCCTCGCCCGCCAACCGTAAAGACCGGTTAATCACAATGCCGCCTAAAGAAATCACCGCAATTTCCGTTGTTCCCCCGCCAATATCCACAATCAACTGACCATCAGCCTTATCCACTTTGACACCGGCTCCGATCGCCGCTGCCATTGGCTCTTCCACTACTAAAGCCTGTCTGGCGCCGGCCGATAAAGCCGCATCCTGAACCGCCCGTTTTTCCACTTCAGTTACACCGGCTGGAATTCCCATCAATACCTTAGGCCGGGCTAATTTTGGCATTAAACCGACAAACTGATGAATCTCTCTAAAATAGTGTTTTAGCATGGCCACGGTTGCATCAAAATCCGCAATCACTCCGTCTTCCAGCGGTTTAATCACCTCGATCGCTTCCGGATTTTTACCCAGCATTTTCTTCGCTTCTCTACCTACAGCCAACAGCTCTTTCCCCTTTTTTCTGATCGCCACCACTGTCGGTTCTCTCACGACTATGCCTTTTTTTGCCACTAAAATCAAAGTATTAGCCGTCCCTAGATCAATCGCTAAATCATAACTAAACGCAGAAAAAATCTGGTCAAACATAACTATAATGATATACTTAATCCATGGATTTTAACAAGAGCTTAAATAAACTCATTGCCTGGTCTTTTTACTTGCTTTTGATTATCGTCCCTCTAATCTTAACGCCATATAACTACGAACTGTTTGAATTTAATAAGTTGCTGACTGTCTACTTTCTAACCTTGATCATTAGCGGCGCTTGGGTTATTAAAATGCTTTATCAAAAAAAACTTATCTTTACCAAAACTCCCTTTGACTTACCCTTGCTCCTCTTTTTAATCTCTCAAATTGTCTCGACAATTTTCTCCATTGACCCGCATACGTCCGTTTGGGGTTATTACTCCCGCTTCCACGGCGGCCTGCTCTCCACCCTGTCTTATATCACTCTCTACTATGCTTTTGTCAGCAATTTTTCCGCTGATAAAAAAATTGTTAATAACTGTTTTAAAGTTATTCTCTCTACTGCCGCTGTTGTGGCCGGCTATGCTGTTTTGGAACACTTTGGCATTGACAAAACCATCTGGATTCAGGATGTTCAAAACCGGGTTTTTTCGACCCTTGGCCAGCCTAACTGGCTGGCGGCTTATCTTTTAACCATAATCCCGCTGGCATTAGCTTTCAGTCTAAAACGTCCGGTCCGCTTTTTATATCCAATCCTTTTCTTTATAACTTTGCTGTTTACCAAATCCCGTTCCGGATTTTTAGGATTGGCTGTCAGCCTGCTGATATTTTTTATTCTGAATTTAAAAACAAAAAAACTTTATCTGCTTCTGGCCGGTTTGGGCTTAACCGCTCTAATAATCGGTACCCCTTTTACCCCGTCTTTATCTCAATTGTTGACCAATTCTTTCCAACCTTCCCAATCTATTGGTTTAGCCCAGGATTTGCCTGCCAGCCAAGCCGGCGGCTCTAAATCATCTGACATTAGAAAAGTTGTCTGGCAGGGGGCTGTTGATATTTGGAAACACTATCCGTTTTTCGGCTCCGGGGTAGAAACTTTTGCCTACTCTTACTATAATTTCCGACCCCAAGCCCACAACCTGCTGTCCGAATGGGACTTTCTCTATAATAAAGCCCATAATGAATTCTTAAATTTTTTAGCCACGACCGGGATTTTCGGCCTGACGGCATACTGCCTGATTATTCTCGCCTTTATTGTCTGGACTTTAAAACATCTTCAAACCAACCGGCTCATTTTCAGCGCCTTGCTTGCCGGCTATAGCGGTCTGGCCGTTTCTAACTTTTTAGGTTTTTCCGTCGTGCCGGTGGCTCTGTTTTTCTGGTTATTCCCTGCCTTTGCGGTCACTCTCAGCCAACCTGAACCAAAATTAAATTCTAAAAACACCTACTACTTCTTTTCATCTCCTCAAAAACAAATCAGCTTTTTAGTTATCATTATTACTACGATTCTGCTTTACCAAGTTATAAATCTCTGGCGGGCTGATTATCATTTCAATCAAGGCCGCAATCTCATTAAAGTTAATCAAATCTCCTCCGGCTTCTCTCAGTTAAAAACCGCTGTCGATCTTTCCCCGCACGAACCATTATTTCGATCCGAATATGCTGAAGTTTTAGCTAAACTGGCCTACCTTTACCACGACGCCGATCAGTCCAGCTTAAGCAGCCAACTGGCTACTGAAAGTTTGCTGCAGACCAACCAAGTTTTAGCCGCCAATTCCGTTCACTTAAATTATTATAAATCCAAGTTAAAAATCTTGCTTATCTTAGCCAATATTGACCCTAACTATACCCTCCAAGCCCTTGAGACTATTATCCAGGCAATCAAACTTTCGCCCACCGATGCCAAACTTTACTATAACTTAAGCCTGATCTACCAACAATTAAACCAAACCGAGCTGGCCAAACAAACCCTGATTCAAACCATCGACCTCAAACCCAACTACGAAGCCGCCCGTTTTAGTCTTGGCTCGCTCTACCAGCAGCTTAATGAAACTAATCTCGCCCGCGCCCAATTTGAATATATATTACAATACTTAAATCCTGAAAACGAAGAAGCCAAAAAAGCCCTATGACCAAAATCATTACCTATCCGCATCCTGGTTTACGCTTAACCGCCAAGCCAATTTTAAAATTTGATTCTCAGGTTAAAGCCCTGGCCGTAGCGCTGTTAACCACCGTTGTCCCTGACCCGCGCGAACCCTTGGGCGTCGGTTTGGCGGCCCCGCAAATTAATGTTTCTTTAAGAATGTTTGTTATGTTGTTCCCAAATAAAAAAATGGCCGTCGTCGTCAATCCGCAAATTATCAAAGTTTCTCAGCTCCGGCTCGCTGATCTGCCTGAAAATAAGCAGTTCTTAGAGGGTTGCCTGTCTGTTCCCGGTTACTATGCTTTTGTTGATCGGCCGCAAAAAATTACCGTTAAATACCAAACCCCCAGCGGTTCAATTAAAAGAAAAACTTTAAACTATCCTTTTTCCACCTATTTCCAGCACGAAAACGACCATTTAAACGGCATTCTGTTTATCGACTATCTGAAAAAAACAAAGCAGCAGATGTACTTCGGCGCCCGCCGCGGCCAGCTTAAGCCGGTCAAGAACCCGTTTTTGGTTTAATTGCCACTAACCATGGCTGGCCGGAATGCTCATCAGGATATTCAATCACCGGCCATCTTGTATCATAACCTAACTCAAATTTTAATATCTGTGTACCGGCTCGAAAAAATGGAACCCCATGCGAAACTTCATTATCCATTACCTCTAAACTGGCAAGAATTACTCCTCCAGGAAAAAGTAGTTTATCGGTAGCTCTTAAAAATGATATCACTGAATTATATCCATAATAGTCAGAGAACATGTATAAACGGGTAATTAATCCCACCCGAAGCTGAGGATCATTCTGATGCAATTGCTCTAATGCATTTGTCGCAAAATCTCTGATAATTTTTAAATCCGGGAATTTTCCAGCTTGTAAACCTAAAACTCTGGTAATTTCTTTTCTATCATGATGAAAAGCTGAATCCGGTTCTGTAGCTATAAGAATTTTTGGATTATATTCTGCCAAAATCGCAATCTCCGGGCCATATTCCACATCACAGGCAATTACTCCTTGGCTGGCAAGAGCCGCCAAACTTAAACCTTCTCCAGTCATTACTGTCTCAATTTTTTTCTCCAGCCCTTCGTCTTTGATTAAAAATGTATCAATCTCCGGCATTTATAACCTGTTTCTGCGGATCTAATTGACTTAACAGCTGTTTTAAAAATTCCTGCCTGACAGCAAAACGCCCCAGGGGATCTTTCAAATCCTGTTGAAATTTTATCACTCTGGGTTCTTTTTCTAACTCCTCATCGATTTTTTGCAGGTCTTTGCCTCCGGAGACTAACCAGTTAATAAAAGTTTCAATCGTACCTTCCGGATCACCGTCATCCTTGTTATAGAATCTATTATTATAATGATTAATCAACTGAAGCAGTTCATCGCTACCTGGCAGCGAATCGCAATATCGCAATAAATCGGTTTTAATTTCTACGCCTTGTCTTATACCTCCCATAATCTTCAACATCCCTTTAGTCGGCCACTGGCTTTCCTTTCCAAATACCGGCGCTTCCGGACTGCCAGCTGCCACTGCTTCCCAAGTTAAACCTGCCGGCAGTTCAATCCGCGGCCTCACTGGTTCACTTGTAAAACCATTTTCTGGCATAATTCTGGTATTATAACATTAAATTATGTCCATTAAACTTAAATTTTTCGGCTCGTCTAATAACTCCGCCATTGTCAAACAGGCCTTAATCCAGGCAGGATATACTCTTGTTGGCCAGTTGGACAAGGCTGATCTTGTCATCAGTGCCGACTATGGTCAGAAACTCCCTGCCGGCGGCCTAAACCTTCACCCTTCGCTTTTACCTAAGTACCGCGGCCCGACCCCGGTGCCTTACCAGATCTTAAACCAGGAAAAACAGGCGGGGATTTCCATTATAAAAATGACCGGCCGGTTTGACGCCGGTCCGCTTATTGCCCAGGAATCAGTCCCAATTTTACCCAATGACACCAGTCCCGAACTGTTAACCCGTTGCTTTTCCGCCGGTGCCAAACTCCTGATAAAAATCTTACCCGATTATTTGAACAATAAAATTACTCAAAAAAACCAAACTGAAAGCCAGGCAACCTTTACCCGCAAATTTACCAAAGCCGACGGCTTTATTGCCTGGGGAAAATATCTCTCCTCCCGTCAGTCAGCTGATCTTGGCCGCCGCCTTCGCGCCCTTTATCCCTGGCCCGGCGTCTGGACTACTTTACCGGACAAAAAAATCTTAAAACTTCTTCCCAATAACCAAATTCAGTTAGAAGGTAAAGCCCCAATCTCCTGGAAACAATTTTTAGCCGGCCACCAACACTTACTCAATCAATAATCGTCATCGCCTACCTCGTCATCCGCTGGATAAGAAACCAGCGCCGGAGATACTTTCTTTTTTTCCTTTGGTTGAATTTTTGGCTTAATCAAAATCAACACATCTTTAACCACTTTTAACTGTTCTCTTCCCTGTACCGAACGCCCTTTACCCTGCTTTGGTCTTGAGGCTGATTCAAAATAATCTCGAACTAATCTTAATTCTTTTTGTCCTGTCAACCCGGTTTGGGTTAGAGCTAATTCAAGATTTTGGTTTTTCTCGGCATAAATTCCTAAAAACTTCTGAGCAAATTGAGATGCCAAACGTAATGATGCGTGCGGCACTTGTTCAGATTGAAGTGTTACTTCACCTAAAGTTACTTCTGGCGGTCGGTTAAAATTTTCTGGATTATGAGGCATTTTTCTCCTTCTGCTACAATAGCTTCATGAATATAACTCTTTTCGGCGGATCTTTCAACCCGCCCCATCTTGGCCACCAGATCGTCCTTGATCAGGCTTTTGGCCTTATCCCTAATCTTGACCAGATCTGGCTCCTGCCTGACTACCAGCACTCTTTTGCTAAAAACCGGTTTTTAATTCCGGCTCAGCACCGCCTGAAAATGGCCCAAATGCTCACTTCGCCTAAAATCAAGCTCCAAACTTGCGTCGTTGACCTGAAAATGCCCGGCCGCACCATTGATCATCTCCGCTATCTCCTGAAAGCCTACCCTCAGCATCGCTTTTCTTTTTTACTCGGTTCTGACAACTTAAAAGACTTTCATCTTTGGGAAGAATACCGTTTACTTATCAAACTCATTCCCTTTTATGTCTATCCCCGACTAGGCTATGGTTTTAAACCACTTTACCCCAATATGCAACCGCTCCAAAGCCCTGATCAAATCATCACCAATATTTCTTCAACCATGATCAGAAACCGTCTGAAAAACAATTTAAAAATCAATCACCTGCTCCCGGAAAAAATCTATTCTTATCTTAAGCAAAACTCTCTTTTTTAGCCTTTTTCAAACAGCTGGTGCATAAAGTCAGTCTCATCTTTTTACCCTCAACCTGAAGCGTGACCCGTTTTAAATTCGGTTTAAAAGTCCGCTTCACCCGGTTTTTAGCATGCGAAACAAAGTTGCCGTGCTGGCTGGCTTTGCCGCATTTTTGACATTTTAAAGCCATATTAAGCTATACTATACCATAAAACTTTTTTATGCTAAACGATATCTTCCAAAACCCATTGGCCTTTATTCTCTGGGGGGTGGCCTTATTAATCGCCATTACTATTCACGAATTTTCTCATGCTTTTGTGGCTGACCGCTTAGGCGACCCGACTGCTTCGCTGGCCGGCCGCATCAGTCTTAATCCTTTTAAACACTTGGATTTAGCCGGCACTTTAATGCTGCTCTTTTTCCGCTTCGGCTGGGGCAAACCAGTTCCTTTTGATCCGTTTAATCTCCGCCACCCTAAACGCGACAGCGCCTTGATCTCCTTAGCCGGTCCGGTCAGTAATCTACTTTTAGCCGTCATCTGCTCTTTAGCCTTAAAACTTCTGCCGATTTCTTTTATCGGTTCAATTATCTTGATTCCTTTAATTATCATGAATGTCAATTTGGCGATCTTTAACCTTTTGCCGGTTCCGCCTCTGGACGGCGCTAAGATTCTCTATGGCTTTTTACCCCGCGGCTGGGCAGATGAATACAATGACTTTATGCACTCTTACGGCACCATTCTGCTGATTTTGCTTATTCTCCCGATTGGCGGCTCGTCTTTAGCCATCAACCTGATCCTGCCGATTATTAACTTTCTTAATGGGCTTCTGCTTTAGCTTGACAACATGGTATAATTAATTGGTTGTGAAAACAACCACTGCCCTGCCAGGCGCGTTGACAATCTGAAAGGTATTTTCCTCAACACTTGTGTAAAGGGAAGCGGACCAAGTTCCTGGTTGATTTTCTCCCGGGACAGCTTACCCCACCTGAATTTTAGTTCGGGGAACCACTTTCAGAGTACGGCCATCGGTGGGGCTATTTTTTATCAAAATTCCAAGTTTAACAATTTAACCCTTACTTGTTGTCGTTAACCAATTAAGCAACCAGGTATTAACCGTTGTCTGTAAATCAGCTTCGGGTATGTCCTCCAGGTTTTCATTGACAATATATTCTACTCCTGTTATTACTAAACCTTTGCCATTTTGTTTTAATAATATTCCTCGATGTTCTCCAGTTGCAAATCTTTCCCCTCTTACTACACTTTTTTCGTGAGCTAAATCTAATTTGTATTTTCCTTGCCCTTCCCAATGTAAAGAGGCAGTTCTAAAACCGTCTCGAGATGGATCTGGATAAAACTGAGTTTCTATTATCTTCATTGGTTTTTTCTTAGATAACTCAGCCAAATAAGGAATAAATAATGAATTTAATCGATCAGCCCAGTCATCATTTAACTTATCTAAAACTTCTAAATTTGGGCTTGTTGAAGGAGTTACTTCTGTCATAGTGGTTGTGATTATACCAAATCATCATGTAAAATATCAATAAGTCTTAAAAAAAAGCCGCCTTAGCTCAGTGGTAGAGCAGCTGTTTTGTAAACAGCAGGTCTTCAGTTCAAATCTGAAAGGCGGCTCAGGTAAAAATCTGGTAAAATAGCTTCAATTGGCTGGGGTGGTGGAGCGGTCAAACACACGAGTCTGTAAAACTCGCGGCGCAAGCCTACGCAGGTTCGAACCCTGCCCCCAGCACCAAAAATATGCACTCATATATTAAAGCCCTTAAAGCTTCTCTCAAGAAAAATAAAATTAAAGGTCTTGCCTTGGATATTGACGATACCCTGGCCGTTTCCGGCGACTTTTGGATTCTGGGTTTGCAGGAAAACTTCGGCAATCCGGAAAATTTATCTATTAAAGGTATTAAGCAAAAATACCGCTATTCTTACAATGCTCCATACTGGAACAATCCAGCCGTACGCGACTGGGAAGAATCCCGGCGCTACGATCAAAACTGGCACCTGAAACTGCCGTTAATCAAAAACGCCAACCATATTGTTGAGAAAATAAACCAAATCGTGCCGATTGCCATTTACTTGACTGCCCGGCCTAAATCAATTATGCCGGTAACTAAAGAATGGTTAATAAAACACAGCTTTCCCTCTGCTCCGGTTCTCTACCGGCCTAAAGACGTTAAACTGCCGTTAAGCTTAAAATGGAAAGCCGAAGTCTTGGAATATCTTTATCCGCAAATCATCGCCATGGTTGACGACCATCCTCAGCTGGCCAAAGACTTATCCCCACAGTATCCCGGGACTTTATTTCTCTATGATTATCACGATCAAGCTCCCCGAAGCGATATTAACATCGTTCCCTGCAAAAACTGGCAGGATGTTCTGGAAAAAATCAAAACAATTCCTCGGTTGCACTCACTCGCTTAATTAAATCCGCACCATTACTCCCCGGCCGGTTGACTAACTTTTCGACCGGATAAGCTTCCAAATCACTTCCTTCATAAGGTCTTAATAGCTGGCTTAAAAAAGTCAAGTTTCGTTCACTCGAATCCAGCCATTTATTTTCATCTTCCCGCTTTAAAATTGCCGGCATTCGCTGGTGGATTGACGTTATTAATTGATTCGGCACTGTGGTAATAATCGTAAAACACTGATTATCATACAACCCGGCAAAAGAGATTATTTTTTCTTTCCGGCTGTGAATATAATATGGCTGTTTATTATTTCCCTCCTGTTTCCACTCATAAAATCCATTGGCCGGAACTATGCAACGCTGCGACCCAAATGGTTTTCTAAAACTGGTTTTAAAAGTTAAAGTTTCCGCTCTGGCATTAATATTTTTATAATCGCCCAGTCCCCAGCTCATCATTTCTATCCGGTTAGGACTATTTTGGACAATTACCGGTCCGACCATTCCCGGTGCAAAGTTATACTGCGGCTCAATCACCGGCACCGACTTCACCCCATAACGGTCTTTTAACTGCTGTGGTTCAAAAAAAGCTAATCGGCCGCACATAATTTAAAAAAATTAACCCTTCTTTTAAACTCCTGAGGATCTTTTGTCCTCAATTGACAGCTTAAAACATCAGCTAGTCCCAAAATCATTAAATCCTGATATAACTCCGGAAATTCCTGCTTTAACTCTCTGTTATGCTCCATATCCAAAACCCTGCCATGCAGACTGATTAACTTAACTACTTTATCAACCACCTTCTTATCGAATTTTAATCTTTTTAAAATCTTCTTTGCCTTTTTGGCTCCCACTGCCTCATGGTCCAGACAAACCGTCTGTCCATCTACTTCTTTAAATGTTTCCGGTTTTCCAATATCATGCAACAACGCCGCCCAGTGTAAAACCTGACTATCAGGTGCCATTTTTTTCACCTCGTCAACTACCTTCATCACGTGAGTATATACCTGATCATGATCATGCCAGGCATTATTCTCATATAGTTGCTTTAACTCCTCAAGTTCCGGAATTTTCTTCATAGCTTGATTTTACTAATAATTATTTATCAAGTAAAATACTTATCAAACAGCCGTCTTAGCTCAGTTGGCAGAGCACGCCCATGGTAAGGGCGGGGTCCCGGGTTCGATTCCCGGAGACGGCTCACTTGATTGTCAAATCATTAATTTACTGATATATTCCGTCTATGGGTAAAAAATCAAAAGGACCGCGCGGAATCTTAGGCTTACGCTGCACCGTCTGTCACGCCCAAAACTATCTGACTCAAAGAAACCGGACCAATACCCCGGAAAAACTCGAGCTTCTCAAATATTGTTCCAAGTGCCGAAAACATACTCCCCACAAAGAACAATCTAAATTAAAGTAACCTAAACGGGCCCGTGGTATACCGGTAACATGCTTCCATGGCATGGAAGAGTAGAGGGTTCAATTCCCTCCGGGTCCACAAATTTGGTTGATATAGAAAGTTAATATTACATTAAATTAAATTTACTGAATTAATAACTTTTGTGATAGAATGCAGAAAGTTAAAACCTTCTGCCTCTTCGACTTCTAGTCTAATCGTTGGGTTTCTAATCTGCATACGTATGGGTAATGAAACTTTAAAAAAATTTGAGGGTGTTTCTGAACCAAGCAGGGAAACTTATCTTGAAAGGGCCGTGGACGATTTAGATGTAAAACTTTTTGTAAAAAACTTTCTTCAACCCCATACTCCAGAGGATTCTCTGGAATTTATGGCAGTAGAACTAGTTACTTTAAAAACTGATGAAAATCTTAAAGCCAGTCAACAAATTGTTCAAGAACTTATTCACAACCCCCACTCTAGACAGATAATTGGAAACTTTGTAGATATTAATTACGATCTTAAATCTCATCTTGAAGAAAGAGAGAAACAACTGGAAGAAAATTATGGATTATTGGGAATATTATTACATCGTGAAAGAATTCAAAAATTCACCAAAACTGAGTACCATATTTTAAAATCATTCTGTAGCTTAGTAGAGAAAACTCAAGAAATAGATAGCGATTCAGCAATTCTTTCAGAACTTAAAAAATTAGGTCAAACTATTAGTCAAGACGAAAATTATCAAGCTGTTCAGAATATGGTTGAAGCAATGGATAACTATGGCGACAGCAATATCCAAGTGCGTTACAACTATTTCAATTCCCCATTTGCAGTAGCTCATATTAAAATGAAACCAAATGAACGCTGGAAAGAAATGCTGAGCTGGTATTCACACTTTGCAAAAACCACCTTTGAAGAAATAATTTCTGTGGGGGTTGCCCATATATTTACTACTCGTAGAGAAGATCTATTTGTTAAAACCTTTGAACTTATGATTGAAAAAAACTCGGATTCAATCATAGCAATGCTTGGATATAGAAAAATAATGGATTTTTTCTTAGGAGCTCCTAGATTTATAGAAACAATGAAGTCATATGACTTACCTTTAGCGTTTCCTAAATTTACTAATGATACAGGTTTAGACATTGAAGGATTATATAACCCCTCCTTGATTTTACAAACACATATCAATAACAAAGAAGACTTGGTGGCAAATGAAGTTAAATTAGGCTCTGATAAAAATGTTGCCGTCATTACTGGACCAAATAACACAGGCAAATCGATCTATGTAAAAGGAATTGGTTTGGCTTGTGCACTTGGTTTCAATGGTTTCCCCATGCCAGCAGAAAAAGCTGTAGTGGGTAAGATTGATCGTTTATTTACTCATTTTGTTCACCCCGAAGACATTAAGTTGGGCGAGGGATCATTTCTGGATGAATTAGCAAGAATAAAAGAAGCACTCGAAAATTCAACCTCTAGAAGTGTAATAATAATTGACGAGCCAATTAGGGGTAGTTCACCAGAAGATTCTGAAGAAATAACTCTGTGGCTAATTAAGGGACTAATAGAACTAAAAGCTCCAACTTTCTTAACAACTCATTTACACTCAGTTGCAAATAAGGTTTCTGGCTTTAATGGAGTAAAAAATCTCCAAACAGAAATAGAACTTATTGGAAGAACAATTAAGCCTACTTATAAAGTAATAGAAGGAAAGTCAGGAAAAAGTTATGGTGTTGAACTTGCTCGACAAGTTGGGCTTTCAGAAAAAGACATCTTAAATATTGTAAAAGATAAACCTCCAAATTTCTGATACAACCTCTTTAAATACTCAACTGATTAATTAGATATTCGTTCCCCTTGGTCTACCGCTTAAATTCGCTTTGGTACCCTGATTTCTCTTGGGGTTACTTTTAACAACACCAAAGCCATCACTATTCCGAATAACCCCAGGTAACTAAAGGTTGCCTGATTCCCTACCTGATCAGCCACAATCCCGGCGGTAATCGGCCCAATCACATAACCTAAATTAGTATAAAAATCTTCCAAGCCCTCGATTTCTTTTTCATATTTTCTGGTTTCGCTGATATAGTCGGCAAAAGCCGCTTTGATCGCCGGCCAGGCTAAAGAGATGCAAATAGACGCTAAAAATACCAATCCAATCACCATTACCGAATGATTGGCAAATTTAATTAAACTTAATATTCCGGAACCGATCAGCAAAGATAAAAACGCCGTCCGCTTTTTTCCCAACCGGTTAGTCACCCCGCCCACCAGCCAGCCAACCAGCAAAGTCGGCAGAGTATAGGCAGTCATAAACAACCCGGCCAGCATCCGGATATCTTGGAAACTTCCTGCCAGCAACGGCCCGACTGTCCAAAAAAAAGCGTCAATAATACACAAAGTCATACTCATCACTAAAACCGGCAAGATAATCTTATCCAGCCTTAGCCACAGCTTAATCTCCTGGAAAATCCCCTTATAGTTATAATTTGTTCTCAGCTCAATTGTATTCGACCGCTTCTCCTCAATTATTAGCCTGAATAAAAACAACCCGGCAATCAGCAGAAAAATTGCCGAAGTAATAAATGGCCATTTCCCCACGGTTTGGCCGATCAACAAACCCGCCAATATTGGCGCCAGCAAATAACCGACTGCCTGGAATACCTGCAACACGCCAAAACTGGACGCATGCTCTTCTTCTTTTACAAATCTGGAAACAAAATCAAAGCTGCCGAAATTTTTTAAATCATAATAAACTCCCCACAAAGCCATGGCTGCTAAAAACAGCACCACTGATTTGGCTAAAAACAGCGCGCCTATATATAAAGCGCACAATCCGAACATCAACATAAAAATCTGGCGGAAGTGTCCTCTCTTAAATAGCTTACACATCCAAAAATCAAAAATCGCCCCGAACATTGACGAAGTGCCGATAATTATACCCATCAGCGTCTTGCTTAAACCCGCTTCGGTCATGATTAAAGGCGTGATATAAGTCGTTAAACCATCAAACACTGACCAAAACAAAATCATCAAGGCTAAAAAGTACAACGCCTGATGCCGCCGGCCGTAAAGTTTAATATGCAATACCAGATGCCGGAAATCATTCATAACTAAAAGGCTATCAGATTATGCTAAAATATTCTAGTCAAAGGGGTGTAGCTCCAACTGGTAGAGCATCGGTCTCCAAAACCGAGTGTTGAAGGTTCGAATCCTTCCGCCCCTGCACTAATCTTCTAGTCTAAAAAATCTCTTAATTTCCATCTGGTTGACGGGTAACGAAGTCGAGAAAGGGCTTTTCTTTCAATTTGCCGGATACGCTCGCGCGTAACTCCCATTTTCCGACCGACTTCCTCAAGCGTATAAACTTGTCCGTCTAACAAACCATAGCGTAATTGTAATACTCTTACTTCGCGCGGCGGTAAATCAGCCAAAACTTCTCCTAAATGTTCACGTAATAAATTTTGAGCAGCTTGAACATCTGGAGCTAGTTCTGCATCACTTTCTACAAAATCGCCTAGAACCGAATCGCCTTCAATATCTGTCGGAGTTTCTAAAGAAAGTGGCCGTTGCCCTACGTGCATTAAATATTCAGTTCTTTCAGGAGTTAGTTCTGCTGCCTCTGCTAATTCCTCAATTAACGGTATCCTACCCAAACGCTGAGTTAAAACATGCTGGATCCTCAACAGATGATTAATTGTATCGCCCAGATGAACCGGAACTCTAATTGTTCTTGATTGATCAGCAATCGCCCGCGTCACTGCCTGGCGGATCCACCAAGTGGCATAAGTACTGAATTTAAAGTTGCGTCTATAGTCAAATTTATTAGTGGCCCGGATTAAACCAATATTCCCCTCTTGAATCAAATCTAAGAATGCCACTCCTCTACCCCTATATTTTTTAGCCACGGAAACTACTAAACGGCTGTTGGCAGCAATCAAATGATCACGCGCATTCCTACCAGTCTCGATAATTTGACGCAATTGCAGACGCCGACTAGCACTTACCTGACCACGCGCTAACTCCTCACGAGCTTCTCGTCCTTTCTCCATTCTCAAAGCTAAATCTACTTCTTCTTCAGCAGTAAGCAGTGGAACCCGGCTGATTTCTCTAAGGTACAATCCGACAGTGTCATCAACATCAATACTGGCCAAATCAACTTTGGCTGTTGCCTCTTTAACTTCAGGAAGTTCGACGGTCGGCGTATCTTCAACTAAAACAATCCCCGCGTTCAACAGTGCCGCAAAAACTTCTTCTAATTGTTCCACATCCTGCCCAGCATCCGGGAAAAAATCAACAATGTCTTCTAAACTCACCTTACCGCCTTTTCTTTTACCTAACTCCAATAAATCTTGCGTCCGGTCTTTTGCTGCATTTGCCAATTCTTTTACTGCTTTTTCGATAGTTATGGTTTCTACTTGCTGTTTAATGATCTTTAAAAATTCTATCGGCGGACACTCGTTTGCAAGACGGTTTATTGATCGCGTACTCTGATCAATTTGTTTTGAGCTGAAATATTTAAAAAAGGTTCTGACAAAACCTTCATCCCAATAACCCTCAAGCGCCGACTTTGCTCCTACCAATCCAACCCCTAATAAAGGCCTCTTGCCGATTCTGCTTATTGCATTGTAAATTAAAGGCCTAAATCCAACTGGTTTACCATCTTCCCTCTGAATCAGAGCTACGGCTACCAGCGCCGGAATAAATCTGATTCCAGCCACGGTTGTCCATAATTCATCTGCCTGCAAGATCTGTAAAGCCGGAACTGCTAAATCTGATCCTGCTAAATCCGGTTCATCAACTGACGGGATTCCCCCTGTTAACAGCTGTAATTTAGACCTGATGATATCTTGAATGGTTAAACCAACCCCGATTATTTCACCTGTCATTCCAGCATCCTATAACAATCTTAACTAAAAATCAATTTTAATGCTATAATATTCTACTGACCAACTGACCAATTATTTAGGGGTTTTGGCCCCTATTTTTTATGGACTCAACTCATATCAGAAATATTGCCATTATCGCCCATGTTGACCATGGTAAAACTACCCTGGTTGATCACTTATTGAAACAAACTCATGCTTTTGCCGACTATCAGCTAGAAATGCAGCAAAATACAATCATGGATTCTAACGACCTGGAACGGGAGCGCCACATCACCATTCTGGCGAAAAACACGGCCGTTGTTTGGCAAGGTTATAAAATCAATATTTTAGATACCCCTGGCCATGCTGATTTTTCCGGAGAAGTTGAACGGGTTTTAAACATGGCCGACGGCTGTCTGTTATTGGTTGACGCTGCTGAAGGCGTTTTATCCCAAACTAAATATGTTTTGGCTTTAGCTTTAGGCCTTAAACTGACTCCGATTGTGGTCATAAATAAAATCGACCGGAAAGACCAAAGAAGCCAAGAAGTCCTGGAAGAAATCAATAATCTGTTTTTAGATCTGGTCACCGACTCCAATCAGCTCAACTTTCCGGTACTTTATGCTGTCGGCCGTCAGGGCAGAGTCGGTTATAAAACTAAACTGAATCCTGACCATTCTTTAACCTTAACTGACAGCTCTGATCTAACCACTCTTTTTCAAACCATTATTGACACGATTCCGGCTCCGCCAGTCAACCCTAAACCCGGCTTTCAGCTCCAAGTTACTACCCTGGATTATGATTCCCATAAAGGCCGTTATGTTATCGGTAAAGTCAGCCGCGGCCAAGCCAAAGTCAACGATAATTTAACTCTTGTCAGAGATCAAAAAATCATTTCTCAGGGAAAAATCGAATATTTATTTACTTTCAAAGGTCTAAAAAAAGAACCGATTCAGCAAACCCAGCTGGGCGATATTGTGGCCATTACCGGCTTTTCTAAAGCTAAAATCAGCGACACTTTAACTAGCCCAAATAAACCAGAATCCCTCCCGGCGCTGTCGATAGCCGAACCAACGATTCAAATCCAGTTTTCCCCTTCCAACTCGCCCCTAGTCGGCCAAGACGGTAAGTTGACTACCAGCCGCCAGATCAAACAGCGTCTGGAAAAAGAGCTGGAAACCAATGTCAGTTTGCGCTTGAATCCCGGCAGCCGCAATGAAAGTTTCCTTGTTTCCGGCCGGGGTGAACTCCACTTGGCCATTTTAATTGAAACCATGCGCCGCGAGGGGTTTGAGTTTTCTGTTTCCCGCCCCGAAGTTATCTATAAAACTATTGACCATAAACTTTGTGAACCTTGGGAACTGTTAACCATTGAAGTTCCCCAAAACCTGACCGGTGTCATTATTGATACTTTGGGCCAGCGCCAGGCGGAAATGCGCAACCTGCAGACTTTAACTAGCGGTGTCCGTTTGGAATATAAAATTGCTACCAGAAATTCAATCGGCCTTAGAAGCGAACTGCTGACAAAAACTTCCGGTGTGGCTTTAATCCACGCGTTCTTTTTAGGCTACCAGCCTAAAGGCGACGACTTGGATCAAACTAAAAACGGCAGTTTAATCGCCAGCCAATCAGGTTCTGCTTTAGCTTATGCGATCAGTCATATCCAGAACCGCGGCATAACTTTTGTTCCGCCCGGCGAACCGGTTTACACCGGCATGATCGTCGGCCAAAATAACCGTCAGGGAGACTTATGGGTGAATATTTGCAAAGGAAAACAATTAACCAACATGCGCTCGGCGACCGCTGATGCCAGCTTAAAATATGCCCCGCCGGTCCACTTATCCCTGGAACAATGTTTAAACTTTCTCGCCGCTGATGAACTCTTGGAAGTCACTCCCAAACATTTACGTTTAAGAAAGCAAAAATTAATCAGCCCTAAACAGCATTAAACTCCGCTTGGCTGCTTCATCCCAGCTACCAACCAGGTTATGATCAGCTCCGGGATAAACATACAGCTCAACTTCTTTATCCAACTCTTTTAAACGCTTATACAAATCCTGGCTCCACTTTAACGGCACTGATTCATCGCTGGTGCCTTGATGAATCTGGATCCGCGCTTGGATGAAGTTTAAGTAATGCTCAATGGAAAACTCATCGGCTTCATACAAGGCATCAAAACTGGCCAGCACTCGCCTTAAAGCTTTCCCCCGGTCGTCTGATTCATCGGTATAGTATAAAATCGAGTAAGGAAACGGCTTGCTTACCGGCGCCCATAATACTGCCGGATAATCTTGGCCGGAAATCTCCAAGACCGACAGCGCAATCTGACCGCCATTACTGTGTCCCCAGATGTGAATCCGCTCCGGATCGGCAAAAGATAAAGTTTTCACTGAAGCGATCAAATCCAAAATCTGAACCGGCCGCATAAATCTTTCTTCCAAAGTATTGTTAGGCGGCTGGTCAGACTGGCCGAAACCTAAAAAGTCCGGCGCTAAAGTCAAATAGCCGTTTTGGCTGAAATATGCAGCGGCATTTTTAGTCCCGACTCCGGTCTCATAAATTTCCTGATCCACATAACCACGCAACATAATCACTACCGGCCACCCGCCAGTTGGCGGATTTCCGGTCGGGATTTTTATTTGCCCGCTCATTCTTTTTCCGCCGGTCTCAAAGAAAAACACCTCACCCTTAACTTCAATCTGGCTGGGGATTGACACTTGCTGTCTTAATTCTTCAAACCGATATTGATTCAATGGTCTGGCAATTTCGGCTGTTGGTGCCTCTGGGCTAACTAACTTTGACTGATTGTTTCGATACCACAAGATTAAACCGGCTGCCAAAACTACTCCCAGCCACCAAAACTTTTTTATTTTATTCATTTAACCAATCCTTTTAATATTTTTAAATTCTTTTTATCCGGGCCTTGATTATCAAATCCTGGTGTCTCAATAATCAGAGGCAAATGATCCAGTTTAGGCTGGTTAACATATAGTTGTAAAAGTTCTAAACCCATTTGGCCTTCGCCTAAATTCGCATGCCGGTCATGTCCGGAATTAAATTTATCCCTTGAATCATTCACATGCAGACAAGTTAATTCCTTAAGTAAATTCAATTTTTCTGCTTTCTCAACCATATCAAACCCTATCAGGGTATTCCCCGAACCTTTCCCCAATAAATAGCCGGCATTGTAACCATGGCAGGTATCATAGCACCAGCCTAATCTCTTACTATTAATAGAGCGAATTAACAAGCTAATTTCTTCAAATAGAGAGCAAACTTTACCCTGCTGGCCGGCACTATTCTCAATCAACAGCTTACACCTGGCTGATCTATCCTGTAATAGTTTAGAGATAGTCTGCACTAGTTGATCTTTAACCGCAGTAAAACCTCGCCCCTTATGGCTGCCTAAGTGAACAATCACGCCTTCGGCTTTAATTAACTCGCCTACCTTTAAATCAAACTTCAAACTCTGATACGACTTCTCCACCAGCTCCATATTAGGCGAGGCTAAATTAATTAAGTACTTGGCATGAATAAATACCGGGCCGATTTTATATCTTTCTCTCGATTCATTAAACTTATCGACTTCTTTTGGCTCCGGCAGTTTTCCCAGCCACATTCTTGGACTGGATGAAAAGATTTGCAAACAGTTGCCTCCCATCGCCACTAACCTGATTATTGCTTGGGATATCCCTCCGCTCGTTGATACATGAGCTCCTATCCTGCGCATGCTTTCTCCACGATTCTTTTACCTTTTTCTGCCAGCTGTTTGGCTGTTTCTAAACTCGGCGAATCAGTAAAAATTCTGATAATCGGTTCGGTTCCGGACCCGCGGATAAACAGCCAGCTGTCAGAAAAAATCATTTTTTCACCCTTGCCTACCCAACGCTTGGGCATCTTCTCAAAAGCACAATTAAATGCCAACTTCACCTGAAAATACTTAGGATACTGCAATCTGATTTGACTTAAAGTCTGACTAGTTTTTGCCAAAATTTGCAGCATCTTCATACTCGCCAGCAACCCATCAGCCCAAATAAAATACCTGGAGAAAAAATACTTGCCTGTTTCTTCATAACCAAACACCGCCCTTTTCTTTTTAATCATTTCAATAATCTCCGGCGGACCGACTAAACTTTCGGCTACTTTGCCGCCGGCTGCTTCGATAACTTTTTTAAAAATTCCCGAAGAATTCAGCGGCGTAACGCAGACATCTTCCGGCCTTTTTAGTTCCGCTTTGCCTAAAATCGCTCCGCTTAAATCTTCAGATAAGACTTCCCCGATTTCATCAATAAACAGCACCCGGTCCGCATCCATGTCAAATCCGACTCCCAAATCGCATTTTTCCGTTACCACTTTGGCCGCTGTCTGGACTAAGCTTTTTGCCCTGGGTTCAGGCGCCCGCTGCGGCAACTGATTCAGATCACAGTTATGTTTTACCACCTCACAACCCAATCGTTCCAATAACTCCACTGACAATTCACAAACCGTGCCATTGACCGGATCAGTCAGCACCTTAAACTTTCTGGTCCGGATCGCTTTTACATCCACTAATTCCAGTAAAGCCTGAAGATAAAGTTGATGATTATGATTCATAAAATATCTTAGTAATTTCTTCCCCGGCTTGGCCAAATATCCCTGATCCATCGCCATTCATGGGAATTATCCCTAAAAACTCAATCGGCAGGTGTGAACCGGTTACCATTATTCCAGCATCAGCTTTAACTCTGACTAAGTGAAACGACAATTCCGGTGTGGGCATCATCCCCAAATCTCTGACTTTAACTCCCCCCGCCGCCAAACCTTTTTTTACTGCTTGTGACACCGCTGCTGCTTTTGGCCGGTTATCTCTGCCCAAAGTCACCACTTTATTTTTTCCTAACCACTTGCTCAAAGCTAAGCCTAATCTTTCCCCAAACTCTGGCGTGATTTCAGTTGACGCTAAACCTCTGATCCCTGAAGTTCCAAACAGATTTACCCGCCGGCTTTCCATTTCTTCCTAAAGCTTTAAATTTTTCAAATATGCCTTAAACTCTTTCCCAATATCATCTCTATCCAAGGCATACTCCACAGTCGCCATCAAGTACCTTAACGGATCCCCGGTTGTCATCCATTTGCCGTCAATTTGCGCCACCCGAACCTCGCCGCCTGATTGAATATATTGATAAATCGCATCGGTTAACCATAACTCATTGCCTTTACCCAGTTTTTTTGCCTCAAAATGTTCCCATAAAATATCAATGATTTTATGGTTTAACACAAATCGGCCATACTGCGCCAGTCTGGACGGGGCTTTATCCTGGTCCGGTTTTTCCACAATGCCGGCGACTTCTGTTTTACTCCCCGGTTTTAACTTAACTATCCCATAGCGGGAAACCTCATCCTCACTCACTTCCTGAGCCCCTAACACCACTGACTCAGGTTTCTTTTTCCAAACATCAACAATCTGTTTTACCGCCGGCACTTTAGCCTTAACCATATCATCGCCCCACATAAATATAAACGATTCGTCTTTTTCAATTAAATCCTTAACCACTAACAGCGGCGTACCGTTGCCATAGGGAAAATGCTTCCTCTGTCTCACATAAACAATGTTGGCCATTTGTGAAACTTTTTGCACCTTTTCTAATAAATCCAGTTTACCGTTTGCCTTAAGCTGCTGTTCCAGCTCCACATTGCTGTCAAAGTGATTTTCCATCACGCTCTGGCCGAATCTGGTCACCATAATGATGTTTTCAATTCCTGACTCCACACACTCTTCGACTAAATACTGAATTCCCGGCTTATCAATGATCGGCAGCATTTCTTTGGGCTGGTTTTTAGTCGCCGGTAAAAACCTGGTTCCGTATCCGGCAACCGCAATTACTGCTTTAGTAATCGGTTTGATTGACTTCATCTTCAACTAGTATATCATATGCTCTTTGTGCTAACATGTTAAACTAAATCATGATAAAATCACCCATCAGCCAGTTTGTTAAAGACTCGGTTTCCGAGTTAAAACAGGTTGTCTGGCCGACAAGAAAAACCGTTATCCGGCTAACGCTCGTGGTTATCCTGGTTAGTCTGTTCACCGGACTGCTTATCGGCGGCCTGGACTACCTGTTTTTAAATCTGATCGGCTTAATTGTTAAATAACTTTATGGCAAAAAAAATTAAAACTCCTGCTCCTCCCCCGCCAGCTCAAGATATTGTGGCTGAACAAGAAGCCAAAGAGGCCAAAGCCAACAATCACAATCACATAATTATCAACGCTCAAGACAACTTAAAAGCCAAATGGTACGTGGTCCATACCTATTCCGGCCATGAACTTAAAGTCGCCCAGGCCTTAAAACAACGAGCTGAGTCCATGAACTTAACCGATTACATTCTCGAACTGTTAATCCCCACCCAGAATAAAATCCAGATTAAAAAAGGCCAGAAGTTTTCCATTAAAGAAAAACTCTTTCCCGGCTATATGATGGTTAAGCTGGTTTTAACCGATGATTCCTGGCTGGCAGTCCGCACCACTCAGGGCGTAACCGGCTTTGTCGGTATAGGCAACCAGCCCACCCCGCTGCCTAAATCCGAAGTGGAAAACATCATGAAATTCATGGCCATGGAAGCGCCGAAGTATAAATCGGTTTTTTCCATCGGCGAAGCCGTTAAAATCATCGAAGGCCCGTTTGCCGACTTTTTAGGTTCGGTGGAATCAATTGATGAAGCCAAAGGCAAAGTCAAAGTTTTGGTCTCTATTTTTGGCCGCGAAACCCCGGTCGAGCTCGACTTTCTCCAAGTCCAGAAAATCTAAGCAAACTACTTTTCCTCGGGAACATATACTGCTGGAGAATTTGGACCACCTTCATCTACTTCTTCAACATAATGGATTTTTCCATCTGATCCAACTATTCCGATATTATCACCCTCGGTATCTCCATGTGGATTATTTTCATAACCAGGCGGAGGACCTTCATATTCATCATCTTTATCCTGGCAATAATAACCGTTTAACAATGTAACCACCTGCTTTCTTAAGTCATTGTTAATATTTCTGATTATGTTATACTTCTTTTACTTCGTCAACAGCGAGGAAGGCTTAGGCCGCAATATATTTATCCTGGCTGTGACGCTGGGATTTTTTATCATATGGCTAAAAAAATTAAAATTATCTTAAAACTGAATCTTCCCGCCGGCAAAGCCAATCCGGCTCCCCCAATCGGCCCGGCCCTGGGCCAGCATGGCGTGGCTATCATGGACTTCTGCAATAAATATAACGAGCAAACCAAAACCATGCAGGGCGTCATCCCCGCTGTCGTGACTGTTTACGAAGACCGTTCTTTCAGCTTTGTCCTGAAAAAACCGCCGGTGACTGAATACATCAAAAAAGAACTAAAACTGGAGAAAGGCTCGGCTACTGCCGGCCGGGAAATTGTTGCCACTATTACTGCCAGCCAGCTGGAAAAAATCGCTAAAGAAAAACTCGAAGACTTAAACACCAATAACTTGGAAGCCGCCAAAAAAATTATTGCCGGTTCCGCCCGGTCAATGGGCATTAAGGTAGAGTAATATGGGAAAAAAGAAAATCGCCCTTGTCGATCTGTCCCAATCTGATACCCCACAGTTAAAAGCATCCGGGGTCAGAAGCCAGAAACTAATCATTAAAAAACCAGCCAAAATTGAGGCCGCCCCGATTCCAGTCCAGGAACCAATCACTCCCTTAACCAGCAAAAAATCTAAGCAGATTGTTAAAACCAAAAAAAGAGTTAAACATCCCCGCTCTAAACGATACCTGGAAGCCAGATCCAAAATTGATAAAGCTAAGCTTTATCCGATCCCCGAAGCCGTCAAACTTTTAAAAGAAGTTTCTAAAGTTAAGTTCGATGCCAGCATTGAATTCCACGCTGTTTTAAATGTGGAAAAACTCAGCGGCGAACTCAACCTGCCCTATGGTACCGGCAAAACCGTCAAGGTTGAGATTGCCTCAGATTCCACCCTGACTAAACTTAATGATAATGTTATTGACTTTGATATCCTTGTCGCTGAACCGAAAATGATGCCTAAACTGGCCAAATATGCCAAAATGCTCGGACCCAAAGGCTTAATGCCTAACCCCAAAACCGGGACCATCTCCGACCAGCCTGAGACAGTCAAGAAAAAGCTTGAAGCCGGCGCTTTCCGTTACAAGTCAGAACCCAAATCACCCTTAATTCACTTAAATATCGGCAAGCTGAGTTTTACCGATGAACAAATCATTGCCAACCTGGAAACCGTCCTCAATACCCTTTTAATTAAAAACTTAAAACTTGCCTACCTCTGCTCTTCCATGAGCCCGTCCATTAAACTTCAAACGATACCACTCTCTCACTGATAATCTTTTTCATTATCCGTGCTACTGTCTCCGCGTCAGCCGAATCACCCCAGCGATTCGGTGCAAAAACTACTAAATCTTCTAAAGTAATTGGGTTGGCAATTATTGTCCACCACTCCTGTTTCCACCCTGCATTATATACTTGAAATGTATTTTCAGATTCAGGACTTTGATAAATGCCTAATCTTACTTTTCCTTCACCATTCATGATTTCAGTCTCAGAATCACTATTAGTAAAATAATAATCTTGCAACACCCCACCTAGAACCATTTTACCAGTTGGTAAATCTCTTCTAAGAAAACGGAAATCACTTAGTGAGTCTCCAAATTCCTTAATCAATAAACCTTCTGGTCTCCCAGCACCCGAAAAAGCTAAAATTATCTCTCCGCTGTTAATGATTATTTGTGTATATACAATACTATAGTCTCCACCTTCTGTTTCTAAACAAAATAAATCAGGTTGAACTGTTTCAACGCCTGATTCTGGTATGGGAACAATTGCCACTGAAAAAACTTTTCCGCCTGTTAATCGATTTATGCCTATCGACCAATAAAGCGATTTACCGTTTGCTAACTGATCAGCGCAAAAGATCGTTCCGTCTACATCGCTTGGAGTCCATAATCTTTCCGGCATAATTTTTGCTATTATAGGCCATTGACAACCGTTTAACAACTGCTTTATAATTCTTTTACCTAAGACCGCAGGCAATCACTAAGTCCTGCCGAGGTGAACTATTCACTTCTCGCTCTTTGGCGAGTTTTTTTATTATATGCCTAGTCAACAAAACCAAGAGACTGTTAAACTTTTAACCGAAAAGCTAGCTGCGTCTAAATCCGTAGTTTTGGCCGATTACCGGGGTTTATCGGTTAATTTACAGCGCCAGCTTCGAAACGATGTCAAAGCCGCTGGCGGTGAACTGATCGTCGCCAAAAACTCCCTCCTTAAATTGGCTTTAAAGTCAGAAAAACTCTCTTTGCCCGATGATTTCACCGGACCAACAATAATCTTATTTGCTTATGAAGACGAAATTGCTCCGATTAAGGCCCTTTCCGAGTTTGCTAAAGCCAATGAACTGCCTGTAGTTAAGATCGGCTTTTTAGCCCAAGAACCCTTAACCGCTGACCAGGTTAACCAACTGGCCAGCCTTCCCACCAAGATAGAATTGCTGGCCAAAACCACTGCTACCTTAAAATCCCCGATTAACCGCTTGGTTTATGCCTTATCTGATAACCTTAAAAAATTAGTCTGTGTTTTATCCGCCATAAGCGGACGAGAGGCGGTGAAATCCAAATGACCAATCTGACAAAAATCATTGAAGCCGTAGAAAAACTCTCGGTTATTGAGCTCGCCGATCTGGTTAAAGCTCTTGAAGAGAAATTCGGTGTTTCGGCTATGCCGGCCGTAGCCGCTGCTCCTGCTGCCGCTGCTGCTGCCGCACCGGTTGAAGAGGCAAAAAGTGAATACCAAGTCGTTCTGGCCAGTGCTGGAGCGAATAAAATTGGTGTGATTAAAGCTTTAAGAGAAATCAATCCTGAACTCGGCCTCAAAGAAGCTAAAGATCTGACTGAAGCCGCTCCTAAAGAAGTCGGCACCTTTAAAAAAGAAGAGGCTGAAACCGCTAAAAAGAAGTTGGAAGCCGCCGGCGCTCAAGTTGATTTAAAATAATCTTTTAATTTCCCACTTGACAGACTTTAATCATATTTGATATATTAGCTATAGTTAAAATAGTAATTAGCTTAACTTTGATCGGCTTATGAATGATCAAAATATATCAAACGATAAAC
>JAZDKF010000002.1:0-3272 GCA_043803225.1 Candidatus Beckwithbacteria bacterium
AGAAGAAATAAATAAATACCGATGAAAATAACCGCAGATTTAAATGTTTTAGCGCTATTAAAACATCCGGAAGAATTTTACGGCGATCCGCAAGTAGATTATCTGATTCAGTTTGGGCCAAAGTTTGAGGGATTGATCGGCAAGTGTGAAAATGAATTACCCAAAGACGGGGTAATGATTTTGGAGCATCACTATAATGAGGCGAAAAAGTTGATGGATAAAATTAATGAATTGGCCCAGCAGGCAATTGCTGACACAAAAAAATATGATGACGTTGGTTTTTGTAAGGAATATTTTGAGCTGGCAAAAGCCGGTTATGGAATGTTAGCTAAATATGAGCCAAAAGGAATTCCTGTTTCACTGGAACGGGCCGGGCTGGTAACCACAAGATTAGTGCTGGGATTGGGTCAAGATGCGGTGATTAATAATGAAGTAGCGGTGGTGACAAAGCGGACGCATTTAATTGATGAGCCGGAAACAAATTTGTCAGTCACAGTCAGCTGGCGTGACCGTGATAAATTAAAGGAGATTGATGGAAGGGAAGTGTTGCTGTCTGATTTTGTTAATCCGGCATCCGGGGCTTCGGGGTTGGCGTTTGTGGCCGCTGTGAAAGAATTGGGGATTAAGCCTAAACAAATAAATCACCGGTCAATTAGCTTGACGCGCCAGGGGGTAGTTTTTGTCAGGCAGGAGCTGGATAAATTAGGAATAGACAGCACTTTTTATTCGGTTGGCGAGTGTAACGAGCTTAACAAGATGTATTATTTAATCGGTCATCGGGCGGTAGCCGATGCCGGACACTTGTTGCGCCACTTTCTGCCCAAGCGGTATCGGCCTTGACATCATAATTATAATCATACTATAATTCATAATATGAGTATGAATACACAACGATTAACTATCAGTTTGCCTGATTATCTTTATGACCAGTTAATGGTCATGTTTGACCGTGGCCGGATTAGTAGATTTATCAGCGAGGCGACGGAGAAATTATTAGTGACCAAGAGAATTGAGGCAAAAACAGATCCGATAGAGGACTTTTTAGGTTTAAGAAAAACATTAAAATTACCGCATTTAACTGATAAACAGA
Organism: Candidatus Beckwithbacteria bacterium; assembly: GCA_043803225.1. Classification (GTDB taxonomy): domain Bacteria; phylum Patescibacteriota; class Microgenomatia; order UBA1400; family CG1-02-47-37; genus JAZDKF01. The sequence continues at coordinate 1,091 of JAZDKF010000002.1, forward strand.
TTAAAAAAGCCATCAATAAAGGCAGGGCATGAAAACTTTTATTATTGATGCATCGGTTGTTCTCGGTTATTTACTAAAAAGCAACAAAAGCGCCTCTAAAGAATTTCCAATACTTTTGCGGAAAACGGTCGGTAAACAGATAAAAATATTATCATTGTCTTTTTTGCCTTTGGAAGTGGCTAATGGTTTAAGGTTTTCCAAAACTAATAACGAAGCAGCAGTAATAATTTTGGAAAAGTTTATTAAATTGCCAATTAAGTTAATCAGCTTATCGAATGATTTGTTGGTGAAAGCGACTGATTATGCTTACCAGAATAAAGCTACGGTTTACGATACGGCTTATCATTTGTTGGCCATCAGCAGAAATTCTACCTTGCTGACCTGTGATAAACAATATTGGCAGGCGGCCAAACAATTAAATCATGTTGAATTTTTAGGATAATATGCTGGTTTTTTCCGGATCATCAAATCAACCGTTGGCTAAAAAAATCGCCAGGAGCTTAAAAACAAGGCTGGGAAAAATTGAACTATCGAGATTCCCCAACGACGAAGCCAGGATTTATATTAAAGAAAAGAATCCGGGCAGGCGGGCGGTTTTGGTCCAGTCATTGTCTTTACCAACGGACAAAAATTTAATTGAATTAATGCTGATCGGCGATGCTTTGGTGTGGTTAGGGGTGAAAAAAATTATTTTGGTAATTCCCTGGTTTGGTTATTCAAAGCAGGATAAGGTTTTCCGGCCGGGCGAGCCATTGTCTTCACAAGTGGTGGCGAAAATACTGCAGCTGCTGCCTTTGGAAAAAGTGATTACCTATGATTTGCACAATCCGGGAATAATTAAATTTTTTAAATGTCCGGTGATGAATATGTCCGGAAGGCGGTTGTTTAACAACTTTTTCCGCGACCGGGTAGATAGAAAGACTATTATTGTAGCGCCGGATAAAGGTTCGCAAAATTCGATTAAGCGGTTTGCCCAGGATTTGGGCGGTTTAGCGGTGGCCTTAATTGATAAAGAAAGAAGCCTGGTGACCGGGAAAATTACCCTGAAGGGGATTGATAAACCGGTTAAGGGCATGAAAGTGCTGATGAAAGACGATATGATTGCCACCGGCGATACCTTAATAGAAGCAGCTAAGTTACTGTATCAGCAAGGGGCCAGGTCGATTGAGATTTGCGCCACCCATCACTTGTTTGTCAACGGCACACAGAAAAAAATCGATCAGAGCCCGATTGATAAACTGTGGATTACCGATACGGTTAAATTAAAAAGCCGGTCGAAGAAACTGGCAGTTTTAAGTGTGGCAGACAGGTTTGCCTGGGCAATTGAAAACCTTTAAACAGTAAAGTATAATAGTCTATGGATTTGGAGTTAACGGAATTACATGTTCACGTCGGGGTTTCTGTATCAGCCACCATGCTATGGGAAATGGCGCATGATCAGGGGATTAAACTGCCGACTAAAGATTACTGGGAATTTGAAAAGTTGGTAACTCTGCAAAAGAAAGAAAGTTTAAATGATTATTTGGAAAAATTTAAATTAACGGAACTGATCCAGTCTTCGCCGGAGGCAATGTTTACGGCAATCGAAACGGCTATTTCCGGGGCTTTTCGGAAAAATAATATTACGGTTTTGGAATTAAGATACAATCCGTTATTCCGCAATCGCGGCGTGGTGGGGATTGATTTGGCCGGCGCTTACAGCGGCGGCACTACGGCCAAAATGATTAAGCCGCTGGTTGATCAGGCCAGGGCAGCCGGTTTAGGGATTACGATTCATAGCGGGGAAACTGCGGACGCGGCGGAAATGTGGGAAGTAGTGAGAAAGCTGCGGCCGGAGCGGATCGGCCACGGTATTGCCTGCGTTCGGGATAAAAAATTGATGCGCTATTTAGCTAAGGAAGAAATCGTACTGGAAGTTTGTCCGACTTCGAATATTAATGCTAAGGTAGTTAAGGGCTACGCGGAATTAAAGTCAATTTTTAAAGCGCTTTTGGAGTACGGGGTTAAATTCACCATTAACACTGACGGCCCGGAAATGCAGCAGGTGAATCTGCGGGAGGAACGGCGCCGCCTGGCGGTAAATCAGGTATTAACGGAAAAACAACTATTGATTGCCAATCAAATTGCCAAAGAGGCAAGTTTTATCCATGAATAAAGTTTACTTAACCTACGATGATGTTTT
>JAZDKF010000003.1:0-10828 GCA_043803225.1 Candidatus Beckwithbacteria bacterium
CGGATAAAAGCTACCCCGGGGATAACAGAGTAGTCGCACCCAAGCGTCCACAGCGACGGTGCGGTTCGCTACCTCGATGTCGGCTCAGGGTATCCTGGAGGTGAAGAAGCTTCCAAGGGTTGGTCTGTTCGCCCATTAAAACCCTACGTGAGCTGGGTTCAGAGCGTCGCAAGACAGCAAATTATAAATAAGAAGACCTTACTGTCTATAAATCTTGCTATATGCTGGAAACACTCAAGTATCTGGTAGTAGTCGCTTATAGGCGACTAAAAATCTAACCAGTGGAGTCAATCAGCAGGAAAGACTCGCTTTAGGCGATAATCCTCAGAGACTATACGCAAGAGTCCCGGTAAATAACCGTGGACAAGATATAGTCCGAACTGCATAGCGATATGCAGAGTCTGGTAGAAATATTCAGACCGTTTCGACTTTATGTCGGAAAGTAACAAATTGTCGGTCTCTATCCGCAGTTAACGTTGGATTCTTGAGGGAGTTTGAGCCCAGTACGAGAGGACCGGCTTGAGTCAGTCCCTAGTGTTCCGGTTGTAACATCAGTTGCATCGCCGGGTAGCTACACTGATTCGGGATAACCGCTGAAAGCATCTAAGCGGGAAGCCCATCCCAAGATTAGGAATCCCCATTAGACCCCTGGGAGACTACCAGGTAATAGGCAGCCGGTGGAAGAACCGTAAGGTTTTAAGCCTAGCTGTACTAATCGGTCGATTGAGAATATAGACTTGTTGTTAAAACTTGGCTATAAAGAGCGGTTTAGTAATTCTCTTCACTTTTGAAAGAATCAATGATAAAATGTTGATCCGGTCTTTGGAGCGCTGTCGTACCACCTCTTCCCATTCCGAACAGAGCCGTGAAAGGCAGCAGCGGGGACGATAGAACTAGGGCAACTTAGTTTGAAAATACCTCAAGGCCGGATTTTTTGTGGTATAAATTAGCTATGACGGAAGTAGTCTCTAAAGGACGCGATCCAGTTATTGAACAAAGAATTCATGAAACAACTGAAAGTTGCAGGGCAGAAATTGAGAAGATTAATCAACGGATAGCCACTCTTCAAGCCCAGATAGAAAAATCTCCCTTTCTAAGATTAAAGCAAAAAATGGGACAGAATTTTAATGGAAAACAACAATTAGGCAATTTAAAATCTGAGATAAGAAGAAGACTGTGTGAATTAGAAGAGATTCCCGGTGAAATTACTAGGCAAATAAAAAATAACCGTCGTTCTTATCAATTATTCTGGATCAGAAATTTTTTAGGCGATCCAGCAGACATTAACCAATATCGTAAATTTGAAGTTTGGAACTTTTGGAGAATAGGAAAGAATTTTCCTTATGACGGTGGCAATGATGAAAATCGTCTTGATCAAGATGAAAAAAGAGTGAGATTTCCTAAGGATATAATACAGAAGATAAGAGATACCCTAAAAACTGATGGTAAAATTAAATTAACTCTTTATGATACTTCTGATCCTCGGCCGCAAATGCGTCACGAATCTTTTATCGACCTTCTAGTAGAGTTAGGTTTTGCCATAGATGAAAGTATGCAGCGGGGAATAGCGGCGATGCACGCAGATACTGGGATAAATATCCATGCTCTTGAGAGATTTAAGGAGCAATCACCTTTTAAGTCAGGTTGGAGATTTGCTAGAGAAGATTGGCTTGATTTTAACCCAAATGGATCAGTAAGTGGCTATTTGCGCGCTGAGGGGGATCGGGCTTTTGCAGATAAAAGACCAGATTTGAGCCAGTCTCTGGAATCTAATCCGGTTCTTTCTAAACTATGTCATGAGTGGCAAGTTCCGCATTTATATGCCGAGCTGACGTATCAGCGAACTAACCAAGATATTAAAGTCGAACTTGATGTGCAAAAAGAAATAGATTTAATTGATATTAAACCGTTGGATTCAAGGCCGGCATTATTACCTTAAGGCCGGATTTTTTGTGGCACAATTTGACTAGGTGTATAATAATAACTATATGGCCGGTTCTTTCAGTGAAGCTCTTGCGATAGCATATCAGCAAAAATTTGGCGAGAAAAAAGAAGAAAAGGAAGAGATACCTGAATATATTAAGATTGAATATAATGAAAAAGCTCATAAACAACTTTCAGAGATTTTTATCAAGAGAAGAATAATGGCAATATTAAAGGATGTTATTAATTCAGAGTTTGTTGGCGGAAAGGGGGAAATTAGCTTACATGAAATGAAAAGTGAGGGATTGTGTAGGGGGATAAGAACTTCATTGAGTTGGTTTGACAGAAGTAGCGCTACAGGCATTCTATCAATTTATACTGGAGAATCATCTATATTAGTAGAAGGCGGAGAATATTTTTTGGAAGATTTCCCTCTAGCAAGTAATCCTAATTTTACTGTTATTTCATTTGAAGAACCAGATTGGAAAGAAAAGGTTCAAAAGGAAATTATTACTGAATTAGCATCGGGTAGATGTCTTCATTGGGAAGGTAGAGGAATGGATTCTCCGTCTGCTTAAATTAATTGTTTAGACGTAAGGCCGGATTTTTTGTGGCGAATTTACTGATTTAGCCAAATAGACTTAGAGTACTGATACTACGAAAATCAAAATTAATTTTTGATTCATGAGCAATAATTTTTCCAGACAATTTTTGTATTTCTAATAAATTAATCTTTCCTGACCACGGTTTTTTTGGATCTGAGTGTTTAGAAGGAATAATTTTTGGTGAGGATTCTATTATTTCTATAATTTCTTCAGCTGTAGGCCAAGTGCATAATTTTTTTGGATCTGGTTTAAATTTACTAACAACTTCGGTTAAATTGCCTTGTAAAACGCGAATGGTTGCGGGGAGATTAGCCGGTGAAGCCGCATACCAGTTGGCATGGCTATCCTGAATTAATAAATAACTGTGAAATATCTCAGACTTGGTTTTTCCATAAGAGGTGATCAGCAGGTAATTAGAAAAGAGATTTTTACTTTCCGGTTGACTAGCGATATACCAAAGAGCATAAGCAGAGTTTTCCTGGCATTTGCCCCGGTTACGACTAGAGAAGATCCAATTAAGATTTGATTTGTCTGGACGAATTGATCCGGTAGTGGCATAGCCCCATTTAACTGGTTGCCAGATAGCCACCATGGCAGCATCAGCGACAATGTCAAGCGGAGTTAGCGAAGCACACGTTTCTTTTTGTGGCATTTAAAGAAGGATTGTACCATTTTTATAACAGTTGTGTTACAATCCCTCTATTCTAAAGAAAAGAGGATTCATGCAATGGTCAAAAAAACAACAAGGAAAGAATTAAAGAAGAAACCTGTTAAGGCTGTAAAAGCTCCGGTGAAGAAAGTTTTAAAGAAATCTCCCCAGACAATGGAGGAGTTGTTAAAGGTAACCGGGTATGAGTTAAAGGGCTTGACTAAAGGTCAGTTGGTTGAAGGAATAGTGACTGATTTGACAAAAAAGATGATTTTAATTGATATTGGGGCTAAGACTGAAGGGGTAGTGGTTGATAAAGAGTATGAAGCAGCTAAGGAGATGTTGGCTGATTTAAAGGTAGGGGATACGGTCCAGGCCTATGTGGGCAGTCCGGAAAACGAACGGGGACAGATTTTATTATCCCTGCGCCAGGCAGTCATGGATAAGCGCTGGGAACTGTTTGATGAATTACTTAAAACCGGCAACACCATCGAAGTTCACGGTTTAGAGGTAAATAAGGGCGGGATTATTGTTAAAGCCAGAGGGGTAAGGGGATTTGTGCCTTCAAGCCAGTTTGGCCGGGAGTATTTAGGCAGGTTAAATGAACTGCAAACCAGGAGTTTTGTGGTTAAAGTGATTGAGGTTGACCGGGAGAAAAACCGGTTAATTTTCTCGGAAAAAGCCGTCAGTGAAAAAGCGGCGTTAGCCCATCAGGCTGAAGCAATTAAACAAGTTAAAATCGGCGATACTTTAGACGGGGTGGTGTCAGGAATCATGCCGTTTGGGGTGTTTGTCCGGGTAAATTTGAAAGACCTTTTTCTGGAGGGATTAGTCCATATTAGCGAGATTTCCTGGGAAAAAGTCGAAAACCCAGGAACTCATTTTAAGACCGGCGATAAAATTAAAGTTAAAGTCATTGGTTTGGATGAAAAGTCTTCCAGATTAAACTTGTCAGTCAAACAATTATCTGATGATCCATGGAAGAAGATGGCTGATAAGTATCCGGAAGGCAGCAAGGTTTCCGGCAAGATTACCCGATTGGCGACTTTTGGCGCTTTTGTTAACTTAGAACCGGGAGTTGACGGTTTGATCCACATTAGTAAGATTCCGGCTGATAAAGAGTTAAAACCGGGACTGAAGCTGGATTGTTTTGTGGAGAATGTTGATGTTGATCACCGCCGGATGAGCCTGTCATTAGCATTAATCAGTAAGCCGGTAGGTTATAAATAAAAAATAATGAGAGTATAATTAAGATATATGTCAAAACAAAAAATGATCGTTACCGAAGATAATTTACTGATTGATTTTGAACTGGTTTTCAAAGCGATCAGAGAAGAAAAAGGAAATTGGGAGAAGGTGGAAAAAGAGCTGTACGAGTATCTGGAGTCGGTTAAAGGGGAGTAGGATGAATAATAAAGAAGTCAGCAGCCGGGATAAATTAGTCGCGGTGGAAGTTGATGGTTTGGGGCTGTGTGTTGACGGCCGGACAGCGGGTAAAAAATTAAGAGGTCCGAAAATTCAAGGTGGAGTGTTGGGAGTTATGGCCTTAGGAATTGGCCGAGGGGACGAGTCAGCAGTTAGAGAGGCAATTAAGATTATAAAAACCGCCGGATTTAGGCCGTCAGTCCATGGAGATGAACATCATCACGAAGAAGGTTGCGGTTTCGGCCGGTTGTGGAGCGAAGGGAAATTGGATAACTTGCCCAGGTTAGAGATTAGTTTAGCCAGAGTTAGAGAAATAGTTTTGGAAGAAGGCGGAGAGTATGTGGTTTTATTGGGTGATCATAGGGAAAAGAAAGTGGTTGTGAATTTTGTCGAAAACATGACCCTAGAGCCAGATGGATCAAGTTTTATCTTGGATGCCTGGGTGGCCGGCTAAGTTTGGCATTGATCAGGAAAAATTATTGGCAAATGCGGTTGAAGTGGTGAAAAAACTTAAAGGTCCGGAAGCAAGGGAAACAATTAGGTAAATTAAGGGCGTGATATACTACGGTTGATGGCGAAGAGTGTAACTCATTTTATCTGCCAAAATTGCGGCGCGGAGTTTCCCAAGTGGGCGGGGAAGTGTGAGCAGTGCGATCAGTGGAATACTTTAGTGGAAACTATGGTAATTCGTAGTAAAAAAGGTTTAGGCAGGTCAGGTTCGGTAAAAGGGAGGGAACCAATTAAATTATCTCAGGTAAAAGAGCGGGCAGTGGAGAGAGAAAAAACCGGGATTGGCGAGTTGGACCGGGTGCTGGGAGGCGGTTTAGTGCCAGGAAGCGTAGTGTTGCTGGCCGGTGAGCCGGGAATCGGCAAAAGCACGATTTTAACGCAGTTGGCAATGAAGTTCTCTGAAGAAGTGTTGTATGTCTGCGGAGAGGAAAGTCCGGAACAGATAAAATTAAGGGTAAATAGGTTGAAAAGTTCGGAACTTAGAGCGTCCTTAAAATTAGCTTTTTTGGCGGAAACTGATGCAGATGTAGTAGTGGAGAGTTTGCGGGGACTGAATAAAAAACCGGGATTAGTGATCGTGGATTCGATTCAAACCATGAGCACCCAGGATTTAAGCGGCATGGCGGGCAGCGTGGGGCAGGTAAGGGAGTGTTCTAATCGGTTGCTCAATTTGGCTAAAGAGCTTTCTATACCAATCTTTTTAGTTGGCCATGTGACTAAAGAAGGGGCGATTGCCGGGCCAAAAGTCCTGGAACATTTAGTGGACACGGTTTTATATTTGGAAGGGGATAAACGCCATGTGTTTCGGATTTTACGGTCGCAAAAAAACCGTTTCGGCAGCGTGGATGAGGTGGGTGTGTTTTTAATGACGGATAAAGGGCTGGAGGAAGTGAGCAATCCAAGCGATGTTTTTTTAGAAGAAAGGCAGAAAGAAGCCCCGGGCAGCTGCGTGGTGGCAGTGATGGAGGGAACGCGGCCGGTTTTAGTCGAAGTCCAGGCATTAGTGATTCCGTCCCAGTTGGCAATACCGCGGCGCATCGGCACTGGGGTGGATCAACGCCGGCTGCAGTTAATGACGGCGGTCTTGACGAAAAAACTGGGTTTGCCTCTGGGAACGATGGATGTTTATGTTAATGTTGCCGGGGGGTTGAATTTAAAAGAACCGGCAGCGGATCTGGGCATCTGTCTGGCAATTGTTTCCAGCTTTAAAAACAAAGCCGTTAACCTCAAAACAGCCGTATTCGGGGAAGTGGGCTTGTTAGGGGAGGTCAGGCAGGTGAGTTTTGGGAAAAAGCGCCAGGAAGAAGCGAAGAAGCTCGGGTACAGCCAAACAGTTGGTCCGGAGCAGATTAAGAGTTTGCGAGAGTTATCCACATTGATAAAATAAACGGGGAAGAATAGGAATTTTCTTGAGCTAATAAATTGATAGTTATTGTTATAGGTTAGCTTAATTTTTCCATAGGTTTTGTTATAGGATTGACAAGGGTGGAATGATTTGAGATAATCAAAAAGAGCATCACTATCGCAGTGGGGTACTCGAATAGTAATGCCCTTTCATTAGGTGACTTGGACAGATAAGTCAACCTAGAAACTAAATATCACTTTGAAAAAACATTGTCAAGTTTCCTCAAGAGAATCTTGGCCTGTTTAAGCGGAGGGTGGTAAGTTGGGCAGGCCTACCACCTTCCACTTAAGGAGTTATGAAAAGTCTTGAGAAAAATAAAATTTGGCTGTTTTGTTTGGGTTTATTGTTGTTGGGATTAGCCGGTGGCCAGTATCAGAAGATTATTGCAGAACAAACAGTTCAAGCTTATAGCTGGCCGGCGCCGGGTGATGAATGTAAAAGCACCGGTGGAGTAGACAAAATTGTCGGTAATCAAAATTGCATAGTATATTACTGTCCCCAAGGCTGCGGTAATGGTTGTGCGGACGGAGGAAATAATAATAATGCTGACCCAAACCTTACTGCTTACGGAGACTGTGCTACTTTAGCTCAAGAATTTGAGAGTAACAATTCAATTTGCGGCCAATTAGACACGGTAGATACTGAAGGAAATTATTGTGAAGCTGATGGTCATAGCGCTTCGGCAATATTTTGTACCGGGAGAACTTGCGGGGACAATCCAACTCCAACACCAACTCCAACGCCAACACCAACTCCAACACCAACACCAACACCAACTCCAACCCCAACACCAACTCCAACCCCAACACCAACACCAACTCCAACACCAACACCAACACCAACTCCAACACCAACACCAACACCAACACCAACGCCTACACCAACACCAACTCCAACCCCAACGCCAACCCCAACGCCAACCCCAACGCCAACGCCAACCCCCACGCCGACACCATCGCCTGAGCCGGACAAGGCAAGTTTAGTGATCAGGAAATTTAAAGACAGCGATAAAGACGGCAGCTGGGACAGCAATGAAAGCGCTACTGGTTTAAGCTGGCACTTCCAGTACCGGATAAACTCTGATCCGTGGCAGGATTATTACACTGATTCCCAGACCGGCTGGGGCGGGACAGTTTCGATAAGTTTAGGAACCAAAGTCGAGGTGAGAGAAGTTGAGGTGGGCGGTTGGGTAAATACTACCGGTTTAAACAAGATCAATATTTTGGACGAGTCTAAGGTTTATTACTATGATTTTGGCAACTATCCTCAACCAGGAGTGGTGATTGTCAGTCCGCCGCCTCAAGTGCCTGCAGCCGGCAGCGGCAGCCAGTGGTGGATTGTGATTGCGACCGCAGCCCTGGGTTTGGGTCTGCAGGCATTAGCCCTGCTGTTATGAGCGTAGTTATTTATTCCCGGAAGCGGCATCAGGTAAAAAAAAGATTAACTCATTGCGGCAGGGGGATGCTATTGGGTTCGGTGTTAATTTTAGCGGTAATGCTGCTGCTGCCGTTTTCCGTCGGGAAAAAACAACCGGTTTACAATCAGATTACTTTTAATGATTTATTAAGGCTAAATGCGGCTGACAGTTTGAAAGTAACTGCTTTAAGCTACTTCAGTTTGGAAATTCCGAAACTTAACGCTACCGCCAAGATTACTGCCAATGTGAACAGTGCGAATAAAAAAGAGTATCAAACAGCTTTAAAAGAAGGCGTGGCTCATGCGGCCGGAACTTATCTGCCGGGAATGGGCGGGAGCATCACTTTATTTGCCCACTCGACTGATTTTGAAAGCAATGTCAGTTTGTATAATGCGGTGTTTTACCGCTTGGACGAATTGATCAAAGGCGATGAGGTTGTTATTTGGTTTTTAGGGCAAAGAAAGGTTTATCGGGTGGTCGGGTCAAAGGTGGTAGCGCCAAATGATACAAGTGTATTTCAGGCCCAAAAGAGCGGCGAAAAGTTATATTTAGTCACCTGTACGCCGAGAGGGACAACCAAGAACCGTCTGATTGTTGAGGCGGAGTGACAAGGTCCATCCTTGTCACTTAGTTTTCGTTACATTTTACTTGCTTTTTCGTTACATTTTGATACAATAATTGTAGATGAATGATACGCAAATTTTTAAACGCCAACAGGTGATTTTGAATTTTCTATCTAAAACTCCAGTGGCGAGAAGCGAGATTGAACGAAAAATTCAAGACCAGTATCCGGTGGCAAAATTGACAGTAATCAGAGATTTAAAAGTTTTAACAGATCAGGGTAAAATTAAAACGCAAGGTGTAGGTAAAAGCACTACCTATATTTCTCTACAGAATCCGCTGGAAAAATTTATCGACCTTCACCGTTATTTCAGCCAAAATTCAACTTTAAGGACCGGAGTTAAAACCAGTTTTGATTTTGGGGTTTTTAATTATTTAAATTCATTGGATGGGTTGGAGATAAAATTACTTAAATTAAGTGTTCAGGAAAAAAAACTCGACCCAACGATTTTTAAACGGGAGATTGAAAGATTTACTGTGGAATTTTCCTGGAAGTCTTCCCGGATCGAAGGGAATACCTATTCTTTATCAGAAACGGATATTCTAATCCGGCAGATGAAAGAAGCCGAAGGACATCCCCGCGAAGAAGCGGTGATGATTTTAAACCACAAAGAAGCAATTGATTATATTTTAAAAAACCGGGCAGAGTTTCAAAAATTAACAATGGATAAGGTTTTAAAACTTCATGAATTATTAGTTCAGGATTTAGGTATTTCAGTGACAATCAGAAATAATCCAGTGGCGATAACCGGCACTCGCTATCTGCCTTTGTTTGAACGTGACTCAATTATCAAAGCGTTAGAACAGACAGTAGAGTTAGTTAATAAAGTTAAATCACCGCTATTAAAAGCGTTTATTGCTTCGTTTATGATTGCTTATATTCAGCCGTTCAGCGACGGCAACAAGCGTACCGGCAGGGTGTTAACTAACGCAATATTAATTGCTTATGATTTATATCCGATATCTTATAGGGACGTTAAAGAAATCGATTATTTAGAAGCAATGCTGTTGTTTTACGAGCAGAATAATCTGTATCATTTAAAGCAAATGTTTTTGGAACAACTTGAATTTTCCCAGGAGAATTATTTTAGGATATGATGACTGAAGCAGGCAATGGATCAGAAACAGCAATTCTAGTAGAACAACAGCTGCAATTTTCCTGCGGGCCGGCGATGCTTCGGGGTTGGCTTAAGGAAGCTTTTGCCAGAAAAAGTATAAATGCGGAAGCCGTTCCCAGCCAACAAAAGATAGCTAAAGAAGTTTATACCTGGAAGTACGGCATTTTTAAAAATCCGTTAAGATTGAGGGATAACTGGTGTTTGCCGACAACAGTTCATAAGTATCTTGATACTTGGTTTAAGGATGTTAATGTATATAACAGTAATGAGGTAAAAGTTGATAAAATAGCGGAGGATATAGAAAAGGGTATGGCCGTAGGAGTTTTAATGCAGGATAAGATCCCGGACAGAAGCCATCCAGGAGGCTATGAGGACAGTTTAGATAATGGCCATTGGGTCGGGGTGAGTGCGATTAACCTTAAAGCGGGTTGGATTGAGCTGGCTGATTCTTATAGGAATAAAAAGGGCAATGAGCGCTGGTTTGATGAGCAAGGCATGGTTTTAACTGACGGGAATTTTCCAGAAGAGAATAGGTCTAAGTTATCTTTAGAGCATAGGCAAGTTTACCGGATGAGTCTTCAAGCTTTTATAAAAGATTGGTGGGATTATAAGTTTGATCAGAAAAGCAAGTATCAGCATGTAATCGTAGCGGTGGATTTGGATTCATTACGGGAACTTGATAAGAATAATCGGCCGATACCTAGTTTAAAGAATGTAGTGGGAGACATCTTCTAAAAAATTGGCTTGACAGGAAAGATGAGTTGGAGTTAGAATGAATTAGGAATGAAAAGAAAGAAGTTAAAAAAACAATTATTGATAATCGGATTATTATTAATTGGATTATTAGTGTCGGTTGGGGTAGTGGTGACCAAGACTAATTTTTTTTCCATGGCAGCTAAAAGATGTAATTGTACAGGTAAAGTTCAAGCTCAGCCGCCTTGCTGCAAATTGTTTCAACGATCACCATCACCATCACCATTCATCAGACTAGTATCGACACCAAGACCATCACCATATCCATGGTAGCCGCTTGACAGGGAGAATTTTTGCCAGTATATTAACAGTTAGTTAGGATTATTGTTTTTGATTTTTCCCACAGTTTATATTTTCTTCATATTTTCTTCAGAAAGGATATTTTATGCCAGTTAAAAAAAA
>JAZDKF010000004.1:0-4737 GCA_043803225.1 Candidatus Beckwithbacteria bacterium
TTATTTAAACCGACTCCGGTTAAAGGCCGCTTGGAAATCATTTTAACGCTAATAGCCGCTAACTGAGAGCGGCGGGAGAAAGAGGATTCCGGCGCCAAAAAGGAAAAACGCAGGGATAAAGATAAAACAATGATAATTAACCCTAAGCTGATAATTACCGCCTTTATTTTAGGGAAAATCAACAGGAGTAAATAGGGGACAGTGATTAATAAAAAGGCCAGCCAGGCGGACAGGGAAAAAGTCAAAAAAAGAGGAATAACAGTCAGGACAGAATAAATAACAAAGAGCAATTTGGATTTTTTCAGCCAGAAAGAAGCGGTCAGGGTAAAGATAATGACTAAAAAACCGGCCAGAACATTGGGGTGAGTAAAGGTGCCTAAAGGGGGAAGTTTGAGCGAGCCGTCAAACCAGGTGATTTTGTCGATGCCGCTAGAGGCAGAATTATACGGTTGTTCGCCGGAAAACCAGTAGCCAAAAAGAGAACCTTGATTGAGCCATTGGCCGATAGCTAGCGATGACTGGAATAAGACCGCAGCGGACAAGGCAACAATGACCAGCTTAGGTTTAATTTTAGTTTTATACTGGTAAAGCCAAAGTCCAAATAGGCTAAGTTCGAAGAGTTTTAAAAATTTATAGGCAGCCGGCCAGAAAGAGTTAGCAAAGATAACCGAGGGTAAAAGACAAGCCGAGAAGATAATAATGGAGCGGGGGATTTTTTTAAGAGGTTTAAAAATCAACAGTAAAATTATCAGAATATCGGTTAAGTAAATCGCGGGGATAAGGTAGTCAACCAAGTAGCCATTAACATAACTGGCGGGAATAGGAAAGTGTTTGGCGAGGTTAGTGGGTAGAAGAAAGAGGAGGAGATAAAAGAGATTAAGCATAAATCCGGGCGGCAGGCTTACTATAACATAATGTGGTATAGTATGGTAAATTACGCCTGCCGGGGGAGAATATGACAGGTACAGAAAAAAGGCAATGGCATCAGAATACTTTAAACGGCGGTTCGGTAGTAGTGGTAGATAAAAGCAAGAAAAAAACTCTACCGCCAAAAAAAGAAAAGAATTCGGATTTAAATGCAGTTAATCGTTTTTTAGGGTTGCGGCGAAGGGCGCTTTATGATCCTACAGGTTTAACAGAGGAACCAAAAATAAATTTATTAACACCTCGCCAAAGGATGATTTTAGGAGCACGCGAGGCAGAAGCGCAGAAGCAGGCAGATCAAGCAGCGGATCAGCGCGAAGCAGGAAGAAGCGGATTGGTAAAAGAAGTGTTTTATTTACATCAAACCGTGATGATAAGGGATATGTTTTGCGGTGATTGCGGCAAGAATTTAGTCAGAGATGCAGTGATTCAAACTAACGGCCGGGGCAAAAATAGCGGTAAAACCAAGCTGTTAATTAATGATTATTGTTCCAGTTGCGGGGGCGTAACTGCTCGGCAGTTGTGGGTGCTAGACAGCCAGATAGTGAGGCGGGAGTAATTTATGCCAACAGTTGAACAGCAAGGGCAAGAGTGGGGGAAAATATATTTTGAAGCTAAGGGCGGGGATTTAAGCCAAACAGTTTTAATAATCAATCAAGAGCATTTGGGGATTTTGGAGTTACCGTCAATTACCGAAAGAAAACTCGGGGTCAGGATAGATCCGTGGGGTAATATTATTACCCTTGAATGGAAGAATAAACCAATTGGTGAAATTAACGGCCGGCGGACAATCAAAATTCCCAGGGATGTGGAATATTGCTTGATACATCCTGACCCTGAGCAGGCAACTGTTAATTATCTAACCGATATTCCTGGCAGGAGATCAAATGTGCGGCTTTTAATCCCAATGACATCGGTAACGATTGAAACGGCCATCCGGCTGCAGCAGCATGTCATTGAGAGCGGCCGGGAAACGGCGACCCAGGCGGCCGAGGTGGTTAATTTTTGCAATGGTGCAGTTGGAGCGTTATTAAATGACCGGATCAGCTGGGAGGTTTTAGAACAGCAGACTGATGGTTTTTTATTAAAGATTGGTTTAATTAAGCCTCAGGTAATCGATAAAATAAAAATTGGGGAAATGCTTAGGAAAATTCATGATAAAGATTCGCTGGGTCGGGAAAATCAGTTAGTATCGAGAACCAGAATTAGGTCAGCTTACTTAGCCGCAGTTAGGCAAAAAGTGTTTAGCGGTTTGGTAGAGGATAAATATGCTGATAACAAAATTCAGCTGGAATATGAGCGGGAGTTTAACCGTTGGGCGCTGGCAGAAGCCAGAGATTTATTAGAATTAAAACTGCAGGTGCATGCCGGATTTAAAAAACAGGGTGAAGAAAACTGGCCCCAGCGCAAATTATTAGAGACAGTAATAGTAGAGGAAATTGCCCATGGATTATTGATTATTCCCAGGGTGAAGCCGTACTTGGCGGCGGCCAGATTAAGCGGAATCGCTTTGGTTGGTTGCCGGCCCGAGTGTGTGGAAATAAACCGGCAAATTATCGGCAATCAAATTGATTGGCAGTGGTTAATCAATCAAGATTCGGTAGTACAAATGGTGGCCGGAAATAGATTTACAGAAGCTGATGAAAGAGTCGGCCAGATTAAGTCCATGATTGATAACGTGTTACAATAGTTTGATGAAACTGGCTAATGGTTTGACATTGTTGACAACGCCGATGGTGGGGGCTGAATCAGTGACGGCGATTCTACTGGTCCGGGTAGGCAGCCGGGATGAAAGTAAAAAGATAAACGGTTTGTCCCATTTTGTCGAACACATGGTATTTAAAGGCACCCAAAAATGGCCGACGACACAAGCGGTTAATAAAGTGATCGACAGCGTCGGCGGGGTGTTTAATGCCTTTACCAGCCAGGAATACACCGGGTTTTGGGTCAAGGTGGCGAAAAAACATTTAGGGTTAGGACTGGAGTTTTTAAACCAGATTATTTTCCACTGCCGCTTACCGGAAGTAGAGCTGGAGCGGGAGCGGGGAGTGATTTTAGAAGAAATTAAGATGCGGGATGACGATCCGATGGTAAAGGTTAGCGATGCTTTTGTATCACAAGTTTATAGTTTGACAGGTTTAGGGCAGGATGTAATCGGCACAACAGAAAATATTAAGACGATTAAACGGGAAGAGTTTTTTAAGCATTTAAAAACCTGGTATCAGCCAAAAAACATGGTTTTGGCAGTGGCCGGAGGAATAGGGAAAGAAGTCAAAGAGCAAGCAGATGCAATTTTTAGGCAAATAGGAACGAGCGAGAAAAAATTTACTGACCAACCAGAACCCCTGCAGTTTAAACAAGAGAAACCAAGCTTGCAGTTAATTAAAAAAGAGATTGAACAAGCGCATTTTTGTTTGGGAGTAAGGACGTTTCCCAGGATTGATAAGGATCGGTTTGGACTGGCAGTGTTGAAAACTGTTTTGGGCGGCAATACCAGCTCAAGGCTGTGGAATGAGATTAGAGAGAATCGGGGATTGGCTTACTACGTCAGAACTTCAACCGATAGTTTTATGGAAACAGGTTATTTAGAAACTCAGGCAGGTTGTGCAATTAATAAACTGGCAGAAACCGTCAAGATTACGGTGAATGAGTATGAAAAAATAGGACAAAAATTAATTTCCAGCCAAGAATTGAAGTTAGCCAAAGAGTATTTAAAAGGCCGGCTGGCACTGGCTTTTGAAGACAGCCAAACAGTAGCCGGCGAGTATGGAGAAAGTTTGTTAATGGAAAACAGGGTGGTGACTTTAAAAGAGATGAGACAAAAAATCGATCAAGTCAGCGAGGCTGAAGTTAAGCGGATTGCCGAAAGAATTTTTAACCCCAAACAACTGAATTTGACAGTGGTTGGTTCAGTAGCAGATAATAGATTAAGGAGGCTGTTATGAAAGTCCAACAATCAGTGGTGTTAGTTAAGCCGGATGCACTGCAGCGGGGTTTGCTCGGGGAGATTATCCATCGGTTTGAACGGAAAGGGATGAAGCTAATCGGATTAAAAATGATGCGGTTAACGGATGAAATTTTGGATGAGTGGTACAGCCATCATAAAGAAAAGGCGTTTTTTGGCGATTTAAAAAAGTTTATGCAGTCATCACCAATTGTGGCGATGCTTTGGGAGGGGATTGATGCGATTTCGGTAGTAAGAAAAATTGTCGGCGCCACGTCCGGAAGGGAGGCAGAGGCTGGTTCGATCCGCGGCGACTTTTCCATGAGCCAGCAGTTAAACTTGATTCATGCTTCAGATAGTGAAGCGGCTGCAGAGAAGGAACGGCATTTGGTATTTACCAAAGAAGAGATAATTGATTGGCAATCGGCCGAAGAGTGCTTGTTTTACTCTAGGGAAGAGTTGGGAGGGTAAAGTCGGGGTGGGCAGATTCGAACTGCCGGTCTCTACGTCCCGAACGTAGCGCTCTACCAACTGAGCCACACCCCGAAATCTTGACTTTACTATTATAGCGTATCATAATTTCAAGCCAAGATGGAAAAAAAGCTTTTAGTGATTTTGGTAATTATTCTTTCGGGAGCCTTGGCTTATACTTGGGGAACAAAAAAAACTACTCAGATAATCACTCCGAGTCCAGAAGTAAGTCCGGTTACAGCTCTACCCTCGTCCAGCTTGTCTCCGGTTGTCGTTGATGAAACTGAGTTGATTAAACAGGCAATTTATGATTTAACCGGTTTGACTGCCGCAAAAGCCGAAGTGACGATTAGTAAACAAATTGGTAACTTTGCCACCGGGGGGATTAAAGAGTACGA
>JAZDKF010000005.1:0-2962 GCA_043803225.1 Candidatus Beckwithbacteria bacterium
AAATTAATTACCCAAAAACTTAAATATGATTTAGTGATCACCGACGACTTAACCTTAAAACAAGCTAAGTTTATTCCCAACGGGGTTAGTCTTCCCAACCAATTAAATTTAACCAAACATTCTGACTTTACTTTTCTTACCCTTGCTCGAAACGAACCAAGAAAGGGGATTCCAATTTTACTTAAAGCCTTTGCTTTGGTTAAAAAACAGTTTCCCCAAAGCAAACTGCGCCTATTCGGCCCTGGTTTTACTACCATCAGCCAGTCACAGTTAACTAAGGAGCTATTCAAAGCCCACTGTTTAGTCTTGCCTTCTCTGGCCGAAGGCCACCCCTTAATCTTATTTGAAGCTTGGGCTCATCAATTGCCGGTGATTGCCACTGATGTCGGCAGTGTCAGCCAGTTTGTTAATAGAGATAACGGTTATTTAGTCCCGCCCGGTGACACCCCAGCCTTAGCCAGAACCATGAAATTGGCCATCCAGAACCCGTCTTTAGCGGTTATGGGAGCCAATGGCTATCAGTTAGTCAGCCGACGCTATTCCTGGTCCAAAACCATCGCTCAGTATCATCAGGCTCTGTCGCGATTATTGTCGTGATTATGGCGCGATTTATGATATAATCATAGTTATGTATCAACCAAAATTTACCATTACCCCAGAAATCAATAATAGAATTGCAGAGATAGAGCGGATAAAAGAAGTGGTCAGTAAGAGCCGGATTTTACCAGAACAGGAAGTAGTTTTACGTTTCCGGGCTAAAGTAGAGGCGATTCATAGCTCAACTTCAATTGAAGGGAATATCTTGAATAAGAAAGAGGTAGAGAAAATTCTCGGCGGGGAAATAATAAAAGCTAATGAATCAATGATAACCGAGGCCTTAAACTATAAAAAAGCGATTGACTGGATGGAGAAAAGATTAATTAAACCAGGGAAAATTGAAGTTAAAGATATCTTGCAACTTCATTATTTAACCATGAAAGATTTGTTGCCAAAAGAAAAAGTAGGGGTTTTTAGGCAAGGGCCGGTTTATATAGTCGATGTCATTAACGGACAAGATGTAGTCAGATATATTGGGCCTAAAGGGGTAATGGTGGAGAGATTAATTAAAGAATTGCTGATTTGGCTTAATCAAGAAAGTGGCAGATTACATCCTCTATTAATCGCCGGGTTATTGCATTATGAATTTGTCTCAATTCATCCGTTTAGTGATGGTAATGGCCGGGTAACAAGATTATTAACCTTGTTTTTTCTATGGCTGAATAGATATGGATTTAAAAGAGTTTTGATACCGGATATATATTATTGGCAAAATAGGCTGGCCTATTATGATGCTTTAAATAGAGCAAAAACATATGATGGACGAGGGAGAGTCGACGTTACGCCTTGGCTGGAATTTTTTACAAAAGGTTTTTTAATCGTTGCTAAGGATTTAGAAAAAGAAATTACCGCTGTATCATTAAGTGGTAAAGATAAAGAGACAATCAGGTTATCAAGCGACGATTTAATCATGGTTGATTTTGTCAAACAAATGGGCAAGGCAGACTTACAGGATATGCTTTCAATAATCAATGGATCAGAACGAACAGTTCAGCGGAGATTAAAAGAGCTGGTTGATAAAAAGATTTTTAAGAAGTACGGTAAAGCTAGAAGTGTATTTTATAAACTAGCTAAGTAATTCCCCGCCAATAATCAATAATATCCTTTAAACTTTCCTCTAAACTTATTTCCTCCCGCCAGCCTAAGGCTTTTAACTTGCTATTATCCCCAAATAACTCTAATGGATCATTATTCTTAAATCTAACTTTGTCTTCATCAACCTTAAAACCAGTTGGCACCACTTGTTTTAATGCCTTAATAATTTCTGATAGCTCCCGGCTTTTCCCGCAACAAACATTATATATTCCCCCTGTCTTTCCCTTTCTCATTAACAGCCAGTAAGCCCTGACGCCGTCCCTCACATCAGTAAAATCTCTTCTTATGCTTAAATTGCCGGTCTTTAAAATCTTTTTATCTTCTGCTAACTGCTTGCACCAGTCATTAATCACAAAGCCCGGCTTCTGGCCCGGCCCGATTAATAAAAATGAGCGGGTGTAAACCAACTCCAGTCCATAGCTTTTTGCCAGTTGCCGGCTGACCAGTTCCTGGGTCATCTTGCTTAAACCATAACTGGTATTTGGCAGCAACCTGTCTGTTTCTTTTCTAGCTTCTTTAATCTTAACATCATACTCAGCCGCTGTGCCGGTAATTAAGATTCTTGGTTTATGTTTTAACTCAGCCGAAGCTTCCAGTAAATTAACACTTCCAAACAGGTCTGTTTCCAGGTTTTTTACCAAGGCTTCATCGATCATTTGATTGCTTCTCAACACCGGACTGGCCAGATGGAAAATATAATCCGGTTGTTCTTTTAATAAAATCTTTCCCAACTCTTTTTTTTCCGTTAAATCAGCCTGATAATACTCGCCTTTATGCACATCAATCCCGGTTACCTGAATTTTTTCCTTTTTTAACAATTCAGCTAAATGTCTGCCGGTAAACCCGGATATTCCGGTAATTAATGCCTTCATAATCTAATCCCCGCAAACAAATTTATAAAAATGCAAACTTTTTTGCTCAAAACAAGGCTGCTGCTGCAGCTCAGTTAACTGATATAAGCTGGTGTCATTTAAAAATACATAGACCGGCTGGGGCAGCAGTTTAAACAACTTAACTTTTTCCTCCATTCCTATTGGATCAAAGATACTCTGCCATTGTTCATTGCCCCAATACTTATCCTCGCCGCCGTAACCCCAGGCAATCACCGGATAATCAGTCCAGCCTAACAGCCAGGCCGCATTCGCTCTGCCGAGAGAAAGAATCACTGCTTTTGGCTCAGCCTGAAAAGCTTTAATTTCCGTTAATAATTGCTTATTAATCAGCGGCTGCCCGGTTTTCAGGATAAAGCCACCAATAAAGATAATGCAGA
>JAZDKF010000006.1:0-2903 GCA_043803225.1 Candidatus Beckwithbacteria bacterium
CCAATATATTTGGTGGTTTTTATCACTGTATCCATTTCTAAAATTTAACCCGCTTTCTTTTATTTTGCTGATATTTATTTGTGTTTTTAACCAGCTGGTTTACCCATTGTTTTACACCCAATTTATTGAAGATTTCTACCAGCACAATCGTCAATATGCCGTCTTTTACGCGCTTCTTTTAAGAAACTGGCTCATCGTCAACTTATTAATTCTCAGCCTGAAATATGAGTTTAAAAAATAAACTTCCTGGTTTAACCACGCTCATTATCCTGGTTTTTATTCTCCGGCTTTTTCTTTCTTTACTGCCGCCAATGGAAATTGATCACGGTTGCTGGCGCGCTTGGAGCGCCAGACTGGTTGATCTTGGGCCGGCTAAATTTTACTCGTCTGAAGTTTTCACCGCCAACCCGCCCGGCTGGCTTTATGTTTTTTGGCTGCTGGGCGAAATAAAAAATAGCCTTTTCCCCAAACTGTCTTTTTTCTCTTCAGGCTATGATTTTATGCTTAAGTTGCCCAATAATATTGCTGATCTGGCCGCGGGCGCGCTGATTTACTTAATTGTCAAAAAAAGAAAAGGGGATAAATTAGCCAAACTTGGCTTTCTGCTTTACACTTTAAATCCGGCCATTTGGTTTAACTCTTCAGTTTTCGGCCAATTTGACGGTTCCGCTGCTTTCTTTGGACTTCTGGCCGCTTACTTACTTTTAGAAAAGAAAAAGTTACTTTTAGCCGCCCTTGTTTTTGCTCTTGCCTGGACCATTAAACCGCAGGCTATTGCTTTAGCTCCGGCCTTAGGCTTGATCGCTATATTTAAATTTAAACCTCCTTACTGGTTTAAGGCGGCTTTAATCTTTATTGTCACCACCTTATTAATTTATTGGCCGTTTTTCCCTCATAATCCGCTTGCCGGCGTGGTCTATGTTTTTCAACAAATGACCCCTCTTTATTCCTGCACCACCTGCTTTACTTTTAATTTTTGGGGGCTTTTTGGCAACTGGCGGGAGGACTCAACTTTATTTTTAAACCTGCCTTTTTTATATTGGGGCATAATTTTGTTTGGTCTTAGCCTGGTTTTTCTTTTCCGCTTTAAGAGGAAAAATCCCTATCTTTTTATTGCTTTGTCGGTTTTGTCCTTTAATATACTGATGACCAGAATGCACGAACGTTATGTTCTGCCCTTTTTTGCCTTCTTTCTCATCGCCGCCATTTTACTTAAATCAAAACGACTTTTAATGATATATGTTTTTTTCTCATTATTTAACACGCTTAATGTTTATTATTCTTATGCTTACTACAATACTAATCTCCATTTAACCTCCGCTTTTATAGCTTGGCTTGGCCGGCATTTTCCACTGCTATCTATAATTGGTTTCTCCGTTTATATTTTATTATTAAGCTTATGAAATTATTTTTTTTGTTATTGGTTACCCTTGCTTTACGGTTATTTCAGCTGGGAACCCCCTCCGCTTATGTTTTCGACGAAGTTTATCATGTACCGTCAATCCGGGCTATTTCCCAAAACAACCGCGATGCTTATGACCCTTTTGCCAAAGCCCCGGAACCGAATACTGCCTATGATTGGCTGCACCCGCCTTTGGCTAAATTACTTCAAGCCGGTTCCGTTAGACTGCTGGGGGACAACAGTTTTGCCTGGCGGTTTCCCAGCGCTGTTTTCGGCACTGCCTCCGTCGCTGCTTTATATTTTCTCGCCTTAGCCTTATTTAACAGTCAGCCTTTAGCTTTGTTGGCGGCCGCCATTTTTTCTTTTGATAATCTCCAGCTCACCATGTCCCGCATTGCCATGAATGACATTTTTGTCACCACCTGGATTATCCTTGCCCTGGCCTTTTTCTTTAAATTTATTAAAGGTCCGTTCTTTGCGAACGCGAAGGCCGGACCTTATCGGTATCTTTTCCTCACCGGTCTCTTTACCGGCCTGGCCTTAGCCACTAAACACTCGGCCATTCTTTTATATCCTATTTTCTTAATTTTTCTAATCCCTAAACTAATTAAAAATTTAAAATTATTTTTTCCGGCTTTTTTATGTTTTCTGGTTCTTCCGGCCTTGATTTATCTTCTTTCTTATTCCCAGCTATTTCTTTTAGGCGGCAGCTTAAAAGATTTTATTGATCTGCACAAGCAGACTTTTTATTATCAAACTCATTTAACCGCTACTCATACCTACCAGTCGGCGGCTTGGCAATGGCCGCTTCTTATCCGTCCGGTCTGGTTTTATGTAAACTATCTTCAGGATTCTATTGCCAATATCTATAATCTAGGCAACCCCGCCATCTTCTGGGGCGGTCTAATTGCTCTCGCCCAAGGTCCGTTCTTTCTTAAAGGACGTTCCTTTGCGTTAGCGAAGGTGCGTCCTTATTGGTATCTTCTTATTTCTTATTTCTTTCTCTTTTTCCCCTTTCTCTTTTCTCCCCGAATTATGTTTTTACATCACTATTTACCGGCCCTGCCGTTTCTTTGTTTGATCTTCGCTAAAGCAGTCAGCGGCCTGCCTAGCAAAATTATAAAATTTACAATGCTTATAATTGTTATAGTTTTTTTCTTTTTTTATCCCATCAATACGGCAATACCGCTGCCGAATAACCTGCTGAAATTCTGGTTTTGGCTTCCCACCTGGCGTTAAAACAACAGTGCCAAAAGTATCATCAATAACCCTACTGACACTCCTAAGATTGCCGGTCCGGCTATGCCGGCTTCCGGTAATTCCGGTTGTCCGCCCTTAGTTTGGGCAACCAACGAGGGACGGGGTGAAGCGTAAGTAATGATTGTTGCACTGGGCGATGGCGACGGCGAAACCTGAGCTTGTTCACAACTACAATCGCTTTCGCTGATACAGCTGGGATTAACACAGCGTTTGTCATTAGTATTCGGTATGGTCATACAGC
>JAZDKF010000007.1:0-2365 GCA_043803225.1 Candidatus Beckwithbacteria bacterium
ATTCCCATTCTTGTGTTGGTTTCCAAACTCGATGCCTAAGTTTATCGGTGATTTCTTTTAGTTGACAGGCTGATTTTGGTTCTTCTTCAACCCCTCTCTGTCCGGCCGCTTCTTTTATAGAAACTTGAAAAGATAACATAAATTTTTTAATAAAAATAAACGCTTCGGGCAGAGATATAAAAGATTATATTATCTACCCGCCAAATGTCAAATTTTTGTATAAGTCAAGGACATTTGCGACATTCCTCCATTGTCAACAAAATAATTTAAGGGGCTTTTAAGCCCCAGTGAATGGTGGCGTCTTTTAGCGTTGTAATAAATGTTCCACTCGGCCAGTTTTTGGTTAAAGACCGGTTTATCATGGATTGTGTCCAAATGGTAATCAATAAACTCCTCCTGAACCGTCCGGTTGTACCTTTCAATAAAAGTGTTAATCTTAGGACACCGGGGGTAGATAAACAGATGGGAAATACCATCATCAGTTAATTGTTGGTCAAAGACGCCCAGATTCTCCGAACCGTTATCCGACTGCCAGGCTTTGACTGTTGCCGGATAAACAGATTTAAACCTAAAGTAAAAATCCTTCATATTTCTAGCAGTTAACCGCTTGTAGTTTAAAGTTAAGGCAAACTTTAATTTGGCATCAATGGCGCTGATAAAGTAATCCCGGAGCCCGTCGGTAATCCTCTCCACCGTATCCGAGAGGATGTGGCCGTATTCCTTCGGTTTAGGCGAATGTTTAATCCTTAGCCTTGGCTTCTTTTTAGCCTGTTTTAAGGCCCATTTGGAATCAGGGTTATGGTAAACCCTGCCGGCTTTCTGGAAGAAAAAGTGGTGGCGCTTAAGCACATTGCCGATGGTGGAAACGGAAATGGTTTTAATCCCCAGGGTTTCACAGTATTCATCTAAATCCGGCTTAATTTTGTCTTTGCCAATCCGAGGATGATCCTGCCGTATTTTTTCAATAAACTCAATAATTTTAAGGTTGGTTAGCGGCCGGCGGACTGTTTTTGGCCGGGTGGAATACGGCAACAATGAAGCCAGTTTGCCTCCGGATAGTTTTAATCGCTTCTTCCAGCGGCTGATGACTTTCCGGTCAGCGCCGAAGGCTTGTTTAGCAGCTGTTTCTCCAAACTGACTGTAGAAACTCATAATCTCTAACCTTTTTTGGGCTACTTCATCTTTAGTAAAACGACGCAGACTGGAAAGCATATTTGAATACCTCCTGAATCCGCGTATTCTACTAAAAATGGGGTGGCTATGGGCGTAATGATCCACTTAGCCAACGTCGCAAATGTATCTTAACTTATTCAGGGTTGTTTTGCGCCCAGTTAAATTAATGTCCTGTTAATTAGGTAGCCTGTAACAAAGGCCGCGGTCGCGGCAATCGCTCCAACCGCTAACATTTCCAGGCCGGATTTTAACCAATTCTTTTTGGTAATGATTGCGCGTAGGCTGCCAACGCTAAATAAGGCTAGTCCGGTAACCATAATTGAAGTGTTAAATGCTCTGGGGAAACCAAAAACATAGGGCAGCAGCGGAAACAGGCCGGCTAAGGCAAAGGCTGCAAATGTTGCCAGGCCGTTTTTAGCCGGATGCTTGGATTTTTCCGCCGGCAGGCCGAGTTCCTCAACCATCATTGTTTCCACCCAGGCTTTTTTGTTGGACGTTATCGTCTGCACCGCCCGGCTTAAATCCTGGCCGCGGAAACCTTTGCGGTAATAAATTGCCTTGATTTCTTTTCGTTCCAGGCCGGGAATATGCTTTACTTCCCAATCTTCCATGCGCCGCTCCTGATTAATATATTCCACTTCGGATTTACTGCCCAGATAGTTACCTAAACCCATAGCCAAGCCGTCGGCCAATAAGTTGGCAAACCCCAAAATCAAAACCGTGCTCAAAGGTAAATTTGCCCCGGCCACGCCGGCGATAACCGCAAAAGTAGTAATAATCCCGTCGTTGGCGCCAAAGACGGCGTCGCGGATATACGTTCCCCCAAACGTCGGATGATATCTCTCGAAAGCAGAACCTTTTTGATGCTCGAGTTTTGCTTTTTTAATTTGGGCGGCTAGCTTTTGGTTCATAAATTATTTTAGCATCTTAGTAGTGGAGATTTTGGGGTTGTGGGGCAGGACAATGACGACGCGGCCGTTAAAGCGCTTCATGATTTGGCGTTTGACGGTCAAGTGGGGCGTGTTGGCAGACACAGCTAAAATCTTTGGCTTAATTTGATTAATTAAACTAGTAAAATGATTTAAATCATTGAACTGTTTCGGCAAGGCAAAAACTTTGTCGGCAATCCCCAATTGCTGCAGATTTTTCAGACGAACATTAAGAGGATTGACGGGCCGGCCTTGGCCTTTTA
>JAZDKF010000008.1:0-4653 GCA_043803225.1 Candidatus Beckwithbacteria bacterium
ACCGGCAAAAATTCAGTCAGGCCTTGCAATAGGCCTAAAATTAAGGCTTGGAACAAAGTCATGGTTTATTTACCCTTTTTCTTGCCTTGAGCATACCAGTCCATTAACATTTTCGAAACTAAATCTTTGGCACCTAAACCAATGGCCAAGCCAATGCCTAAAGCCAAAGTAGTAATGATACCAATGAAAAGAATGTTAATTAAAGACTGAGCAATCCCCAATTCATTGACAGCGGCCAGAGCGGCGACAGTGACGACTAAGTAACTGGCAACTTTGCTTAACAGCCGGCCGGTCCGGGGATCAATTTGATTAACCCCGCTTTTAACCAAGCTTTCGATAACACCGGCAAGCAAAACGCCAATGGTTAAGATCAGAACGGCGGAGACAATGTTAGGAATGTAACCTAAGACGCTGGCTAAGACCGAACCGACAGTGTTTAAACCCAAGACATTGACAGCGGCCATGAAAAAGACGATGACAATCAACCAGCGGACAATTTCACCGATAATGACTTCAGCCTTAAGTTTGATCTCTGCCTGAGACATGAATGACTCCAGACCGATCTTTCTTAAAACCTTGTCCAGTTTGACCGCAGACAAAACTTTAACAATTATCTTTTTCGACCACTTAGCAATAAACAAACCGACGATAAGAATTAATAAAGCACCGAAAAGGTTTGGTAAAAAGTTAAAGAATTGAGTAAAAATGTTGGCAGCGGCAACAAAGATGGCTTCCTGCCAATTGCTAATAACATTAAGTGATGCGTTCATAAAATAATCACCCCCTTTTAAAATTATTGTAGCCTAATTTGGTATAATAATCACGCTAGGAAGCAGGATGACGCCCTGAAGTATGCGCAAGCTTAACTTCAGGGAGGAAAGTCCAGACTGCTGGAAGCAGGGTGCCTGGTGTAAGCCAGGGGTATAAGCAGCATGGTGCCTGTACACAGTGAAGCCACAGAGACGAGCAATATGCAACGACCTTGAAGCCAATGTTTTCAAGGGCTGGGGTAATTCTCCCCGCAGCAACTTCCGACTGGTTCGTTATCAGGACGCTTCCCCGAGAACCGAAGCTTGAAGGCATTAGAGAAATGTCATTCCTTGACAGAATCTGGCTTATCGCTTCCTAGCATTTAATTAAACTTCTGCCACTTGCCGGCAGAGATGACTTCGATATTTTTGCCATCAACTTTAACCGCAGAGTTGTCATCCAAAGCATAAATAGTTTCTTTGATTTCTTCAGCGAGGGGTTGAATATTTTCCAAACGGCAATTGGGAAAATCAACAGAGTTTAGGTGGGGCAGGATATGAAAATTAACCAAGCCCAGGCAAGAATATTTTTCTCCAGAGCTTGATTTGTTAAATAAATCAGCATTATATTTGTCTGACCGCGCCTTGCAGGTTATCTCACTGCCGGCTGATAGGCCAAGATAGACTCTGGTGGTTAACCACTCAGGTAAAAGCGCTTGGAGGCCGGAATTTTTAACCCAATTCATTAAATAGTGAGTGTTGCCGCCGCCGAAAAATAAAATATCGGCTAACTTAAGACGCGGCAGCCAGATATCTTTGGCAACTGCAGCAATATCCATAATGTCAACTTGCTTAAAGCCTAATTTTTTACAATTATATAAGTCGTCAATCAACCAGTCTTTACTTCCGGGGACGACATTGGCAGCAGTGGGAATAAAGGTTAAGTTTAAAGCGGAAAAAGGTTTTTGAACCAAACTGCCCAAAGCGTCGACAATCGGCTGATTAACCAGACCGGCGGAAGTGAGTAACAGTTTCATGAAATTTAAACTTTGGGCTTGTGGAGGTAAAGATCATTAATCACAACTTCAGCGAGCAAAACTAGAGGCACGGATAAAACTGCTCCGGCAATACCGGCAACCTGAAAGCCGGCCATAAGAGCAAAAATAACGATTAAAGGACTTAAACCGACGGCTTTGGACATGACTTTAGGAACGATTAAATTATTTTCCAGTTGCTGAATTAAAAAATATAAGGCAGTGGTGGCTAAGGCTAAAACCGGCGAGGTGCCGAAAGCGACCAGAATTGCCGGAATAGCGGAAACAATCGGCCCGACCGTGGGAATGACTTCGAGCAAACCGGCTAAAAAGGCCAAAGGAATGGCAAATTCGACTCCAAGGAAAGTCAGACCTAAATAAGACATAAAACCAACAATAAACATTAAAAATAGTTCGCCGCGGACCCAGCCGCCAAGTTTGTTTTCCAAACGATTGATGAATGCCTCAGCGCGAGCTTCAGTGCCGTTGCTGCCAAAAAGAAACAGCAAATATTTATGCAGATTTTTACGTTCAAGGATCAAGTAAAAAAGAATCACTAAGAAAGTTAACAGAGAAAAAATATTATTAACGACGCCTAAGGCAATTTTAAGAATCTGTTCCGGCAGGGCTTTAAGATGGGGTTCGAGAATTGAAGGATTAATATAACCTTTGGTAAGCTGGTTTAAATCCTGAGGGAAAGTGGAAATCAATTTGGCTGACTGCTCGACAAGGGGCGGAACCAAAGAACCGATACCAAAACCGATAACGCTAAGAATAAGAATATAAAAGAAAAATGTGGCTAACCCACGAGGAATCTTTCTTTTTTCCAGCTTGTCGACTAAAGGGCTTAAAGCGGACATGAAGATAATGCCAACAAAAAGCAAAAGCATGATGTGACGGATCCGGTAAAGAAAAGCAATAAAGATAACAAAGAGAGCGGTAAAAACAATTGATTTGTAGGAAAGTTCGACTTTAGCAGGTTTAATCATACTTATTAGTATACCAAGACTGAATTAAGTTGACTACTGGCTGATAGTAGCCAGTGGTAATGTCAAACCAGTGAATGGCGGAGTTTGACTTAAACCAGGTAAGCTGGCGGCGGCAGTATTGCTGTTCGGCTTTAAGCCAAGCGGCTATATCAGGCAGCTGGCGGTAACCAATGGCGGACATAGAAGGCAGAGCAATGGAATATCTTTTCTTTAAGTTTTGCCATTCTTTAATGGCACCGGCTTTATGTCGCTGCTTAACTCGCGCGGCGATTTTTTGATCCAAGATTTTTAGATCAGTAGTTAAACCAAGCCAGAGAGGTTGAAGGTTCGGAGCAACAGCCTTCAAGGAGACTCCTCGTAGGCTGATTTCAAGAGCGCGGATAAGACGACGGGGATTTAGTTGATCAGAATGGTTCATTCGGCTAAACTTGGCTGGATTGGCTTGAAGAAGTTGTTGCTGGAGCTGAAGAACGGTTTTTAATTCAAGTTTTTTTCTTAAAGAGAGATTTGGTTTAATATCAATTGTTCCGATTGGCTTAATGAGGGCGTTTAAGTAAAGGCCGGTGCCGCCGACAAAAATCGGCAGCTGATTACGGGCGTGAATTTTGGCAATTAAAGGTTGAGCAAAATTAACAAAATGCGCTACGGAAAATTCCTGATCCGGCTTAACCAAATCCAGGCCGAGAATTTTAATGTTGGCCTGCCTAAGAACAGGTAAATCTTTGCCGGTGACAATATCCATACCCTGATAAACCTGGCGGGAATCGGCTGAGATAATTTGGCCGTTAAATTTTCTGGCGAGTTTAATTGCCAACTTGGTTTTGCCGGTAGCGGTCGGGCCGCAGATAATTAAAATTTGATTCATTTAATAACTTTAGGCCGGTGGGATAAATGCTTTTTATTAATTAACTGTTCCAGGATCAGCCAGCGGCGCTTTTTTTCCAGATCGGAAACATTGTCAGGATAAAGCCTGGCGCTGGCAGTACCGGGACGGGGCGAGTAGCGGGCAACAAAAGCCACCTGCCAATTGATGATTTTAGCCAAGGCAACTGTAGCTTGGAAATCTTTTTCCGTTTCTCCCGGAAAACCGACAATAATATCAGTCCCCAACTGCAAATCCGGAATTTGGGAAGTTAATTTTTTAACTAATTTTAAGTAGTCATTGTGGGTATAGCCGCGGTTCATCAGCTTTAAGATCCGGTCAGAACCGGATTGAACGGGTAAATAGATAAAGCGGTCAATCTGCGGATGAGTGGCAATAAAGTCAATTAGAGAATCGGGAAAATCCCAAGGATTGGAGGTTAAAAATCTGATTTTCTTTAATTGATTAAACCGGCAGATTTTTTCCAGCAGCTGAACAAATGGCGGTATGCCTTTGAATTTTTTATATTGAGACTGGTTGCTGGGAAGTTTAATTTGGCCGGGATGACGCATTAAGAGTTTGCGTAAATTGATGCCGACTTTTTCCAAGCCGTAAGAGTTAACATTTTGGCCTAATAAAGTCAGTTCGGTGTAACCCTGATCGACTAAATTTTTTACTTCGGCTAAGATTTCCTTTTGCGGGCGGGAAATTTCCCGGCCGCGGGAAAAAGGGACAATGCAGTAAGTGCAAAAGGAGTTGCAGCCGTTGCTTACCGGCACCCAGGCATGATGACGGTCGCGCCTAACCGATGGCAAGTTAAAACCAACTTCATTAATCGGTAAAATTTCATCTAAACCAGGCATCATAGCCAACAACTTGGCGGCGCCGTGATGAATCATGCAGCCGGTAAGGATGATCTTCCGGCGGCCTTTGTTTTTTGTTAGGTTTAAAAGCAAGCCAATGACCCGGTCCTCGGCTGATTTGCGGACTGAGCAGGTATTAACGATAATTTCGTCGGC
>JAZDKF010000009.1:0-6638 GCA_043803225.1 Candidatus Beckwithbacteria bacterium
CTTGTCTCCGGTTGTCGTTGATGAAACTGAGTTGATTAAACAGGCAATTTATGATTTAACCGGTTTGACTGCCGCAAAAGCCGAAGTGACGATTAGTAAACAAATTGGTAACTTTGCCACCGGGGGGATTAAAGAGTACGAAGCAGTTGGCGGCGCCTACTGGTTGGCGGCCAAGACTAATTCGGGCTGGGTCGGAGTTTATGACGGCCAGTCCCAGCCGGAGTGCAGCCAGATTGAAACCTATGATTTTCCGGCGGAGATGGTGCCGGAGTGTCTGAATTCACTTGGTCAGGTAGTTAGCCGCTAGAAGTGTCCCCAGAAGGAATTGAACCTTCATTTAGGGTTTAGGAAACCCCCGTTCTATCCGTTGAACTATGGAGACGGTTTGTGGTTTTATTATAGCTTACTTAGTAAAGTTTAGGTTAGGTTGGCGGTCAAGTTTCCTGGGATCGGCAAAATCTTGATTTAAGAAATGGTTGTGGGCGGCCAGAGCGATCATGGCGGCATTATCGGTAAAAAGTTTTTGATTTTTAGGTAAAAAGAGCGGCAGTTGGACAACTTTTCTGATTTGGCGGCGCAGATAAAGATTAGAAAAAACCCCGCCGCCCAAGAGAATACTTTTAGGAGAATATTTGTTAATGGCTTTTTGGAGTTTGATGGTTAAACTTTTGGCAATCGCTTGCTGAAAAGCAGCGCAGAGATTGTAAATAAATTCCACCTCGGGGTGGAATGTTTTTGAGATTAAGTACATAGCGGCGGTTTTTAAGCCGGAAAAGGAGAAGTTTAGGTTGTTGGAGTACTGCATCGGGATTGGCAGGGGGATTTTGTCTGGATCGCCTTTTTTAGCCAGCTGTTCAATAATCGGACCGCCGGGATAGCCAAGTTTAAGCATTTTGGCAAGTTTGTCTAAAGCTTCGCCGGCGGCATCGTCTAGAGTTTCGCCTAAGAGTTGGTAAGAGCCGATTTTCTTGACCAAGACGAGTTGGGTGTGGCCGCCGGAAACAATCAGTCCGATGGCGGGAAACATTGGCTCGGTAATACGAAATTTTGCCTGCTCAGGTACAGAGTTCGCTTGCGCTGGCAAAATTTGTATTTGCCTGCGCCCTGTTTCGGCTAAAAATGAAAGCAAGTGGCCTTCGAGGTGGTTGATGGCGATTAAAGGCAGGTTTAGTTTTTGGCTTAGATTTTTGGCATAGTTAATGCCAACTTCCAAAGCCGGTGCCAGGCCGGGGCCAACAGTAACAGCGATAGCGGATAATTTACCTACGAGGAGTCTCCTTGTAGGTTGTTTCAAGGCTTTTTTGACGACAAAATCGATTTTTGCCTCATGGGCGCGTTTAGCCAGGTGGGGGACGACACCGCCGAAAGGCTGATGGAGGTTGATTTGAGAGGAAATAATATTACTTAAGATTTTGTAACCACTAGCAACACTGGCGCAGGTTTCATCGCAGGATGTATCGATAGCTAAAATCAGCGGTTCAGTCACGGATTTTCAGGAACTGACCGTTAAAATCAACATTGATAGAAATTTCACCCTTTTCGGCATTGACACATTTAACCGACCATTTATCATCAGTTAAATTATAAAAATACTTACCTTCTTCAGTGGCAGTGCAATGAGGTTTAACGGCTTTGGCGACTTGGTCAGAGTCGGCGAATTGATCCGGGAGTTTGGTGCCGATGGTGGCTGTTCCATCGTTATTTTTTATTTCAGTCACTTTACCTTGTTCGACATCAAGGCGGAATTTTTCGTTCTTAGAAGGAGAAATGAATTTAAAATACCAGGTTTGGGATGTGCCGTCGGCATAAGTTTTACCACTGGTGCTGGTTAAGCTGTAACCATCAACTAAATAGGCATCGCCGGCATATTTTAAGGCTTCCTTTTTAGCCACAGCTAAGGCTTGGTTGGCGGTTTGATTCTTGTTTAAACCCGGCAGGCTCGTGATTTTTTGGATACAGCCGGTTAGTAACAGACAGAAAAAAAGCAAAAGAATTATTTTTTTCATATATGAATATGATATCATAATCATATGCCGGATTGTTTGTTTTGCCAGATTATCCAAGGTAAGATTCCCAGTTATAAGATCTATGAAGATAAAGATTATTTAGCATTTTTAGATATATTTCCTAAAAGCGAAGGCCATATTTTAGTAATTCCTAAAAAACATACCCTGTGGGTTTGGGACTATAGCCGGCTGGGTGAGTATTTTGAAGTCGTGGGCAGGTTGGCCAGGCATTTAAGGCAAATCAGCGGAGAAAAAGTAATCCGGTCTTTAGTCTTAGGCTGGGAAGTGCCTCACGCTCATGTGCATTTAATCCCTGGACAAAAAGATCAGTTTAAACCCGGCCAACCGTTATCCGGCGAGAAGTTAGAGGTAATTCGGAAGAAGTTTGCAGTTTAATGGTAATGATTTTGGCATGAGCAGATTTGGCTAAACTAAGCAGTGGTTTTAAAGTCCGGTCGGCCCATTCGATGGCCAAGATGTTTTTTGGTTTTAAGCAGGAAGCCAGATTTAGTTGTTCCAGTTCAGTCAAATCTTGAATTCGCCAAGTATCCAGGTGGAGAAATAAACCGGAAACTTGGTGGCGGGTATAGGG
Organism: Candidatus Beckwithbacteria bacterium; assembly: GCA_043803225.1. Taxonomy (GTDB): domain Bacteria; phylum Patescibacteriota; class Microgenomatia; order UBA1400; family CG1-02-47-37; genus JAZDKF01. Next base: position 2,599 of record JAZDKF010000009.1, read on the forward strand.
ATATTCTTTTTCCAGAATGTAAGTCGGGGAAGCAATAGTTTGAGTAATGCCTAAAAACTGGCCGATGCCTTTAGCAAACTGGGTTTTGCCGCTGCCCAAATCGCCGATAAGCAGAAAAATTAAAGGTTGATTTTGTAAATCATTCCAGTGTTTTAGCATCAAAGTTTGAGCTAATTGGCTGGTGGCTTGAGGGGATTTGGTGATCACACCTGCGAGGTGTGATAGAGTAATTTTGCCTTGGCGGAGAATTAGGGGATCATCTAAGGTCGTGTCAACAATAGTGGAGGCTGGCCGCAGGGGAAGCTGGCCAGCATCAATAATGAAATCAATTAATTTTTTTTGCCTAACAGAAAGAGATTTTAGCAATTGGGGAATCGAGTAAGGCCGGGGTTTGTAGGAAACATTAGCCGAGGTGGCAGTGATCGGCTGGTTGAGTTTGGCGATAATTTTAATAATTAAGGGATAATCAGGAATTCTGATACCTAAAGTGCCGGTGGCTGACTCGATGCCTTGGGCCAGTTTATGGCGACCGCGGGAAATGACAGTTAAGGGTCCGGGAAGAAATTTAGCATAAAGATTTTTGGCAGTGGAGTTTAGATGAATATATTTAGCGGCCATAGTTTGATCGGTAACGGCGACAGACATGGGTTTGCCCTGGCGAAAGGTTTTGTAAGAAAGAAGTTTGTTGACAGCAGTTTGGTTTGTAGCATCGACACCGGCGCCATAGCAGGTTTCGGTCGGGTAGATGATTAAACCGCCAGATTTCAGAATGGCTACTGCCTTAGAAATTTGCATGGTTATATTGTACTTTATCTGTCGAGATCTTGAAAATATATAGTTATAGGATATAATCCTGTCATGACTTTAGAGTTGGCGGCAAGACCAAAATTAGCATTTCTAGATAATTATTTAGCATTTCGAGGGGAGAAAATTGCTGATAATGAAACTGTGGCTCAAATTTTGGCAATCGGAGCAAAATATTCAATAATTCAGCCTTTAACCGGAGAAGTTGAGGTTATGGCAAAAAAAGTTCAAAATAAATATGGCCAAAAAATCCCTTACGGAAAAGGAGTAGGGACAGTTCATCGGCTGATTAACTCGCAGGGTCAGGTTAATGATTGCATGTACCCCGCAGCTATTTTTATGGCCGCTGCTCAATTATCAGGTTTAGAGGTATTGGCAAATTTTAGCCCTAATGGAACGCATCCGTTAATTCATATTCTTTCAAAAAATAACCGAGGTTTTGGTAGTATGAGAACAGTATCCTATGATGTAGATGGAGTATTTATTAAAAATGAACCGGATACGGTTTGGTATTTATTAATTAAGAGAAATAATAGTTTTACTGACCTAAAAGAGATGATGATCTATGGAGACATAGTTAAAATGATTTATTTAATTAGCCATGACTATATGCTAGATGAAGCATCTAGCAGAAGCATGACTGAAGAACTGCTTAAATTATTCAGAAAAACTTTTCCAGATAAAAAACCTCCCAATGTAACGGTGCTTACTTTAGGTTAATCGAGTAGAAGTTGGGAGGCAAGTCGGAGCCGCCGTTTAAAGAGGCCATAATTATCAAGCGGGAACCGTCAGGCCAGGGGAAGGCAAAGTTATTAGAAAATGGACCGGCGTAAACTACCTGGCGGTTGGTAGCGTCAGACTCGGCAATGATAATTTTTTCAGTTTCAATTAAAACCACGTGATTTGAATCAGGATACCAGTGAATCGGGATTAGTTCATTAAAAGCGGCAATCAGAAAATTTTTATCTTCTTCCAGATCGTAAATATAGTAGTTGTTGGGAGCCAGCTGGCGGGTTTGCAGTTGAGTTGAGGAGGCAGGCAGAGGCGGAATTAAATTTTCAGGCAGTTGGGCTGAAGCAGTGGCCACATAAAGGAGTTTTTTTTCATCAAGGGAAAAAGCTAAAAGTTTGGCTGACTGGGTAGCCAGTTGCTGCATTGGTTCGGGAAGTTCTTTTATTTGTTCATGGAGTTTATTGTTGATAATTTCCTGCCAGTCTTTGTTAATTACCGGCAGCTGGGCAGAAACGTCTTTAAAATTAGCCACATCATTAAAAGTATTAGGGTTAAGCAGTAGGTTGATTTCGTTGGGTTTGTTGCGGTTAAGGGTAGCTAGAATTTGGTTGGAATCAGGCGACCAGGTCAGTTCGGCCTCGATTAAATTATAACTTCCTGAAGTCCGGCTGATCTGGCGCGGAGAAGAGTTTAAAGACAACGGCCGATTGAGAAGATCTAAAACATAGAGGCCGTTTTTTGAATCAACCGTGGCATTGGCAACGCTGAAAACGATTTTTTCTCCGTCAGGAGAAGGAATAGGATTGATAACGCCGGAAAAGGTTAGAGGTTTTAAATCAGGAACGGCCGGGAACAGACGGGCATTAGTCTGGGTGACCAGCTCGGGTTCAAGTTTAATGGTTTTTTCCCAAGAAATAAAGCCGTCTTTAGCAATTTTAACCAGGTATTCGCCTGGCGGCAAGTTGAGGGTATCGTCAGTGGCCGTGGTTAATTTATTATTAATAAAAACAGTCGAGCCTTTGGGGATGGAATTAGCAGCCAACAAGCCGGTACCTTCGAGGGTGCGTTTGGAAAACGACGGCCGGTAGCCTTTAGCGTACTTTATTGCCAAGGTGATGCCAATAATCAGGGTAATTAAAAAGACAGTCACAATTAATAGTCGTGGCGTACGGCGCATAAAATGTATTATACTATATTAATTAGATGGAAAAGAAACAAAAAATTAAAATAATTTTAAGTTTAAGTTTAGGAATATTAATAGTTTCAGGATTAGTGGTGTCAGTGATTTTGGAAAAGCCATCTGAACAGGTGCCGGAAACCGTGGAATTAAAAGCATCTTTAGAGTCGTTAGGCGCTAATCAGCTGGGATTTTTATTTTTTGAAGACAGCAATATTAACGGCGAGTTTGACTGGGAAGAAAAGGTGGTAAAAAATGTGTCAGTGGCAGTTAGACGACCAGGGGAAACTGCGGCTTTTATCACCGTACCGGCAGAAGTTAATGGTTTGGTTAAAGTGAATCAGCTGGCGGCAGGCAAATATGAGATCCAATATTTAAACTCAGAGTTAGAACAGCCGTATCAGGCAGGCGATTTTGAATTTAAACGGTATTATCAGATTGTTGAAGCCGGCAGGGTCAGATTTTCGTTTCTTCCCAGCGAGTGGCAAACAATTGAGTTGACTGAGTCGGGTTATCAGTTAAAGGTGGGAATTAAAGAGTATCAGCCAGAGTCACTGTTGGTAATTAGCGACAAAGGCAAGATTAAATTTTATGATCCGGTCAGGGCCAAGGTTTTGGGTATGAGCCAGTCAGGGCAAACTTTTAAGTTAAAGTCTGACAGCCTTTTTTATTTTAAAGATAATGATTTAACCAAGTTTGGGACAGGGACGCGGTTAACCCAGGTCGTGGCTGATAGGCTGTTTGATATTAATATTAATAATTACTGGTTAAACCAGGATGGGAGTGGATTACTTTATTTGAACGAGGAAAAACGCTGGCAGTATGAGAGTGAAGCGTTGGGCTGCAGCAGCACTTTGAGGACTGGGAATTATGAAAACTTAGCGGCCGGAGGTGAACGAGAGCTGGCAGATCTGGATGAGAATCAACTGGCGGTGTTAGCCAACACCAAATCTGAAGGAGTGGGGACATATTTAGGGGTTTGCCGGGAAAAGGGGAAGCTGGAGCTGAAGCGGTTTGATTTAGGCAATATAACCAGCTTAAAGTTTTTAGATAAAGAGAACTGGTTTTACAGCAACAGCAACGGCAGTTATTTTTTCAACTTTGTCAACGGCCAATCGACTAAGTACGCTGCTTTAGGAACAAATGCAGCGGTAATAATTTCCCAAGACAAAAAGTATCTTGCGGCCAGTTTAGATGGGTCAACGATAGTGGTTGACTATCCGGCAGTGAAACAAAGCGGAGTGGAAAAGCACTATGTGTTGCCGTTTTCAGGCCAGTTAGCTTTTTCCGGTGATGAGGTCTTAATCAGCCAGACAAAAACCTGCCA
>JAZDKF010000010.1:0-16552 GCA_043803225.1 Candidatus Beckwithbacteria bacterium
AAAAAACGCCTTGAAGAAGTTTCTGACTTTTTGTCGCAAGAACTGAAAATCTTAGAAATCGAACGCACGATTGCTTCCAAAACTCAGAAAAAGTTTGACAAATCCATGCGCGAAACCGTCTTAAGGGAAAGAATTAAAACCATTCAGAAAGAACTTGGCGAAGAAGAGGACAATAAAGAAACTGCTGATTATAAAGAAAAAATTAAACAGGCCGGTATCACTCCAACTGCCAAAACTAAAGCTTTAGAAGAACTCAAACGGCTTTCCAGTATGGGAAGTTACAATCCCGAGGCCGGTTATATCCGGACTTACTTGGATTGGCTCTGTGACTTGCCTTGGTCAAAATCTTCTCCCAATAATGTCAAGATCAAAACCGCTGAAAAAGTCTTGGCCGCTGATCACTATGGTTTAAAAGAGGTCAAAGAAAGAATTCTTGAATATTTAGCCGTCATGCAGCTTAAAAAGAAATCAGCCGCCGTTACCCCGACTATTCTCTGTTTTGTCGGACCGCCCGGAGTCGGTAAAACTTCCATTGGCCGTTCCATTGCCAAAGCCTTAAACCGCCAGTTTGTTAAAGTCTCCCTCGGCGGCATTCGTGACGAAGCCGAGATCCGCGGCCACCGCCGTACCTATGTTGGTGCCCTGCCCGGCCGGATTATCCAGGGCATTAAAACTGCCAAAACCAACAATCCGGTTTTCATGCTGGATGAAATTGATAAAGTCGGGACTGACTTTCGCGGTGATCCTTCCGCTGCTTTGCTGGAAGCTCTGGATCCGGAACAGAACAAAGATTTTTCTGATCACTATTTGGAACTTCCCTTTGATCTGTCTAAAGTCATGTTTATTACTACTGCCAATATTTTAGATACCATTCCGCCGGCCTTAAAAGATCGGTTAGAGGTGATTAGTTTTTCCGGTTACACCGCCGATGAAAAAGAACAGATCGCGACTAAATATCTGGTCAATAAATCTCTCTCTGCTAACGGTTTAATTAATAGCCAGTTGACCCTGCCGATTACTGTTCTTCGTCAAATTATCACCGGCTATACCCGTGAAGCCGGAGTAAGGAATCTGGAAAGAGAAATCAGTAAAATTATGCGTAAAGTTGCTAAAAAAATTGCCCTAAAAAACAAAGGACCCTTTAAAGTTACTTTAAAAAACTTAACTGAATACTTAGGACCCCAAAAATTTACCCCGGTTCTCAAAGAAAAAAAAGATGACTATGGCGTTGCTACTGGTCTGGCTTGGACTCAAGCCGGCGGCGATGTTTTATTTATCGAAGTTGCCGTTATTCCCGGAAAAGGGAAATTAATTTTAACCGGCCAACTGGGCGATATCATGAAAGAATCTGCCCAAGCCGCGATTTCCTATGTCCGTTCCCGTTGGCAGTCCCTTGGCCTGAAAAAAAACTTTTACCAAACCGTTGACATTCATATTCACGTACCCGAGGGTGCTGTTCCCAAAGACGGTCCCTCAGCCGGAATTACCATTGCTACTGCCATTATCTCGGCTTTAACTAAGAAAAAGGTTAAAAAAACCGTCGCCATGACTGGCGAGATTACCTTGCGTGGCCGGGTCTTGGAAATCGGCGGTGTCAAAGAAAAGGTGATTGCCGCCCACCGCGCTGGTATTACCACTGTTATTCTCCCTGATCAGGATAAAAAATACTTCAACGAAATTCCCGCCAAAATCAAAAAAGATCTTCACTTCCACTTTGTTTCCCATTTGGATCAGGTCTTGCCCTTAGCTTTTGTTTGATTTTCCGTCTCAGCCGCTATTATGACTTTATCATCTTTGCTAGTGCTTAAACTGCCTAAATCCTTGACTTCTGACAGTAAGAACCCGTCGCAGATAATCCCTGATTTTGAAAAAAAGTTATTCAGTTCTTTTTTAATCTTTTCTTCGACTTGAGTCCGGTAAGAACTCAGCTGAGCCAAACTGACTTCGGACAGCACACTTCTGATCCTAGACCTGGAAACCGGCCGGACTATTTTTGAGATAAAGTTCTCGCCGATGTTCTCCCAGAGTTCGCTCGCCCTGGCCTTGTCAATTTTAAGTAAAATTGAACCTTCTACCTGAATGTTTTTCCCGTCGGATGTTTTAGACACAATTGCTTCGTCGCCCATGGCTTCAGGATAAGTTAAATCAAAATCATGCCTGATCATGTATTCCAGAATCTGGGCATTAAACAGCTTTAGCCTTTGCCAGAAAGGGATTTTTAAATGCAGTCCCGGACCCTTGACTTTTTTTAATACCCCTCGGCCTAAATCATGGATGCAAGCCACATGTCCGGGCGGTACATTCACAAAAAAACCGCCGACTACCTCATCTACTAAGAATGAAACCACTAATTTATCAAACTCCATTTTCACTTTCCTTTTTTTTATCAAGGATCAGGCCGTAGGCGACTTTTCTCAGCCTGGATCTGGATTCATAATAGATAATTTTTACTGCTTTAGCAAGCATTATACCAATACTAAACAGTAAAGTGGTAATCACAAACAGTTTCTTTCCTGCCGGCATAAACGCAAAAAAAGTAAACGCTCCGATCGGCAGGACAAACAAAGTCAGCAACTCTGTCCTTCCGCTTGGAAAAGGCGAGAGCAGGCCGGCCAGCACTTCCGCTACCAAAATCACCGCCGCATTAATAATGTTTAAAGTTACATTCGGATGGGTCAAGTCAAACCGGCCGTTTAAAAATGTCAGATTGAAATGCTCCGGGTGCGGCGGCATCCAGTCATAAATCAAGTGGAAATCCGCCCCTTCCAAGCCGGTCGTAAAAATTCGATAAAGCATCAGCATTACCATCACTTGGAATAATAAGTTAAATGTCGACATCACTACTACCCGCCGGTTGCTTTTCATCAATTTTGTCATCTCCTCTTTTTCTTTAACCGGGTCTTTAGCATGCAGTTTTTGAATTTCCTTGATTTTCTCGGAAATTTGATGCCTTTCTTTGGCGCCTCGGGAAGAGGCAATGGTAATTGGAATCCATAAAATCCTAAACACAATCGTAAATAAAATAACCGCATATCCCATATCCATGTATTGCGGCACTGTCTGTCCCAATATCCAATAAATTCCCACCAGCAAATTAAAAAACGGCTGGTAAATATAAGTGGTAAACAATCCCATTAATCTATTGTATCAATTTGGATAAGTAGAATGCCACTGCCAGGCGGTTTTAACAATTGTTTCCAAATCAGAATACTGCGGTTTCCAGCCCAACTCTTTTTGAATTTTGGTAGCGTCAGCCACTAACTCATTGGCATCGCCCGGCCGCCGGGGAGAGATTTTTATTTTTAACTTTTTCCCCGACACTTTTTCCACCATTTTAATCACTTCCGAGTTAGAAAAACCCTTGCCCGTGCCGACATTATATATCTGGCTTTTTTCTCCGTTTTCTAAGGCTTTTAAAGCCAGAATATGAGCCCTTGCCAAATCCAATACATGAATATAATCGCGTACGCAGGTGCCGTCCGGAGTCGGGTAGTCATTGCCGAATAAAGTCAACGATCTGTCTTCTAAAACCGCCTTGATCACATTCGGAATTAAATGGCTTTCCGGTTGGTGCGCTTCTCCCATCTTACCGTCCAAAGTTGCCCCAGCCGCATTAAAATATCTTAAGACTGTGTATTTTAAACCATGAATTTGGCTGTACCATTGAAGTATTTCCTCCACCATTAGTTTAGACATGCCGTAAGGATTTTCCGGCAGTTTCCGATCCTCTTCTTTAATCGGCACTCTTTCCGGGTTGCCGTAAACTCCGGCTGAAGAAGAAAAAATAATTTTATCTATCTTGTTTTCTATCATTGCTTGAAGTAAACAATGAGAACCAATTAGATTATTATCAAAGTATTTAACTGGATTTTGCATTGACTCACCCATTTCAATAAAAGCCGCAAAATGCATTACTGCTTCTATTTTTTCTTTTTTCATTATTTTGGTTAAACTTCCTGTATCCCGAATATCCTGACCGCTTTTTTTATCATAAATTACTGTTTCAAAGCCAACTTTTTCTAGCTCAACGGCCGTAATCGAACCGAGATAACCTTCACCACCGGTTACTAACACTTTCATAAACTTCTTTTAATCCAAGTTAAGCTTAATAAACTGCCGATTGTGTCAAAACCTACATCTCTTAAAGTTCCTTCTCTTCCTGGAATAAAGGTCTGGTGCCATTCATCAGATAAAGCAAACACTACTGCTAATAATAAGCTTAGTTTAAACGATTTATTGGCCCTATAGACCAGCCAGAAAAAAATCGCATACTCAATCACATGGCAGGTTTTTTTAAAAATAAAATCTAGCCAGCTAAACGGCGCCGGTCGGTTTATTGCCTGGCTGGAAAAGAAAAAAATCACTCCGGCCCATAAAATTGCCGGCAGATAAAGTTTAATTTTTTCCTTAAGCTTCATAAACTTTTATTATACTTTTTCGACTTCAGAAACACCACTCCGGCACCGCCTAAAAGTCCGATTCCTAAGCCAATCATGATCAATGCCGGTAAAAAAGGATTTTTATTTTTTACTGGCTCGCTTGGTTCGCTTGCTCCTAAAATCTCACCGCTTTCTGTGGCAGCTGACTCAGTGGCTGTTTCTTCTTCTGCTGAACTTGGACTGGGGCTAGGCGACGGCTTTAGCGACGGACTTGGACTCGGACTTGGTGAAGGCGACGGCGACGGGCTTGGACTTGGACTTGGGCTGGGGCTCGGGCTCGGGCTCGGACTCGGCGGCGCTTGATTAATCGCATTTTTTGTCGGTTGTGTTTCTGATATCCAATTGTTTTCTCCGTCTTTTATCCTTGAAAATGACTTTCCTTCCACAGTTCCGTTATAGCTAAAACTGTCAATCACCTGATCCGTTTTGTCTTTTAAACTGGCTGTTTCGTCGCCATCATTATTTAAAGCAATTTTGGTTATAGTTTTATCTAAAACAAAAAAACTTTTTCCGGAAATTGTTGCTTCGGGAATAATATAGGTTTTTACCAAATCAGCAATTTTAAACCCGGTAATTTCAATTGCCGAATCAGAAGTATTAAACAGTTCAACAAATTCCTCATCTTCATTTACAGGATTAGCAAAAACTTCGTTAATCACCACTTCAGCCGCCAAAGCTTGGCTGTCAAAAATAACTAAAAATAAAGCGCCCCAAATGGCGCTTAAGATTAGATTTTTAGTAGTAGTTAACATGCAGGTAATAAGTGTCTATATTATTCTCCTGTTCCACCTTAACATATCGTAAAGTCCCGCCGCCGCAGCCAATACTGCCTCGGTACAGCGTTCCGTTTTTAACTGTCTTTACTACCAAATCTTCAGACACCATATCAATTCCAGTATGCGGCCCGCCGCCATAAGCACCGCTTCTGGCATATGCCGTCATTCCGTAAGCTTGGGTGATTCTGGGTTTGCCATTAATCGGCCAACTCCAGGATCCGGAAAAAGAAAAAGTATCACACTCTCCCAGCCAGCAAGCATCCCAGTCAACATCTTGGGGTTTTAAGTAACTTGCCGGGTTAACATTTGCCCCGTTATTGCCGATTTCAAAATGTAAATGAGTTCCGGTCGAGCAGGCAGAACTGCCGCTGATTATTGTTGCCACTCTCTCGCCTTCATTAATTCCACCCACTTTTATCTCTTGGCCAAAACCAGCTAGAATTGACTGGATTGCTGCAATTTCTGCTTTTGCCGCCGCCATCATGCTTTGATACTTGGCCTCATTATTTTTAGTTAAATCTAAAAGTTCCTGCTTACTGACTCTTTGTCCCCCCAAAGCGGTTTTTTGGGCTGCTAGTTTTTGCCTTAATGTTTCTGCTTCCTGTTGTTTTGTTTCTTTAGCCAGCTTTTGTTTTTCATGCTCATCTTTTGAGTTTTGCAGTTCAATTAAAATATTGCGGTCATTTTTTTGAACTGACTGCAAATACTTATTTCTTTCAAAAAAATCTGACAGCCCGCCGGTGGAAAAGATCATGTAAATCGGATTAAATAAACTTCGTTTATAAGCCGCCCCGATTCTGGAAACCAATAGTTTGGAAATTGAGGTTAAGTCTGTATCCAGCCGCTCAATCTTCACCGACAAGGTTGCAATCTCTTCCTCTAATAGCTTTAACTCATTTTCAGTTTTTTCAATCTCTGCCCTGGTTAAATTTATCTTATTGTCCAAATAGGCGATCGTACTGGCTAAAGTCTGCTGCTGACCCCTGGCCTCTTTGATTTTAGCTTCCAATTCTGCGGTTAGGTCTGATAAACATCTGGCTTTTTCTTCAGCCGGTTTGTTTTGGCACTCTTCCAGCTCAATCGCTCTTACCGGACTGACTAAGCCAATCATTATTCCGATTAATATCCAGAATATCCAAGACCTGCGCATTTTTATTCTTTTAAAAATCTATGAGTTGCCAACCAGCCCCCGCCCGCCCCGATAATAATCCCTAAAACCAATTCTCCGCCCAGCATCGCCAGCATTACCCAGAATGAAATCGGCAGCAAGGGAATCTCCCCCAGCCAATTGGCCAAAAACGGCGTTGAGTAGAGCAGTAATAAGTAACTAAAACCCCAGGCAATAAAACTGCCCGAAAGGCCATACAGCACTGCCGTTAAAATAAACGGTTTTCTGATAAACCAATCAGTTGCTCCGATCAGTCTTAAAATCTGGATCTCTTCCCTTTTGCTGGCAATCTGCATTCCGATAATCACAATCACCACCAAAACCGACTCTAAAACCAAGTAGGTAATCACTCCTGCTCCCAGCCGCTTAACACTGACAATCCAGTTAGATAGACTGCTGATTACATCTTCGTAATAAACCACTTCATCGACTCCTTCTTGAACCGCTAAAATGTTTTTTAATTCTCCCAAGTCATTCAAATCTTTAGCCGAGATTTCAATCGACGCCGGTAAAATATTGTAATCCACTAATTCCAGCAGCAGGGGATTATCTTTATTTTTTTCTTTATAAATTGCCTCAGCTTCTCTGGTGGAAACATACCTGAAATCATTCATCTTGCCGGTTTTTTCCAATTGGGCCCTGATATTGATAATCGCCACGTCAGTCAGATCCTCGCCTGGCTTAAAAAAGGCGATCACCTGCGGCGCTGTTTCAAAGTATTTTAATATTTTAACCGAACCAAAGGACAACAATGAAAACACCGAAACCACTAATAATGTTAGCGTCGTCGTCATTATTGCCGCTGAATTTTGAAACGGACTTCTTCTGATTTGTATCGCAGTTTTTTGCCAGAGATTCATGTTTTTACCTCTTTTTTCTTTTCTCTAATTCATACTTGCCTTTAGGATTATCGCTGACAATCTTGCCTTTGGAAAGCATAATCACTCTTTCTTCAAACTTATTTACCAGTTCAACATTATGAGTTGCCACCACTACCGTTGTGCCGGTTAAATTAATTTCTTTAAACAATTTCAGAATTTCAAAAGCTGTCTGTGGGTCCAAGTTGCCGGTCGGTTCGTCTGCCAGTAATATGTCTGGCCGGCCGACTATGGCTCTGGCAATCCCAACCCTTTGCAGCTCGCCCCCAGAGAGCTGCAGCGGGAAAAAATTTCCCTTCTTTTCTAGGTTAACGTTTTTCAAACTCTCCGTTACTCTTTTGGCAATTTCTGCTTCCTCAATACCTTCAACTTCCAAACTCAAACCAATATTTTCATCAACTGTTCTGTCCATCAATAGTTTAAAATCCTGAAAGCACATCGACACTGTTCGTCTTAAAAAGGGGATTTCCGCCATCTCCATTTCCGACAAATTTTTATCCTTCACTAAAACTGTGCCCTCACTACTAAGCATCTCCCGCCTTAAAAGTTTCATGATCGTAGTTTTTCCGGCACCGGACGGTCCGATCAAAAACACAAACTCGCCCTGTTTAATTTGAAATGAAACCTGAGCCAAAGCTCCGGTCCCATCCGGAAAAATCTTAGAAACTTTTTGAAAAACTATCATTCTAGAATTTCCAGTCGGCCAACATCCATCAGCCAGCCGGCTTTTTGGGCTTCAAATGTCTGCCCCCAAACCTTAACTTTTTTGCCCACAAATTGATCTAAATCAATAATAGATGAGGTTAAATAAACATATTGTGATTCGCCCCCATCACGGATTAGGTGATGAGAACCTTCGCCGTCGATTCCGCCGCTGGTCATCTCGCCTTCAGCCGTATCTGAAAAAGCCGCCTCATCCTGAACCCCGTAAGTACTGCCTGGTTCAGCTCCATTTTCAATGGTTCTTGATAGTTCTTTGACTCCCTTTGGTTGTTGAATTTTGCTCAAACCATAACCAGACCCTATTCCCAATATTATTATAAATCCCAGCCAGGCTACTAATTTCTTCTTCCCGTTACCAACCGGTTGGCTGTTTATCGGTGCTGTCGGCTTAATTACTGTTGGCGTTGGCGTTGCTGTCTCGCTGGATAAATTTAAAGGTTTAACTTCTACCATATTTTTCTTCCTCCTATTTATTATTACTCATCATAGCAATTGATTCACCTAAAGAGCAAGCCTTAAGTTCGCTTGAATAAAACCGTCAATCTCACCGTCTAAAACAGCCACGACATCTGTCTCAATATGCCCTGTCCGTAAATCTTTAATCTGTTTATAGGGGTGAAGTACATACGAGCGGATTTGATTTCCCCATGAAGCTAGTCGGTGTTCACCCTTCAATTGTTTTATTTCTGCTTGGCGTTTTTGTTCTTCAATCTCCCAGAGCTTGGCCGCCAACAGCTTTAAAGCCGCTTTGCGGTTTTGGTCTTGGAATCGTTGAGTTTGGCATTCCACCACAATTCCGGTTGGTTTATGTTTTAACCTGACGGCAGTTGATACCTTGTTGACATTCTGTCCCCCTGCCCCGGCCGCCCGGGAAAAATTAATTTCTAAATCATCATCTTTAATCTTTTCCGCCACTGTCTCATCCACTACCGGTAACACCTCTACCAAGGCAAACGATGTTTGCCTTAAATTGTCCGCATTAAACGGTGACTGCCTGACTAATCGGTGAGTCCCGCGCTCATTTTTTAAATAACCGTAGGCATATCGGCCGTCAATTGTCATCGTCACGCTTTTAATTCCTGCCTCTTCTCCTGAAGATTCATTAATAATCTCGGTTTTCCACCCTTTTCTTTCCCCGTATCGTAAATACATCCGCTTAAGCATTTCGGCCCAATCCATCGCCTCAGTTCCGCCCTGGCCGCTGTGGATTGATAGAATTGCCTCACCGCGGTCATAAGGCCCGGATAAATATTGGCTAAACTCCAATCGCTTTAATTCCTTCTCCGTTTCCTCAATTTCCGGCAACAAGGTGTTTGCTTCTTCGCTCTTTGATGAATTAACCAATTCTTCCAAACCTTTTAGTTTCATCATCATTTGTTCAAACTCTCTTACTTCTTCCCTTTTGTCAGCCAGCTGCTTCATCAGTTTTTGGGCCTTTTCTTGGTTTTGCCAAAACTTAGGTTCTTGGCTCTGTTTTTCCCCAGATTCAATTTCTGTCTTTTTAGCTTCAGTTTTCCCTAGCTGGTTTAGTTGATTTAAGCGTGCGATCAGCTCTTTAATCTGTTCTATAGCTGTTTTCATAACCACTCTAAGCTAAAGTCAACCGCCACTCTTTTTTTCAACTCGTTTTTCAGGATCTTTTCTGCGATTCTGTTGGCAATTTTTTCCTGAATAATCCTGTCTGCCTGTCTGCCTCCCCATTTAGCTGAAAAGCCTAAATGACTGATTTCTTTCACTACTTTTGGATCAAACCTCACTTCAATCTCCTGCTTCTTTAATTCCTGGCTTAACCGGTTAAGTTTTAATTTTACAATTGTGTCTACTTCTGGTCTTGTCAGCGGTTTAAAAACAACGATTTGGGTTAGCCGGTTTAACCACTCAGGCGGAAAAAACTCTTCAATTTTTTCCAAGGTTAAATCTTGTCCCTTTGTCTCTTTCAGACTGGTGCCGACATTGGTGGTGGCAATAATGATTGTGTTGTTAAAATCCACGGTTTTCCCCTTGCCGTCAGTCAGCCGGGCATCGTCTAAAACTTGTAAGAACAAGTTCAGGATTTTCGGATGGGCTTTTTCAATCTCGTCTAAAAGTAGCAGGCAGTAAGGTTGGTGTCTGATCGCTTCAGTCAGTTGGCCGCCTTCATCACTGCCCGGCGCTCCGATCAGCCGGTTCAAACTGTCCAGATTCTGAAACTCGCTCATGTCCAGCCTGACCATGTTCTTTTCCTCGCCAAACCACTCAGCCGCCAAAGCTTTGGCGGTTTCAGTTTTACCCACGCCGGTTGGTCCGGCAAATAAAAAGCTGGCAATCGGCTTATTTTGCTCCTTAAGTCCGGTCCTGGCCCGCCTGATTGCCTCGCTGATTGCCTTAATTGCCGTTTCTTGGCCGACTACCCGCTGGTGCAGCTTTTTTTCCAAATTTAACAGCAGCTTGGCTTCATCTTTGGTGAGTTGGTTTAAAGGTACATGAGTTTTTTTCGTCAGCAATTGGCGGACATCCGCCGCCGTTACCACCTGGTTTAATTCCTGGCTTTTAATTACGGCCACGACCTCATCTAAAAGATTTACCGCCCGGTCAGGAAAGACCCGGTCGTGGATTAATGCCTGGCTTAAATCAATTATGGTTAAAAGAGCCATTAAAGTTATTACTACCTCTTCTTCTCTTTCCTGTTCCCAGCCCAAGTATTCCAGGATTTCCAAAGTCTGGTCTTTAGTCGCTTCGGCTAAAGTTACTGTTTCAAACAGCCGGGAAAAAGCTCCGTTTGGCTCTAAATATTTTTTATAATTTGTCGTTGTCGTCGCTCCGATAAACTGAAACTCGCCGTTGTCTAAAGCCGGTTCCAAAGCCCTAAAGATATTGCTGGTCTCTGCCTTGTCCTGATTAATCATCGCTAAATTATGCACCTCATCCACGAACAAAATAATATTGCCGGCCGCCTTAATCTCGCTGATAATCTGCGTCATCCGCTGGTTTAATTCACCCTCATCCGCTCCGGCCGCCAGCTGGCTGGCATCCAAAGCCACTAAGCGTTTAAACTTCAGTTTTCCCGTCTTTACCCCCCGGACAATTTCCTGGGCTAAACTTTTTACTAAAGTACTTTTCCCGCTGCCTGGTTCGCCAACCACCAGGACGTTGTTCTTTTCCCGCCGCGATAAAATCTGGGTCAACTGTTCAGTTGCTTCCTGTTTGCCAAACATCTCCGGCAGCTGCCGTTTTTCAGCCAATCTGGTCAAATCTTGGCTGTACTTGTCCAAAGTCGGAGTCGGAATTCCGGTCCAGGCCCGGTCAATTCCGCCGATCGGCCTTGGTTCATAACTCTTCTCCCAGATAAACGGTGTTTTGGCCCAGGATTTTTGTCTCTTCAGCCACTTCAGCGTTAATTTAGCTTCCCGGTAGCGCCAGTTAGCTTGTTTTAACCAGGCCAGGAGAAAATGTTCTGCCTCCACCTGCTCGCTGCCTAATTCTTTTGCCTCAGCCTTAGCTTCATTCAACCACTGGTTTATATCGCTTAATGCCGCGATGCTTTCCAGTTCTTTTGGATCAATCTCCAACCTGATTAACATTGGTTTAATCCTGGAACTGTTAATTAACAGTTCTTTAAATGTTTCGCTCTTGCCTTTAACTGATCTGATAAATCTGCTTACTTCAGGCTGCAGCTCTCCTTTTTGTTTTAAAATGTCGATAAGCCACAACGCCAGCAGTATTATCCAGCCGGTTTCTTTCCCAACCCAAACTACAGCTATCGGTATTACCAGCCAAACGCTAAGCCAAAAAACCATGGATATCAACGTTAAAATAATTATCGTTCCGCCGATTAAAATTCTTACCGCTCTGAAAATAAAACTTAAAATCCGGCCCAGAAAACTAGCATCATGAAATAAGGGCACGAACAGCATTTGAATCATCAGGCTGACCGCCAGCTTATTATTAAGAAAAGTCAGCAAATTCTTAAACAAGCGCCTAAACCAAATCAAGCTGTCTTTATACCAGAAGATGGGGAAGTGGACCAACTTATTCATACTTTTCTTCCAGCAGGATTACTTCCTCGCTGTTGCTTATACCTGGTGACACCGGCTCAGCCGTTTTTGGTTTAGCATAAATACTTTCATCAAATTTAAAGCTTTGCCGGATCATCTCACTCATATTATCCCAGTAACCGTCATCTGCCGGCGCTTCTAATTCATAAATGATTTTGTTATCGATCCCTACGGTTTTTCTTAATTTCGGCGCCTGATACTCAAACTGAATTGCGCTTAAATCATCCAAGCTGACTATTCTCAGTTCATTAATGACTTCTTTTTTTTCAAAATCTTTCTGCCAGGTATTGATATTGTTAAATTTAGTATCGCTGATCCTCAAAGTTAGCTTGCCCGGTTCACTGCCGCTCATCTCTAAGGACGAGTAAACCGTCGGTTCATCCAGCTCAATCTCCGCTATCTTTAAATCTGCTGAATACTCAAAACTGAAACCGCTTAAATCTTGCCAGGTTAAAATTTCCGCTACCCCTGGTCTTGCCTGTTTAATGCTGATTTCTTTTTCCACAAAACTGTCACTCGCTTTTGGTTTTAATAACCACCAGCCAGCCCCGGCACTGATTAAAACAATTAGACCGATAATCAACCACTTAAATTTCTTTGACATAACTCTTATTCAAAGTATATCATGAGACTTAGATGAAGTTTAAACTTTTCTGTCTTACTGCCCTGATTATTTTTTTTCTTTCTCCTTTGCCTATTGTAGCTAGGAAAAGACTGGTTCGCTCAGTCGCTGTCTCTGGTTCATCCGCCGCTTCGGTTTGGGTTAAACCAATCTTGCGCTCTGACCATAACGCCTTGATTCTGGCCTTTGGTAATCTTAACTTAGCCAGCCAGCTAACTTACCGTTTAACCTATATCAGCGGTTCAATACCTCAGGGGATTGAAGGCAGCCATCAGCCGGAAACCGCTAATTTTCAAACCGAACTGTTGTTTGGCACTTGCTCCGGTTCCAACTGTACTTATCATCAAAATCTTGCCGACATGATTTTAGAAATATCGGTCAAACTAAATTCCGGTAAAACCCTAGTCCAGCGCTATCAGATTAAACCTTAAGCCATTGCCTTTATTCTTAACCTTCCCGGCATTTTTTCAATCGCATAGCGTAAAGCGGTTCTGGGCATTTTATTTTTATGTTTCATTATAAATTCAAATACTTCTTTTTGATTGTATTTGCTGGCTTCTTTCAGCATCCAGCCATAGCCTTTTTGCACCATGTCATCGGTATCAATTAATAATGCCTTAGCGGTTTTAATAATTTGCTTTAAATATTTTTTCTTTTTGCCGAATGGATAAATTAAACTCACTGCTGCCGCCCGTTTTACCCAGCGGTTGCTTGATTTTGTAAAGGAAAATAGTTGTTCAGCTAATTTTGGATACTGATTAATCAAATACCCTAAGCTATGAGTGCAGAAATCATCAATCTTGGCCCAGTTATTAAAATATTTATCTATACAAATTTTAAAAACTTTAAAATCTTTCGCTTCAAATTCTTCCCGCCTGCGCCAGATCCAGCTTGAGGCAATGGTCGCATACTCGTTATATCCGGCTTTAAACATCATTTCCGCTAAATTAAAAACTTGCTGCTTATTTAACTTTTTTACCTCTGGCCACAACTTCGCTGCCACCTGCCTCCGGTTCGCTAATCTCACCCCAAAATTCTTAATTTTTTCTTTGAAAAATCGTTTTTCTCCGTCACGGTACTTAGGATCAGTTTTTTTTATTAGCTCTTTTTTTACATCACTGATAATTTGATTCATAATGAAAGTATTATGATCCGAAAAAAAGTTTTAATCATTTCCGGTTTATCCGTGTTTGCCGCCGGTTTAATCTTAGCGGGATTTTTTGTTTTCAAACAATTCCAGAACGTTAAGAATCTAACCAATCAGCTTGCTGGTGTTAGCCAGGAATTAAATCAATTAAAGTTTGCCGATCAATACTTAATTAACCAAGCCCAGGAGGCGACTATCAGCGCCATTCAAAAAACGTTCACCCAAACGATTGCCGCTTATGAAGCTTTGCTGAATTTAAAGTTAACTGCCAAGACCGCCGCTGACCTGGATAAGCTTTTTACCCAAATCTTGACCTATTTATCTGAAACCAACTATGCTTCAGCCTCAGCTTCATTGTCTCAGTTTAACGATCAGCTCCAAGCCGCTCAAACTGCCGCCGCTCTCCAGTCAGTGTCCATTCAGCCGCCGGCAGTTCAATCCAATACTCCGCCTGGCTCGGGTTTTAGCCGTCAATCAGTTTCTGCGGATATCGGCACCTACACGGTAAGTTTAGTCGCCGCTGACCTAAATTCCACCCGGGTAATTGTCGACACTGCTTCCGACTCAACTTGCACCAATGCGTGTCCGGTTTTACCCTTGGCGGATTATGTCGCCAGAAATAATGCTTTTGCCGGAATTAATGGTTCCTACTTTTGTCCGGAGTCATATCCCAGTTGTGCCGGAAAAACTAATGCTTTTGATACTTTATTGATGAATAAGAATAAGGTCTATTTTAACTCAGACAATAATGTTTATTCTACGGTTCCGGCCGTGTTGTTTTCCGGTTCCAGTCCTAGGTTTGTCTCCCAGTCTTTAGAGCTGGGTCGGGATACTAGCCCGGACAGCGTCATTGCCAACTATCCGCTGTTGCTCAAAGACGGCCAGGTTGTTTTTGGCGGCAATGACGATCCCAAGCAGGGAAGTAAAGGCAACCGCAGCTTTGTTGCCAACAAAGGCTCGACTGTCTATATCGGCGTTGTTCATAATGTTACTGTGGCTGAGTCAGCTCGGGTTCTGTCAGCCTTAGGTTTAGATAATGCTTTAAACTTAGACTCTGGCGGCTCAACTGCTCTTTGGTCCAGCGGTTATAAGGTCGGTCCGGGCCGGAATCTGCCTAATGTTATTCTTTTTGTCTCCCGGTAATCAGAGTATAATTAGGCCCATGAATTCTTATCAGCCGTCAGTTAAAGTTTTGCAAAAGTATGCTGACGTTTTAGTCAACTATGCTTTAAATTCTGGTCATGGGGTTAAAAAAGGCGAGGTGGTGCAATGTGTCGTGCCGGATATTGCCAAGCCTTTAGGCTTGCAGCTGCAAAATGTTTTACTTCAAGCCGGCGCTCAACCCCTAATTCGTTTGATCCCGACCGGTTTTTCTAAAGATTTTTTCGCCCTTGCCAATCAGGCTCAGCTTACCTTTTTCCCCAAAGCCTATCTTAAAAGCCGGGTAAAGCTAATCGACCACAATATTGCTATTATTGCTGATCCTGACCCTGAAGAATTAAAAGCGATCGATCCCCAAAAAATTATTTTAAACCGCGACTCGCAGAAACCCTATAAAGACTGGTTAACCCAAAAAGAAGTTAAAGGAAAATTTACCTGGGTAGCGGCTTTATGGGGAACTGCCGCCAAAGCCAAATTGGTTGGTCTTAGTTATCGTTCTTACTGGCAGCAAATTATCAAAACCTGCTTTATCGATCAGGAAAATCCAATTGTTTCCTGGAAAAAAATCTCACGCTTGCAAACGGAAATCTTAAAAAAACTAAACGCTCTGCCAATTCAATTAATTAAAGTTAAAGCTAAAGATGTTAATCTGACTTTTTCTTTAGGAAAAAATCGCCGCTGGCAGGGCGGTTCTGGCCGCAACATTCCCAGTTTTGAAATCTTTACCTCGCCGGACTGGTCCGGTACCAATGGTCTTATTACTTTTAATCAAACATTATATCGCTACGGCCAGATAATTAAAGGTATTTCCTTAAAGTTTAAAAACGGCTTAGTGATTAAAGGTTATGCCCAACAGGGGAATCGGTTATTGCAGGCAATGCTCAAGAGCAAAAATGCTAATAAGGTAGGCGAGTTTTCTTTAACCGACAATCGTTTATCCCGGTTAACTCACATCATGGCTGAAACTCTGTTTGATGAAAATCTCGGCGGTCAGTTTGGCAACTTTCATCTTGCCCTAGGCGCTGCTTATAAAGACTGCTATCGTGGTAGCTCAAAATCATTAACTCCTGCCGATTGGCAGCGTTTAGGTTTTAATGATTCAGCCGAACACACTGATATTATTACCACTACTGATCGAACAGTGACTGTCACCCTTAATTCCGGGAAAAAACTAATAATTTATCGGTCCGGCCGGTTTACCCTATGATCCTTGACCGTCCAGCCGATTTAACCACTTACCAGGCAGGCGTTGACTTAACCGGGAAAATTCTCTGGCAGTTAAACACAAGTCTCAAACCCGGAATTTTACCGGTTGATATTGATCAACTGGCTTTTAAGTTGTGCGATCAGCATCATGTCCGGCCGGCCTTTTATGGCGTCGGTGGCAAACAAGGTGGAACCTATAAACATGCCACTTGCATTTCAGTTAATGACGTTGCGGTTCACGGTATTCCCAGCTCTATAGAAAAGTTAAAAGTCGGCGATCTGGTAAAAATTGACTTTGGCATTGTTTATCAGGGATTTTATACTGATTTTTGTGTTACTGTCGGCATCAAGCAGTTAACTTCGGCTCAGGAAAAGTTGATTCTGGTGGCTAAAAAAGC
>JAZDKF010000011.1:0-2370 GCA_043803225.1 Candidatus Beckwithbacteria bacterium
ATTAATGTTTACTATTTTTTCTGTTTCTGTTTATGGCTTTGGCCAAAAATATCTTTACTGGCCGGCTTATTCCACCATGAACCGGGAATTTTCTAAAGGAATTGCTTTATATCTAACCGAACATGCCCGGGTTTTATCTACCTTTGGCGGTCATTTTGATCTGGCCGGCTATATTATGATTACCTTGATTCCTTTGATCATTATTGCTTTTGTCTACCAAAAAAGATTGGTTCGTTATTTAATTGCAGTCATTGCCATTCTTGAATACTGGCTGTTAATTTTAACTGCCTCCCGGGCTTCCTGGATTGCTTTTATTTTTGGCTTAACCGTTGCCTTTGGCTTGTTAATTATTAAAAAGAAATTTATTTGGGCCTTTAGCCGTTGGTTATTGGTCATTTCTTTTAGCTTCTTTATCATGCTTTCTTTTGGAGATTTATCTGAAAGATTTTCTCACATTTTCAAGCTTGAAGGAGTTAAAGAAATTTTATTAAAACCTTTTCGCTCTCCTCCGGAAAATGGCTTGGCTTTAAATCCGAATTTAACCCCCCAGCAACAATTAGATCTGGTGGCGACTCAAACAGATATCCCGCCTTCAACCCAAAAAAACATTGCTAAACCGGCTGATGTCTATGATGATACTTATGAAAAACTTCAGGCTTATTTAGCCACAGTTTCCGGGGAAGTTTTTAATGTTAATTATTCTGCCAATGCCTTAAAGTACGGTTTGTCTGCCGGGATTAGAATGGATACGCTTTGGCCTAATGCCATTAATGCTTTAAAGCAGAATCCTTTACTGGGTACCGGCTACTCCACTTTAGTCAAAGCCCATGTTTGGGAGTTTACTATTGCCGAATCAACCGATAATGATTTTTTAAGGCTTTTAGGCGAAACCGGCTTGTTAGGCTTTGCCAGCTTTATGCTGATCCTGGGCACGATTATTAAAATATTATGGCGGGCGTTTAAAACCACTGCCAACACTTTACACTATGCCCTTTTTGGCTCCGGCATTGCCGTCACCATAGGCTTATTGATCAACGCTGTATATATCGACGTCTTTGAAGCTTCAAAAATTGCTTATACTTATTGGTCCCTGATCGGCTTATTATTAGCCTTAGCCGTCTTAACTAAAAAACATGAAAAAAAATCTTCTTAAATTAATTATCTCATTGATTATTTTTGCGGTCACTTTTATTCCCCGGTTGTATAAAATCAACAACCCGGTAGCTGACTGGCATTCCTGGCGTCAGGCGGACACGGCCGCGGTCGCCCGGAATTTTGTCAAAGAAAGATTTAACCTGCTTTACCCCCAATCCGACAGTTTAATGGCTCTCAACAATAAACAACTGCCTAATCCCGACCGTTTATTTATTAACGAGTTTCCTGCTTACAACGCTATTGTGGCGGTTTTTTACCAACAATTTGGCATTCATGAAGTTTATGCCCGCTTAGTCAGCGTTTTCTTCAGTAGTTTGGGCGCGGTCTTTCTTTTTTGGCTGGCTAAAGATTTATTCGGCAATAAAATTGCTTTAGTTACCGGCCTTTTCTATGCTTTTAATCCTTACAATATTTATTACGGCCGGGTAATCATGCCTGACCCGACCTTTATCAGCTTATCAATTATCAGCCTCTATCTTTTTACCAGATTTAAATTTGTTTTATTTTCTTTAACTTTTGCTCTGGCGATGTTGGTTAAACCCTATGCTGTTTTCATTCTTTTGCCTTGTTTTTATTGGGCGATTGTTTCCCGGAAACTCAAACAGTTTTTCTTTTCTCTTTTGAGTCTATTTCCTTTTCTGCTTTGGCGTTATCACTATCTTTCACATCCTGAAGCCAACTTTGACACCACCTGGCTGTTTAACCGGACTAACATCCGTTTTAGCGGCGCTTTTTTCCGCTGGCTGATCTATGACCGGATGAACCGGTTAATTTTTGCCACCGGCGGGTTTGTCCTCCTGATTATTGGTTTGCTTAATTCCTACCTTGATAAGAAAAAAGCCTTAGTCTTTGTTTGGTTTTTATCCGTCGTGGCTTACATGACTATCTTTGCCATGGGTAATGTTACGCACGATTATTACCAACTGCCACTTTTACCGGTTGGCTCTATTTTGGTCGCCTTTGGTTTTTGGGCGATTATTGATCAGGCAAAAACGCCCCTGGCTAAATGGCTTAACCCGGTCATTGCCTTAGTTTTACTCACTCTTTCTTTTGCTTTTGGCTGGTATGAAGTCAGGGGATTTTTTAATATCAATCATCCGGAAATTGTTGCCGCTGGCCAGGCAGTTGATCGCCTCACTCCCAAAGATGCCTTAATCATTGCCGCTTATAATTCTGACCCGGCTTTCTTATACCAAACTAACCGTTATGGCTGGC
>JAZDKF010000012.1:0-183468 GCA_043803225.1 Candidatus Beckwithbacteria bacterium
GGAGAGCTTTTTTGTGTTTTTATCTCCGACCAATTCTTCGACCATCTTAAAACAGAAAAGAGTATGAAAAAGATAATTTTAATCATAATTGGAATAATTATTTTCCTAGGCATTATTAGTTCAAGAGCAAGTAAAACAACCGAAAAGAGCGTTAAGTCTTCTATTTCAAGCCCAACCGCTACCGAACAACCAATAATTGCTGTCACGGACAGCGAAAAAGAAATCTTTTACAAATATTTTGAGTATTATCAGGGTTTGCCCACGGTTCAAATTGAAGATAAAAGCAGACATAACAAAGCTATTTCACTAACCGCCGAAGAATTTCATATCTCAACAGATGAAGCCGAGAAGATTTATGAAAAGGTATCAAAAGCGAAACCAACGGATAAAGAGATAGAAATTTATGAGGCTCTTGAAACAAGACTAGACGAGGCCATTGATAGCGCCTCCTCTGCTGAATCTATTAATGAAAAGGCTATCAATAATGAAGTGGCTAAACAATATAACATTTCTACAACAAAACTTGATGCTATTTACATTCTGGTACTGTCTAACACAGAATATCAGGAGCAACGGAAAAGTAAGGTTGCCCAAGAGAATAAAGAAAGCCAAGCGAAAAATCTCACTGAAAACAGAAAGAAAATTCTTGAAGGCTACATAAAAAAACTAGACGATGTGGGAATGAATCAATTCATAGAATCAGTCAGTTATGAATACGCCAGTACGGATGAATGTTCTATTGTCGTAAAAGTCAGGAATACATGGCACTATCAGCTTAAACAAGTAAGGCTGCAAGCAGCTCAAAATCTCTGGTCGTTATGGTCTCAAAGTTATTATTTAGAAAGCGAAAAAGACAAATGTCGTATGGAACTTGTTGATTTGAACGGAAACAATGTCGGTGGTTCATCTTGGCTGGGGGGATCACTTGTCAACGTAAAGAATTAATAACTAACCCTTAGCATTGACACAAATCTTATCAGGTGATATCATGAAAGTTAGTAATCTTCTTCGGAAGATAGTAAAAGTTTTTAGGTTCAGCGTTAGAACGAGCTGGCCTTTTTTATTGCCTCAACAGCTCCAGTATAAGTAAAAGTTCATAGGTTTTAAGGATACGGGGTTTTACCTCCCCAAGTGTCAGTCTTTATCAAAAATCCTTAATTCCTATGGATAAAACTTATAAAAACAAAAACACACTCAAGAAAAAATATGCAGAACTCGGATCTACGAGGCGTGCGGGCAAATTTTTTAAAGTCTCGAACGGAACCATCATCTATTGGATGCGTAAGTATCATCTCCCCAGGAAACCAAGACTGGATATTCAACTCAATAATTCGGGTTCTGGACGACGAGGAGAGCTTTATATTGCCGGACACCCTTACTTCAAAAAAAACATTATTGATCTAGGAATATATGACGACAAGGCTAAACGTGATTTATTGTGGTTTGGTGACAGGGTTGACGTTAAGACTTCCCACTATAAAAAAAGGGCAATATTTAGAGTAAAGAAAAAACGTCATGAGGTAAATTGGTATATCTGTCTTTATTTTAATGACGAGGTAAGCCCGCTAATACCAGTTGAGGTCTTAATCATTCCTTCAAATATGGCTCCGCATTCCAATATAACGCCGGGACTCAGAGATAAATCTAAATATAGCCGCTACAAGCTCTCCCGCTTAAGAGAAAAAGACTTTAGCGCTGAAGAGGAGAAAAAATATAACGAAGAATTCGAAAAACGATATAAAGATCTATTCGATCAAAAAAGAAATAAAATGAGAAGAAAAACATCATGAATAAACCATTGATCCGTAAAACTTTTACCACAAGCCGGTTACTTGAGTTTTTTGCCGAAAAAGAGCTAACAATGCAGATAGGCCATAGTAAAGAATGGTGGCCAATTGCCCTACTCAAAGAGTTAATCGACAACTCACTTGATGCAGCAGAAACCATAGGTAAGCCTCCAGAGGTGCAAATAGTAATTGACAATGATTATTTTTCGGTCGAGGATAATGGACCCGGAATCCCAGATAAAGTAATAAAACGCTCACTTGACTACTCGATGAGAGTATCAGATAAAAGCTACTATGTTAGTCCTACCCGTGGACAGTTAGGTAATGCTCTAAAATGCGTTTACGCCGCTCCTTTTGTCTCTAATGGCGAAACTAGCAGGGTTGAGATATCTAACGGTAACGCAACTCATCAAATTGAGATTGTTTTAGATAGGATCGCACAAAAGCCAGAAGTAAAAATAAGCAAAGTAGATAAGGCCAATTGTAAAAAAGTCACGATTTTTTACCCGGATTCAGCAAGATTACTTTTACCTACAAAAACCCCTGATTTTTACAAAACACTTCCAATGGATGCGGAAACTCTCGTCAAAAGATATACCATGTTTAATCCGCATACTAAATTCATTTTGAACGGTAAAGTGTATGAGCCCTCAAATATAAGCTGGAAGAAGTGGTTACCAAACGAACCAACTTCGCCCCATTGGTATACACCAGAGCAGCTTCGAGCATTGATCTCTGCATATCTGTCTATAGATCGGGATAGCGAAAAAACCATAAGGGAATTCGTTTCAGAATTTAGGGGTCTCAGCGGCTCAGCCAAACAAAAAAAAGTTACGGAGGATGCTGGGCTCGCAGGAAAAAGATTGCGTGATTTGATCGTTAATAATAATATACCGCTAGCTCCAGTCGAAAAACTCTTATTGTCTCTTAAGCAAAACAGCAAACAGGTAAAGGCTGCCTTCTTGGGTCTGATTGGCGAAGAACATATAAAAACCAGAATGATAGATGACTATCATATAGCCCCTGAAAGTTTTAAGTATAGAAAGAAAGTTAAAATTGACGACGAAACAAATCTGCCTCAAGTTGTAGAGATTGGTTTTGCTATCTACGCAAAAGAACATGAACAAGATACCCGCCAAGTGATATCAGGCTTAAATTGGTCACCAACCTTTAGTGTGTTGAGCGAGGTAAGAGGTATTCTTATGGAAAACTATATAGAATCCCAGGACTCCATCTGTTTGGTTTATCACGTAGCTCGTCCAAAGTTTGAATATACCGATAAAGGAAAGGAGCATACATGTCTTTAACAGATGATTTACGGTCGGCAATTAAATCAGCCTCAAAAGACTGGAAACAAGCAAA
This sequence comes from Candidatus Beckwithbacteria bacterium, assembly GCA_043803225.1. Taxonomy (GTDB): domain Bacteria; phylum Patescibacteriota; class Microgenomatia; order UBA1400; family CG1-02-47-37; genus JAZDKF01. The sequence goes on from JAZDKF010000012.1 coordinate 3,150, forward strand.
AGAGAAGATAAGAAGGCAAGAAAGCATAAACTCATGGGGTTTATCAAGACTACGTTCATATCGTCCGCCACGGCAAACAGTAAAAGATGCAGCTTTTAAGGTTATGAAGGAAGCAATAAACAAGGCAAGTGGAAATGGACGTTATTATGCCAACGCCCGCCAGATAATGTATGCTGCCAGGCCTATGATTCTTGAGATAACCGGAGGCGAAACTTGGAAAGACTCAGCATATTTTACTCAAACACTTCTTAAAGACTATATCGAACAATATGGAGGTGGAGAAAAAATTGTTTGGGATGCCCGAGGCCATCTGGTTGAACCACACACACGTAAAATAGTACCCCTTGGTGGAATTGATGTATTAGAGTATGCCAACGGTTGGCGCAGTGATTTTGACGTATTTGAAGATAATATTTTTTCTGTAGGTATTAAAACCTTTGGGCCAAAACTCAGGTATGGTAGCGTCCTTTTTATTGAAAAAGAGGGATTCTCAGAAATACTAGACGATATTGGAATCGCAGAAAAATTTGACATTGCTATTATGTCGACCAAAGGTCTACCTGTTGGTGCTGCTTGTAAACTAGCTTCAAAACTTGCTGTGGAAAGCAAAATTCTTGTACTTCACGATTTTGATTTAGCAGGATTTAAAATTCTCCAAACTTTACGACACGGTACCAGACTAGCACCGGGTACAGAAGTTACTGATATTGGGTTTCGTCTATCTGATGTTTCAGGACTCCAATCCGAAGTAGTGGAATATAAACAATCTATTGATCCAAGAATTTACTTGCAAGGTTGTGGAGCAACTAAAGAAGAATGTGATTTTTTAGTTAGAAGACAACAGGGTATGAAAGCTTGGATAGGACAACGAGTAGAGCTAAACGCAATGACCTCCGACCAACTAATTGTTTGGCTTGAGCAAAAATTGTCGGAACACGGCATGGGAAAAGTGATCCCTGATAAGACAATACTAGACAAAGCTTACCGAAGAGCAAATTTTCGCCTTGCTCTTCAAGAAGAAATTGAGGGAATAAAAGAGGGGTTGGAAAACGATAATATAAAAATTCCAAAGAAACTATCTGAAATGGTGCAAAAGAGGGTCAAGAATAGCCAACTTTCTTGGGATAAAGCTATTTGGGATATTGTGTCAGAGGAAACAAAAAAAGACTGAGTAAAAGCATTTTTAAAAAGGTATAGTCCGACTTTAAATCGAGCGGTCGCAAGAGACCAAGGGTCAGAAGTCAAAACCAGCAAACCCGGTAGTATAAGCTGATAAGACTTCCATATCTGGAAGTTAACGGTACTGGAGCCCTGCGGTAAAGGCGATAACCAAGCGCAAACACCGAGAATGAAACAGGGGTCTTTTCCAGAAGCTCGCTGAAAAGCGTAACCGTCGTAGCAAGTGCGAGTGAGGAGAAATATATTCTTCAAGTCTCGTAAACTGGGATTTAAGCCTCATGGAGTGATAAAGCTACACCTGGACACGTTTGAACATGAGGAGTTATCAAGAACCGTTAATTTTCTTGCGACTGCAGTTTTTACTGTAGGGATTTATCATACTTATAAGACAAAATCTATACCTTTTCTAACTCAACTCAAACTAATATAGTATCAATCCATGAAAGAAAAAAATGACAATTTAGCCATATATCAAAAGAGTGGTTATAAATTCTGTCAACTCTGCCAAGGATCGTCTTAACCCCCGTTTTGATTTGCTCATAAGACAAAAACATAAGGACGGTTATCTGTTGAAAATCTACTTTCTACCGTCTTTAGCTACCAAGAATTTTGTTTTTAACATTCTAATATTGATAGCCGCCGTCTTGCTCTTGACTTCCCCTTGGGGTTCTGTTCTTCTAGAGGGAAATGAAAAGAATTTCCCTTGCTATCAATCCAAATTTGATCTATACTGTTATTAAGTATTTGATAAGACTTCCAAAGTTCTTATCGAGTTTTAGTAAAAGTTTTTTAGTTTTAGGTATAGTTTCAAGGGCACTTTTCGTGCCAAAGACTATACCTTTTTTGTTATTAAGGAGGTAAAAGTATGCAGTATTTAAACGACATAAGACCGGAGGACTATTTAGATCTTCTCGCCACTCGCCTAGCCGAAGTCCGACTATCAGAATTGGGCTACCGTTTCATTCCCGGCATTTATCCCCTATTCAGACACTTTAAACGATTCATTGAAGCTAGGGCCAGTATTCTTAAACCAGAAGGGGGTAATTTTGTATGCCTCAAGCAGTAATCTATTCTCGTGTGTCAACCGAGGAGCAGGCCAACGAGGGTAAGTCAATTGAAGTCCAAATTGACCTATGCCGAAAATGGGCCAAAGAGAATAAATATTCAATTGTTGACGTCTATCCAGAACCGGGTAAAAGCGCCACCACCCTTAAGGGAAGAACAAAGCTTCAAGAAGCAATTGCACAGTGCCAAGACGAAAAGATAGACGCATTGCTTGTTATGGACACTGATCGCCTTGCCAGAAATCCGTCAGATCACTTTTTGATAAAAAACTCTCTATTAAAGGGTGGCACTAAAATTGTGGCCGTTAATCAACTAATGATCGATAATTCTGCTGAAGGCAATTTCATGGAAGCAGTTATGGCAGGCTTAAACGCTTTCCAATCTGAAATCACAGGGAGAAAGGTTAAAAAAAGTTTGGAGAAAAAGTGCCAGATTGGCGATTGGCCTGGTTGGGCACCGCTTGGATATATTAATATCAACAAAGGAACAGACGATCAGCCTCAAAGGATTATAGAAATCGATCCTGAACGTGGTCCTTTAATCTCGGAGTTATTTCGACTTTATAGTACCGGAAACTACTCAATTGACGCCTTAGGAGATATGTTGTTTGATATGGGACTTCGGTCTAAACGAGGAAAACGGGTCTATAGAAGCATTCTTTATAACGTTATCAAGAATATTTTCTATACGGGAATGCTGAAATATAACGGTCAGGTTTATAAAGGCAACCATAAACCGCTTACGGCCCAAGAAATATTTGAGGCATGCCAAAAAATCACTCAAATCCACAATCAAAATGCTTGTAGAAGAAGAAAATATCGCTGGCTTCTAACTGGCTTGGTTTATTGTGGCGATTGTGGCAACCGCTTCTATACCAGCTGGAACCACAAGAAACGAAAAGCCTACTATCACGGAAGTATTAGATATGGCTGTAGCGAATATGTCCCATTAGAAGAATTAGAAGAAAAAGTCGCCAATGAGTTAAAAGACATTCAATTCTCTAGGTCATTCACGGAACGGGTTACCAAGAAAGCTAAAGAGCTTGTTCAAAAGTCACGGGAAACACGGGAAGAAGAAATACAAACATTACGGAACCGAGTAAAAGCATTTGAAGCCAAAAGGAATACGCTTGAGGACAATTTGCTTGATCAAACCATAGACAAAGAAACGTTTAAGCGCAAACATAATGAATTAGAGGTCCAAATACAAAACCTCGAGAACGAAATTGCCACGATCGAAAATCAGTCTGGTTTTGATATTGACGTTATTTCAGAAATACTTAATCTCACTAAAAATATTTACAAAACATACAACAAGGCCAACTTTGAAGCAAAAAGACACTATCTTTCGATTTTCTTTGAACGAATTGAGGTCAAAAACAAAGAAATTTCTAAAGTAACGTATACTCAACTTTTCAATCGCCTACGTCAAGCTGAAAAGGTTAGAGTAACGTCGAACTGGCTCCGCGGACAGGATTCGAACCTGTAACTTAGCGCTTACACTTTCCCCTTAGTTTCCTAAAGGCGTGGACTATCTCATCCAGCTAGAAGCTGGTCGGGAGCTTAAAGGTGTACTCACCTAGTCTCTGCACCTTGCCGCCTAAGGCGGCCTTGGCTCAGGATTACCATAGCATTATCACTTTAGGTTTCCCTGAATTCACCCGATTTTCATCCTGATGTTACCATCAGGCGCTGCCTATCTGACAGGCGCTCACTCTGCCATTGAGTTACCGCGGAATATTTAATTGTCAACAAGCTGTATTTTACCACGGTCTTCTTTCTGTTAAAATAAACTAATCTATGCACTACCTTTTCCCTCCATTTTTCTACTCTGACTTTCCCACCGCCGGATTTTTCTGGTGGCTCTTTGGCCCCTTGCTTCTCTGGCAAACAATTTGGAAGGGCCTCGCCCTCTGGAAATCTGCCCGCAACCAGCAAAGAAACTGGTTTATCGCCCTACTGCTGATTAACACCGCCGGCATCTTAGAAATTCTTTATCTTAGCTTTTTCCAATCCAAACCTAAGAAAGCCCTGCCTCGCCCCCGGCCGCGTCAATCCAAATAATCCTGCAGCTTCTTTCTCTGTGACGGATGTTTTAATTTCCTCAAAGCCTTAGCTTCAATCTGCCTGATTCTTTCTCTGGTGACCCCGAACTCTCTCCCCACCTCTTCCAAAGTCATCGGCCTCCGGTTCTCTTCGAGGCCAAAGCGCATCTTTAAAACCTTGGCTTCCCGCTCGGATAACGACTCCAGCACCTCATCCACGTTTTCCTTCAGCATTTTAATACTGGTGGCATCATAGGGCGATGGCTGAGTTTCATCAGCAATAAAGTCGCCCAAATACGAATCTTCTTCATCCCCGATCGGCGTTTCCAGCGAAGTTGTTTTCTGAGAAATCTTCATAATCTCCCTGACCTTGGCTGGTTCAATATCCATCTCTTTGGCAATCTCTTCCGGCTGAGGTTCCCGGCCCATCTCTTGCATTAACTTTCTCGAAATTCTGATTAGTTTATTAATCGTTTCCACCATATGCACCGGAATCCGAATCGTTCTTGCCTGGTCAGCAATTGCCCGGGTAATCGCCTGCCTGATCCACCAAGTGGCATAAGTGGAAAACTTAAATCCCTTGGTCCAGTCATACTTTTCCACTGCCCGAATCAAGCCTTTATTTCCCTCCTGAATCAAATCCAAAAAGCTCATTCCCCGTCCGATATATTTTTTAGCAATCGATACCACCAGTCGTAAATTAGAGGTGGTCAGCATTTCTTTTGATTTCTTAATTCCCCTGTCGACTCCTTGGGCCAACTCAATCTCCTGATCTCTGGTTAATAGCTTAATCCTGCCAATCTCCTTTAAATACATCCTCACCGGATCACTGTTGCCCACCTTTTCCACTGTACTCAACTCTTCCAGCTCCTTTTCCAAATCTGTCACTGCCTTGAAGTCTTCCTTTAAGTCTTCCTCAGCCGTATTAAACACATCCACATTCATCTTTTCCAGCTTGTCGTAGAGATTATCCAATTCCTCAATTCTTTTTTCTGCATCCGGAAAATATGCCAGCACTTCTTCTTGGGTGATAAACCCCTCTTTTTTTGCCTTTTTAATCAGTTTGTCTAATTTGATTTTTTTCATCCTGCCTCTGATTATATCAGGCCTTTAGCCATTTCTCTAAACTCTTTTTGCAATTGGGATAGTCTTACTTTATCCTTGGCTTTTTCTGCCTGGCTAATTAACGCTGATAATTCCTGAAGTTTTTGTTTCACCTCCAACCGTTTAATCTCAGTTAAGGTTCTGTCTAACTCTCGAGTCAGCTTATCCTGATCTTCTGCTAATCTACCCAAGTCCAAAAGATAAGCTGCATCCACCTGAGCTACCAACTCTTCTGGCAAACTCTTAACAAACTTGTTTATCTGCCACTCTTTTCCAGTTTTAAACCAGGCCTTTAGCTTTTCCAACACCTTTCTGGTCACCGTCTCTCCCAGCAACTCAGGCTCTACTTGGCTGACTAAGCTTTTAACCTCGGTCTCTGATTGTAAAATCATTGCCAGTAAATACTCTTCCAGCCTGGTTTGCCTGGGTATTGATTCAGTCTTAACCACTTTTGCCTGAAACTCCCTTGGCCGGTTTAAACCAGACTTTTCCACTTCCAAACTCACTGAACCCTCTTCTACTCCTAAAACCTTTGCCAGCTTTTTAATATAGTGGTCTTTAATTACCTCATTCTCAATTTTACCTAAAATTTTGGCCATTTCTTCTATTAACTTTCTCTTCCCCTCAATTGTCTTGACTCCATACTTTTTCACCCCGGAATCAAGATAAAAATCATAGATCGGGACTGCTTCTTTAACTGAATCTTTCCACAATCTGGAACTTATTCTGACACACTCATCCGGATCTTTCCCCGCCTTCACCCTGATCACCCGGATATTTAAACCCCTGTTTTCTGCCAGCTCAATCCCCCGCCGGCTGGCTGCATCCCCGGCCGCATCGCTGTCCAAGGCTAAGCTTAAGTTCTCACTGAATCGCATTAATAAATCAATCTGCTCCTCGGTTAAAGCCGATCCCTTGATCGCCACTATGTTCTTTACCCCCACCTGATAAGAAGCGATTAAATCCAGCTCGCCCTCAACCACAATTGCCCGGTTGGCCTTTTTAATTGCTTCCTTGGTCGTTTCCAAGCCATATAAAATCGCTGATTTGTGGTACAAAATCGTCTCCGGTGAATTAACATACTTAGCTTCCTTGACTTCAGGATCCAACACCCGACCGGAAAATCCCATTATCCTCCCCCGATGGTCAAACAGCGGAAACATAATTCTGCCCCTAAACCGGTCATAAAATCTGCCGCTATTGCCTTTTATAACCAACCCCGCCTGCTCCAATTCTTGCGTCTTATACCCTTTTTTTCTGGTTAAAAAATTACTCAAACCCTCCCATTCATTCGGGCTAAATCCCAGTTTAAATAATCGAATTGAGTCTTTAATCACTCCCCGGTCTGTCAAATACTTTAAACCCTCTTTGCCGGATTTATGTTCCGTTAATAAAAAGTGATAATACTCTCCGGCTAAATGATTAATCTCCAAAAGCCTTTCTTTCAGTTTTTGCGCTCCGCTGGGTCGAAAATCCTTTAATTCTACCCCTGTTTTCTGGGCTAAAAATCTCAACGCTTCCCCAAATTCCATCCCTTCTTTTTTCATTAAAAATCCAAACGCGTCTCCCCCTTCCCCGCAGCCGAAACATTTGAATATCTGCCGCTCCGGAGAAATCATGAATGATGGCGTCTTTTCCTCATGAAACGGACACAAACCTTTATAGTTTCTCCCCGCCTTTTTCAAACTCACATACTGAGAAATCAACTCCACAATATCTGTTTTGCGTCTCACTTCATCAATCTGATCCATACCTGTATTTTACCACCCCTGGTTTAACTTTAGTGCCTTTTAGCGGAGAGGGTGGGATTTGAACCCACGGTAACTTTACAGCTACACATCTTCTCCAAAGATGCGCTTTCGACCACTCAGCCACCTCTCCTTCAATATATTTTACCTTAATTTAGTCTTTTATTACAGGATAAATGATAATCAAATTTATCAGTAATTCTTGGATTACTCGATCCAAAAATTCTTAGATATTTTTCCACTACTTTAAAAGAATATATAAATATTCTATCTCTGGATTTATTAACAGAATGTTTAATATCAAATTCATTAAGTGTTTTCGACACAGATCTAATTAGTTTTTTCGAAGCGCTTGTAAAACATAATCCTAAATTTCTATAATTATAGTTTCGCCCCCTACTACTAGTCCAATGGTGATGAAAATATAAACCGCCATCTGTGTCTATTAAACCCCGAACGCACAGTTTTTTATAACGCTTCGACTTATTAATCCAAAAGGGGAAATCTATTTGTCTTTCTATTTTATTCCCCTTATATAGTCCCCAACTTGATAACTCTTCAATTAAACCAACCCCGCTGATATTTAATACCAACACCCCGTGTTCAGGATAATCATAAAATAAGCCGGCTTCTCCAAATAACTTCTTGAATAAATTATTAACATAGCCGGCAAATACTCTATCGGCTTCTCGGTTAAAATATATTCTTAATTGATAGCTGCTTATTCCTCCATCACCCAAAATAATTCCTGTTAACTCTGCTAGTTCAGGCGTTGGTTTTAGTTTAATAAATTCTTTTCTAACTAAACACCCTAATCTTCGATAATATTCTGGATTTTCTTTCCTAAGTTTCTGAGAAATTATCCCTCCCTTGCGTCTTCCTTCTGGCGTACCCGGTGGACCATGTTTTTTTATTCTCGCCAGTGCCGCCTTATGACCATAAATGCCGCCGCTCCAAAATTCTTCTCGAACCTCAATGGGGCTTGGAGCCTTTAGTCCTGATAGTTTTTCAAGCAATTCTACCTTCTGCTTTGAAGGCAGCAATAATTCGTTTTTCCAATCCCTTAAGGTTCTGCTAGATAAACCCACTTCCTTACCTAATTCATCCCAACTTAAACCAAGACTGTGTTTAACTTCAAGGATATATCTTTTTACTTCAGACTTTTTAAACACCATTCTGCCCATGTCTTAATTGTACCATGAAATCAAAATAACCGCTATCTGACTCCTCCAATCTCCTTATTATATCAATTTTAACTGGTTTTCTTTCTCGACTAATAACTCTCTGGCTTTTTCCAACACCTTCTTGGCTCCATGAAAATTTAACCGCTCCAGGGCTTCATCAAATTCCAACCACTCCACCGCTTCCATCTCAAAATCATGGTTGTCAATATCTCCCGAAATATACTCCATTAAAAAATAATTAACTTGCTTAAAAATTCTCACTCCGTTCATCATATAAACATACTTTTCCGCTTCCGGAATCTTAATTACCACTCTGGTTTTAATCCCGCACTCCTCCTCCACTTCCCTTATCGCTGTTTCTTTCAATCCCTCGCCTTTTTCCACTAAACCTTTTGGTAGCACCCATTTATGGTAGCCACTGTGTTTGCACGCCAGCCACAAAACCTTGTCCCTATCTTTTTTAAAGACAGCTCCTCCTGAAGAAAACTCTTGCTTTATTTCCATATGTGCGCCTGGTGAGATTCGAACTCACGACCTTTCACTCCGGAGGCGAACGCTCTAATCCACTGAGCTACAGACGCAAAAGTTAACCTGTCCGCCTTTGGCGGAGGAGACAGGAATTGAACCTGCAAGTCCTTGCGGACGCCGGTTTTCGAAACCGGTGCCTTACCGTTCGGCACACTCCTCCATTGGGTGCGCCCAGAAGGAATCGAACCTTCACCAGAAGATCCGCAATCTTCCGTTGTAATCCATTCAACTATGGGCGCTTATTCTTTCTCTAAGGGTATTTTATCAGATAACCACTTCGCTGACCTATCCATAAAGGTTTTTTCCGGTTCTTCAAACTGCACCTGCTTTTGTAGCAACTCTTTAACTTTATTCTTGTCTGCCCCACCCAAAAGCATCATCAGTCTTCCCGGAAACTTCAAATTCGTCTCAATATTTAAAATTACCTCTTTCCATTTCTCGCTAAACCAAAACCGTTTTAGCTCTTTCCAAGGATAGATCTTGTCTCCGGTGACTACTCCACTGGTCGTAATCTCATGCTCGGTTTTTTCCGGAGTCACTGTTGCCAGCACATAAGCCACAAACATTAAAGCGATTAAAACTGCAATTAATAACCACTCTTTTAAGAAAAGTAAAATCACTGCCAGCAGAAATACAATCGCCGCAATCGTTGTGTAATACTCCCTGTCCCGCTTCTTAAACGGCCTGACCGCTGCTTCCCATTTTAACAATGTCTTTAACTCTACTGGTTTCTCTGGTTCTGGTTTTACTTCTATTGCTGGTTCGGCTTTTTTTTTAAACAAGGCTGTCATAGTTTTATTGTAATACATTTTAGCAGACCTGTGTCAAAGAAAGCCTGCCCCGCGTAGCTTTACGCGAAGTGGTGCGGTGTGTATTTGAAAATATCCGAACCGATTTCAAGTCTTTCTTTGGCGGCAAATTCTTTAATTCGCATTCCCGAATTACACTTTAACAATTAAACACTGGCGAGTGCCGAATAGTTCAATAATTATTTCCGGTTTATCTTCAAAAAATTCGTCAAATGCTTTCTTGACTCCTTTTGAGCCGGGATAATCATGACTTATAATAATCCCCCCTCCACTTATTCTGGGATAAAAGAATTTCAGACAATTCAGCGTGGATTCATAAATATCTACATCAAGATGGACAAATGAAAATCTTTTATTTTTTACAGGTTCAGCGGTAGAAGGAAAAAACCCTTTGTAAAAAGAAATATTTGGATAATTTTTTAGATAACTTTTGATACTCTCAAACGAGGCAGAGTAATCTCCCTTATGAAATTGCTCTGGGTTGTCATTTTCACATAAATCCGGTAGTCCCTCAAAGGTATCAAATAAATGTATTGGTTTCTTTGTGGCTTCACGCATAAGTTTTGCCGAGCCCCCTTTATAGACACCGACTTCAGCGATATCTCCGTTAATCTTTTCAGTTTTTCTCACCGTCATATATATTTGGTAGGCCTCTAGATCTCCAAGAAACATCTCGGTTTCTTCTTTGATTTGTTTTATTAAATCAAATACTTCTGGTGCTCGTAGAATATTAACAGAAATTGACACCATACCTTTATTCAAGTAATAATAATTTAAAATTCTCCCCACACATCTTCTAGGAGCGGATAGTATTTTGGAAGTCCCCAGCCACTTTATAATCGTCTTGATAAATTTTTTCATATCTTTTTCCTAACTGGCGGAGGAGGCGGGATTTGAACTCGCGTGAGCCTTGCGGCTCAGGGGGTTAGCAACCCCCCGCAATGGACCAGCTATGCGACTCCTCCAACTTTAATCCTCCATCTATTATATCAATAGTGGGGCTTGCCCCGCGTAGCTTTACGCGAAGTGGTGCGGAGGGAACAGGACTCGAACCTGCAAGAGCTTGCGCTCGCCAGTTTTCAAAACTGGTTCCTTAACCAATTCGGAGCATCCCTCCTTGACTCGCCGCCCAAGGCAGTCCAGTCTGATAGAATTATACAATATGTTGCCTAAAACCAATGTGGCTGTTGCCGGCACCTTTGACCATCTTCATCTTGGCCACGAGCAGTTATTAAAAACTGCTATCAGTCATGCCCAAAACCTTTACCTTGGCCTCACCACTGATGCTTTTATCCAATCTACTAAACCCTTTACCGCTTCTCTCCAACCCTACCCTGCTCGCCTTAAAAATCTGAAAACTTTTTTTAAGCCTTTTAAAGTTAAAGTTGAATTTGTCCCCTTATCCGATCCCTTCGGCCCAGCCATTAAACCCTGCCCTTTCGACACCCTGGTCTGTACTCCCGAAACTCTAGCCAATGTTAAACAAATTAACCAAATCCGCCAAAAAAACCATTTGCCCAAATTAACTATTATTAACCAGCCTCTGATTTTAGCTGCCGATAATCAACCAATTAGCTCTACCCGTATCCGCCAGGGAATCATTAATCGCCAAGGCTTGTTCTATCCTGACCTTTTCCGCCATCAACTAACCCTTCCTCCGTCTCAACGTTCCTATTTTCAATCTCCGTTTGGAACAATCTTAACCACTGTTAAACTTAATCCTTCTGACTTTACTGTTGCTGTTGGTGACATTGCCGCCCTTACCTTTACTAAACAAAATTTTCAACCCAACCTGGCTATTATTGATCTCCACACTCAGCGCCGGCAAGTCTTTAAATCTCTCGCCGAACTTAAGCTTGCTTCTGGATTAACCACCGTCAACCCCGCTGGCATCATCAATCCTGATTTAGCCAAAAAAATTCTCATCTGTCTTAATAAAAACATACCTTCGCTCTTGGTTCACGGTGAAGAAGATTTGGCCGTCCTCCCTAGCGTTCTTCTCTCCCCGTTAAACACGGTTGTCTATTACGGCCAACCTAATCAGTGTTTAGTCAAAATTATTGTCACTGAAACAGCCAAAACCAAAGCCCTAAAACTGCTGCAAAAATTTATCTAGCTAAAGTCAAGCCATAAACTTTACAGTTTTTTTCCTGTAAAGTTTTCATTGCTTCCCTTATTGTTGCCCCGCTCGTCCACACATCATCTACCACCAGCACTGACTTTGGCAACCATCCTGGTTTAACCTTAAATACTCCGGCCACATTTTTCAGTCTTTGCTCTCTTTTCAAACTCATTTGCGCCCTTGTTTTTTTCACCCTGACCAAACAATCAATAAGTGTCAGTCCCAACTCTTCCGCCGCTATTTTGGCTAAAATCTCCGCCTGATTAAATCCCCGCCAGTTTTGCCGCCACCTAAAAAGCGGCATTGCTTGGACTTTGGGTTTCAGTTTTATAAACTTTTTTAACCGCCACTCGCTTCTATCTTGTAATTTCTGTTTTAATCCCCGGGTTATCAGTTCGCTTAACTCTCCGGTTATGTCTTTTAAAAATCCATACTTTAACTGTTGGATTGCTGTCCTCATCACTCCCCGATACTCAAATAAACTCGATCCGTCTTGGCTGGTTAAATAATTTATCTTGACTGTTTTTAAACACTCATCGCACAGATACTTCCCCCCACGACTGCATCCTAAACATTTCGCTGGATAAAATAATTCCCAAAAACTCATCGAAGTGGAGATGGAGGGCTATGAACCCTCGTCCGAAAGTATTTCCTTAAACCGACTACAAGCTTATTTTGTTTAGAAAAACAAACAAAAACTTTGATTCTTTAACTTGGGCTCGGCCGAATCAATTCCAAGCTTGCCGCTTGAGTTTGTTTTCGCCTCAATTAATCTCCCCAAGCATAGATTAAAAGAGACGCCGATTTAGGCAAAAGCCAAAACCGGAGTAACGACCGGGCTGAATAAATCAGCCACAAAAGTCTTTACTTTACTGACAAATGAATTTGCAGTTATGTTTAACCCGTGTTTTAAAACTTGGATAAAAGTTTGCTTGCCGGTGTTAAAGAGCTTACCTTCGTCGAAGCAATACATCCCCGACTAACCTCTATTATACCAAATCAGTTCTTTCCCCGCATGATTTTTCGCATTTCCCGGTTTAATTCCCGCTTTTTCACTGTCTGCCGCTTATCCCAACTCTTCTTTCCCTTCCCAATCGCCAGTTCCACTTTCACCCGGTTTTTCCTGGTATAAACCGCGCTTGGAATCAAGCTTAAGTTTTTGCCTTCCAGCTTTTTCAGCAAACTGACTATCTCTTTCTTTTTTAATAATAGCTTTCTTGACCTGGTCGGCTCATAGTTTTCATTCTTGCTGAACTTATACGGATGAATGTGGGTATTCAACAACCACGCTTCCCCTTTTTCATCAATTCTGGCAAAACTTTCATTTAAACTAATCTGTCCCAGCTTCACGCTTTTAACTTCAGCTCCACTCAAAACCACCCCGGCCTCAATTCTTTCACCGAGTTGATAGTTAAATCTGGCTTTCCGATTTATCACCTTCTTCATACCGTTATTATACCGTGAGGAGAAAAAAGTTTAGCGACGCCAAGTTTAATTTTTCAACTCAATCACAAATACCTTTTCCCCCGTCAGCATAAAAATCTTCTTCTCTGTCTCGCTTACAACTAGATCTTTAACTCCGCTGATTCCCTGCCAGACATATTGAGCTAAATACTCTCCGCTCTTGGTTATGACCACCACTCTGGTTTGTCTTCTATCTAAAATATAAAGATTTTTTACCTCCGGACTGGTATATATTTTAATCGGTTCTTCAAACTGTTTATCCAAACCCGCTACCACAAACGCATCTTTGGCTCCCTGAACATATTTCACCACTGTTCCGTCTGTAAACAGCACCCAGACCGAGCCGTCAATTGCCATGCTCGCCGCCTCGCTTAAATCATAACTGTCGCCTTTTAAATAGGCCTTTTTACTCGACAAGCCGCTGGTTACCCCTAAATACTTCCAAATCTGGCCGGTTTGGCTTTTATCCAGCAAGTATAAATTGCTGCCAAACCCGACTGCATCACTGACATTTTTCCAATCCTCGCCTACTACTTCTGCCACCAGCTCGCCTTTTTTTATATCCACCACCGACACTAAAGGATTTTTCCCCGTCTCAATCACCAGCCCCCTGTCTTCAGTCAAACCTGCCAACTGGCCGCCGTTCAGTTTGTCCCCTCCCAGCACAATCCGGCTGGACTTATTCGTTAAATCAACTTCCACTACTGTCTTGGTCATCTCGTCCCAAACCATTACCTTGTTTTCATCTACTTCCCAGTCGCTCCCTCTGAAACCATCTTTAACCATGTCAAAATCAAACCATTCAGTCGCTGATTCCACCACATACTCTCGCTGGACTACCCCCAAATCCGTCTCAATCTTATTCAGCCACTCAGCCAGCTCTTTTGGCAATTCGCCTTTATTGCTATTCTGAAACTCGCTAATCCTCTCTTTACTGCTGACAAGTAATGACTTTGCCCTTAAAGGATTTAAGGTTAATAAATTGTGCGCCTCATCATACTTGTACTGCACTTCCTCAATTACCGAGTGGACGCCTCTTTCATCTTTTTGCTTCTGTTTTTTGCCGCCGGCAATCGCCAAGCTCACTCCGAAAATTAAAATCAAAATCAACGCCGCTGATAAAGCCGACCTGCGGCCGCGGCTATTTCCCCTGATCTGAATCTGCGGCCGCTTCCTTAGTTGAGAGGTGATTAACCGTTTGATTTTCAAAACCCAGTCTTTTAATTTATTTTTCTTCTCCGGTTCTGCCTCCGCCCTAATCTCTGCTTCCGGCTCAGTCTCCTTTTCTTCAGCCTCAACCCCAATTAATACCGCGGCCACCTGTGAACTATATTCTCGGTTGTAAACCAAAGCGCCTAAACCCTCGCTTGCCTGTTCTAACTCTCCCTGTTCCCAAACTGGTTCTCCCTCTTTCTCCCCCATAATCTTAAACATCTGGTCTGTCCCTATCATCAACCTGTCATTTGCTAAAATCTCCCCCCCGATTTTATTAACTCCACTGCTGAATAAATTAACTTTTTTGTCTCCTCGCACAATCACTGCCTGTCCCTCGCCGTTTCTGACTGCATAAAAATATGTCTTTCCCTTTTCCCAAACTACTCCGATTACCGCCTCCAGCTCTACTTGGGGTAAAAACTCTGCTGCCAGGCTTTCTAAGCTTTGCCCGGCTTTCTTTAATATTCCCTCGCTTTCATTTGAATAATATATTTCCTGCAGCCGGTTTATAATCTCGCTCCCAAATGAACTCACTTCAATCTCTTCGCTCACGGCCTTAAACGACAATGCCGCCATTAATTGGCCATGGCTCTGCTTTTTTTCTTCTGCTTCAGGCAAAAATACATGCACTTGCGCCCAGGTTTTCTGATTGGGTTTACCGACAATCTTACTGGTATTAATCTTCATAACTCTCCTCCTACAATAGTATCAGACCTAAGATAAACACCGCTACGGCTAATAAAATTAACCCTCTGGCCGCCCAAACTAAAATCTTGTCAAAGCCGGTCGTCACTGTCCGGCTCATTAAATTAATTTGTCTTAAAACTACCAAACTAAACATAAAGTACAAAAACAAAAACATCAACACTCCGGCCTTGCCTAAAATCAAGGCATCTAAACGCCAGTTCTGAGTTATAAACTTAAGGATTGATTCTATTGACGGCATCTATCTTACCCTCCCCATTAATTTTTCGTGCTCTTCTTCCAGTTTTAATTCGTTTAAGATTTTTACTAGCCGGTTCGGTTGCGGTACACATTCAATGACAAACTCCTGTTTTTCCGCGGCTGTTTGGATCACCACATCGCCGTAATTAAACATCGCTCTTAAGACCCCCCCCTGCCGGTAAGTGACATCCTCAATGTTGTCAATCTTCGCGCTGGAGACTTCTTTGTAAATTAAATTATAAAAATTAATATCAATTATTCTTTCGTCCGTTACAATAAACACATGATAATACCAGGTAATAAAACTCTCGTAAATATCAGCAATCAGCAATAAATACCACATTACCACCGTCATCAATCTAAAATTTTCCGGTAAAAAATTAAGTATCGGTACCCAAATAAAAATTAATGGTACCAAAACTCCCAGTCCGGCTGTTACTAGCCACTTTATTTGGGTTATCCAGTGCCGCCGGAGTAAAATAATCACTTTTTCTCTTGCTTCCTGGGTCTCAAATCGAATCAGCCTGGGTAAAATCGAAAAGGTCTTTATTCTTCCTCTGCCTCTTTCTTTGATTAATCTCTCCGCTACGGTAATATACCTTCCCCCCATTCCTTCGTCTTTATTGGACGCCAAATTTAACTCTTTAGCCACCACATCCATTCTGTTTACCAGTCTTTCCTTAGCCTCTTTGTCTCCTGCCACAAAAATATCTGGCATTTATCTCCTCTCCACATTATACAGCGGTCCAACTATCTGAATGTTTGCCGGCGCCCTTAAGTTAAAGTAGCTCTTAAACTCTCCCCCCGAAAAACTCTTTTCTCCGGCATCGCCGTTAACCGTAATTCCGGTTGTCTGGCCTGAACCAAAATCAGCTCCCACCGAAACACCACTGACACTATTAAATGGGGTTATTCCTCGGTTTCTTAACTCACTCTTGACTCTTTCTTCATTCCAGATCTCTCCGCCAAAAGGATGCGGTTTATCCGGCTGGTATAAATGTTCTCCGGTACCGCTGTCGGCTTTTGCCAGCATCAAACTATTAGTAATATCTGCAACTTCGCTCGACTTTAACCAGGCCGATTTGGCATATTCATTCCGCCAGCCCTGGGCCGCATAAAAACATGGGCTGTCCTTATCGTAAGCTTTTTCATTTAACTGATCAAAATTGCTCACCTCGCCGCTTGTATCCCTCATTCTCTTTGTCCAAGGTTTGTCCGAACTCCATACATCTCCTGAGGTAAAGGTATAGCCTCCGTCGGTTGACGAATACCAGGCCTTAATCACTTCTCCGTTATATACCATCACTTTTCCGGCCGTATCTTTCACTGCCTGTTCCCACTGCCCGCCCTTATTTCCCCCTTTATAAACCTGGCATGCCTGAGTCGTGCAAATCTCTCCGGCTCCATTATTGGTATATGCCAAAGCATAGCTTCTGGCCGCCACTGCTTGAGCCTTCAACGCTTCCATCGGCCAATCACCCGGCATTTCATAAATTCCCAGCAAATATTCTTCCAGCTTCATCTCCCCATAGCCAGTCACCCTGATATTAATATTATCTTTCGTTTCAAAACTAATATTATTAAAATACTCCCTTAAAATCGTTTCATCGCCCTGTCCCGCCTTAGCTCTGCCATAAGCCCCATATTGGTTCATCCCTACCCGGTGCGGAATCCCGTAAGTGTAGAACGCAAATCCGGGTGAAAAACCCGGATCCAGCTTCCGGTCATCGGTGCACATCATTGTTCCTGCTCCTAGTGAAGTTGGCAAGCCCAAGCTTGACAATCTCTGGCTGACAATCTGCTGCTGCCTGGCCGATAAACTGGCAATCTGCTGCGAGAGTTTTTGCTGGTAAGCCTTAGCTCCGGAAATCTCCCCGGAAAAAAACTTCGCTTCCTTATCTGCTTTTGCCTGCAAGTCAGCCAGCCTAACTTTGTTGGCTTCGACCTTTTTTTTATCTGCTTCCAAAGCTAACAGCTCGGTGCTGATTTCGGCAATTATATCCTTGTCTCGATCAGTTACCACTTGACGGTAAAACAAATCTTTAATCGCATTACTGCCTCCGCCCAATATCAGCAAAAATCCGTTTGGTTGGCGCGAAGACTTATAAAAACTGGCCGCTCTTTCTGCCAACAGCACATACTGTTGAGAAAACTCCTTCTCCCTTTCACTGATGCTTAGCTCTAAATTCTTTAAATCCGCTTGGGCTTTGGCAATTCCCGCCTCTACTTCCCGCAGCGTCTGAGTTAATCTGGCTAATTCTTTTTCCAATGGCTTAGTGGCTGCAATGCTTTGTTCCCTCGCCTGAGTTAATTCGCTAATCTGTCGGTTAATATCATCTAACTCATCTGCCCTCACTCCGGAAGGCAATAACATTAAACCGATTATCAGTAAAATTACTCCGATTCGTCTCATATCTCATTCTAACATGCTTCCCCCTGCCGCCAGGACTGTGCTAAACTTGACTTGATGAAAAAACTTCTTTTAGGAATATTTTGTTATCTTCTTTTTTATCTTCTCTCTCCAAGCTCACTTTTTGCTGCCGACTGTCGCATTTCCGGTTGCCCTACTCCTCCAGACACTTACTGCGAATCTGGCACCTGGGTTTGCACTACTCCACCTGGATATATAGTTACTGGTTGTTCTGGAGCTACCGGTTATGTTTGCACTGCTCTTGGTGATATTCCCACCCAGCCGGCTGAACTAGTTAAATGGATTTTAAAGCACGCCATTATTATGGGCGGCGGGATTGCTTTTCTTATGTCTGTTTTCGGCGGTGTCAGCATTATTCTCGCCGGCGGCAACCCGGAAAAAATTAATGCCGGTAAAGAAATCATTACTTCGGCTTTAACCGGTTTGCTGTTTATTGTTTTCTCGGTTTTCCTCCTCCGCCTGATCGGCTACGATATCCTTCAACTACCCGGGTTTTCCCGATGATTAATATGAATCAACTCGCTCTTACTTTTCCCGGCAACAAAAGAATTCAAGAATCTGATATCGGCGCTGGTTTTACCTTTATAAATAAAACCCCGGCTGATATTATTAACACCCTTATCCCTATTATCTTTGTCCTTGCCGGCATTATTCTGCTCGGTATGCTGGTCGCCGGCGGTTTTACTATCTTCACCTCTGCCGGCAATCCGGAAAAAATCAAAAAAGGCACTGGCATTATTACCAACGCCATTATCGGTCTATTGGTTATCTTTGCTGCCTACTGGATCATTGAACTGTTAGAAATAACTTTAGGAATTCAAATATTTCCATCAACACCGCCATCAACACCGCCATCTATTCCCCGTCCGCCAACTGGACCTTTTCCCAGCCCAACTTAATTATGGCCCAAGCACCGCTCCAACACCTAGCGATTATCTGCGACGGCAACCGCCGTTGGGCCAAACGCCACCATCTGCCTGAACTGGCCGGCCACCGCCATGCCGTTGAAACCACCATGGACCAGCTCATCGATGCTTGCCTTTTAAAAAAGATCCCTTATCTTACTTTCTGGGTCTTTTCTACTGAAAATTGGCACCGGGGTAAAACTTGGGTTGACCAATATTTTAACCTTCTCCGCTTGCTGTTTGATAAACACTTTTCCCGCCTAAACCAAAAAAATGTCCGCCTCCATACTATTGGTAATCTTTTTCAACTCCCTAAAGATGTCCAAAAATTGTTTTCTGACTGGACTGCCAAAACTAAAACTAATACTAAACTGAATTTAATTATTGCTATTAATTACGGCGGCCGCGATGACATCCTCCGGGCAGTGAAAAAACACGGTGTCGATTTTCCCCAGCATCTCGACACCTCCGGCTTCCCCGATCCGGATCTTTTAATCCGCACCGGTGAAAACAATACCCGCCTTTCCGGTTTTATGCTCTGGCAACTCGCTTACACCCAGTTATATTTTACCAACACTCTCTTCCCCGACTTCACTCCCAAAGAGCTCGATAAAACCCTCTCCTGGTATCAGCAACAAACGCAAAATCTAGGGAAATAGTCAGTGAGCGCAGATATACAAATTTTTTGTATATCAAGCAATAACCGTCTCTATTAACTTTTTAAGCTCCTCAAACATCTCTTTCTCTTTCACTGTCTTCACAATCTCGCCTTTGGCAAACAGCACCCCCGCCTTTTTCCCTCCGGCAATCCCCACATCTGCCTCTCTCGCCTCCCCCGGCCCATTCACCACACAGCCCATCACTGCTACCTGGATCGGCTGCTTGACTGTTTCCAAATACTTTTCCACCTTTAAAACCAACGGCAGCATATCGTACGAAGTCCGGCTGCAGGTCGGACAGGAAATCAGCCTTGGCCCTAACCGCAATCCCAGCTGTTTTAACATCTCTTTTCCGACCCTGATCTCTTCCAAGCTGTCTCCGCTTAAACTCACTCTGATTGTATCGCCGATCCCTTGAAGCAGTAATGCCCCGATTCCCATACTTGACACAATTATTCCAATCCTCGGCGGTCCTGCCTCAGTTACCCCCAGATGAACCGGATAATCATAGGTTTTAGAAAACAATTGGTATGCTTCCACCATTCTGGCTACATTTGAAGCTTTTAAAGACACCACGATCTGATCAAAATCCAAATCTTCTAAAATCTTAATATGCCTGGCTGCCGACTCGACTAACGCTTCGGCTGTCGGATGTTTATATTTTCCCAGCAAATCTTTTTCCAAAGAACCGGCATTAACTCCAATCCGGATCGGCACTCCCCTCTCTTTACAAATCTTAACCACGGCTTTCACCCGCTCTACTCCGCCGATATTGCCCGGATTAATTCTTAATTTATCCACCCCTTGCTTAACCGCCTCAATCGCCCATTCATAGTTTAAATGAATGTCTGCCACAATCGGAATCTTAATCTCTTTTTTAATCTTGGAAAAATTCTTCACGCTCTCCATATCCAGCACATTCATTCGGGTAATATCGCACCCCACTTCTTCCTGCTGTTTAATCTGTCTTATCACTGCCTTTACATCATGCGCATCTGCCTTTACCATTGTCTGGACTGTAATCGGGCTATCCCCGCCAATCGCTGTCTTTCCCACCTGAATTTTTTTAGTTTTTCTTCTCTGAATCATAATATTTTGGCCATAAATACTTGATTATACTGTTTTTTTAGCTCTCTTTCGCCTTCCTTTGCCGGCTTTCTATCTTTAAACCAGCCAAATACTGCCGAGCCCTTGCCGCTCATTAACGCCTTTTCTGCTCCCAATTTAAGCAACCGCTCTTTTATCTTTTTAATTTCCGGATATTGTTTAAAAGTCCAAATCTCAAAATCATTCTGCCACCATAAACCGTGTTTATTTATTTTGTCATATTCTACTCGTTTATATGCCTCTTGGCTGGAAATAAAAATTTCCGGCACGCAAACCACAATCCAACCCTTAACTATTTTCCCTAAATCCTTAAATTGGCCCGCTTTGTCTCCACCCTGAATCTCTTTTTTAATTCCTCCCGCCACTTGGTAGCCAACATCGCTGCCAAGCTTTAATCCAAGCTTTGCTAATTCTTTTTCGCTTAAACCTAAATCCCACAACTTGTTTAATCCTTTCAAAACTGCGGCCGCGTCGCTGCTGCCTCCGCCCAAACCCGCGCCCGAAGGAATCTTTTTTTCCAACTTAATTTTCACTCCCCGGTCTTTAATTAATAACTCCGCTGCTTCGTAAACCAAGTTGTTTTTATCCGGAAAATCAATAATTCTCTCGTTTATATCTTCAAGCTCTATCAAGTCAAACAAGCCTATCTGAGCATAAATTGTCTCCACCTCATGGAAACCATTATCTAGCCTCCCCAAAATCCTTAAACCTAAATTAATTTTTGCCGGCGCCTTTAATTTCAACTTCATTTTTCGATTAACACTGTGCTGATTGCTTGAATTCCTTTACCCTTTCCAAACTCGCTTAATCCTTCGCCCGTGGTAAAAGCTATTCCCACTTGATCTGCTTCTATTTTCATAATTTTAGCTATGCTTGCTTTCATTTTTTCCCGATATTCTTCCAGTTTTGGCTGTTTTGCTTCCACCATAATACTGACATTGCTGATACTATATTTTTCTTTTATTATTTTCTCTAAAATCTTTTTTAAAAACTCCCGGCTGTCTGTGATTCCATTTCTAAACATCTCCCCGGCCCAGGTATCCAAAGATCCGCCGCCAACTGCCGTTGACAAGGCATTACCCAAACTATGGATAATCACATCTCCGTCTGAATCTGCTTCCAGTCCTGATTCAAATTCAATCCTCACCCCAGCCAGAATTAACGGTTTTCCTTTAGTCAATCTGTGGCTGTCCTGACCCAAACCCACTCTAAACATATTTGCTCCACTTTCTTATAATTTCTAAATCTGTCGGCAAAGTCACCTTTTTATTCGTCCACTCACCCTCAATCATCATAACTTTTATCCCCAGTTTTCTGACTAGCTCACAATCATCCATACCGGTAATCTTCCCCTGTCTAACCGCTTCATAAGCTTTTAAAATTACTTCCCGCTTAAATGCTTGCGGCGTCTGCCCCAGCCAACTCCTTTGCCGCTCCAAACACTTAATCACCTCCATTGTTTTTGGATTAATTACTTTAACGCAAGTTGTTGTTTCCACTCCGGCCATTACCGCTTTGTGTTTCAACACTGCCTGAATTACCCGATTAATTAACTTCGTTGTTACCAACGGCCTGGCTCCGTCATGGATTAAAACATACTCGCCTCTGGCCGCCCTGACTCCATTGGCGGCTGAATCATATCTTTCTTTGCCGCCCACCACCAGCCTGGCTTTAATCTTTAACTTTTTTAACCATTTTTCAAACTTTTTCCGATTATCCTGCCTCACTACTAATATCACTTCATCAACCGCTTTCACCTTCAAAAATTGTTTCACAGTTTTAATAAATACCGGCTCGCCCTTAATCAGGCTGAACAGCTTCTCCCTCCCAAACCTGGTACAGTTGCCGGCCGCCGTAATTATTGCTGAAATCATATTTTTTCCATCTCCGCCTCAATTTCCGGCACAATTTGGGTAAACTTTATCTTTCCTTCTAAAAACCTATCCACTGCCCTCTCGTCCGCCTCGTACAAAACTTCGCTCGCTTTTCCGCCTTTTTCCAAAGCTGAATATCCCAGTCTTAATCCGGGATAATCTTTTAAATCTACTCTTTCAAATGACAGGCTTTTTTCACTTAAATCCAATTCCGGCACCTTTGGGACAATTTTCCTTTCCGGATAAAACATTGCATAAGCCAAGTATCTTTTCATCTCTGGAACTCCCAATTCGGTAATCCACGATCCGTCGGTAAACTCCACCAAAGAATGACACACATATTCCGGATGGACTACGACTTTGATCTGTTCCGGCTTGACGTTAAACAACCACCTGGCTTCAATTATTTCAAACGCTTTATTAAGGCACGTCGCGCTGTCAATGCTGATCTTCTGGCCCATTGCCCATGTTTTCCGCTGCAATACTTGCTTTGGCGTTAATCTTTGCTTCTCCGCTTCGCTCATTGTGCTGATCCTGCCTTTACCCATGGTTAAGTATAAATTCTTAATCTCCTCGGCTTTGCCGGCTTTCAAACTCTGGAATATGGCGCAGTGTTCGCTGTCAACCGGAATAATCAACCCCCGGCTCTTCTCTGCTAACTCCATTACTTCCTTTCCTTTTAACACCATTACTTCTTTTGTCGCCAAACCTACGGTTTTACCTGCCTTTAACGCGGCTAAAGTTGGCGCAATTCCAGCTTTTCCCACTACGGCTACAATGACCAAATCCGCTCCTGTTACCGCCTTGACTAACGCTTCTGTTCCTACTCCGGAAAACCCTGGCTTAAATTCACCTACCTGGGCCTTAAACTTTTCACTCCTATGTCCGGCAACTAAACTTACCACTTTAAATTCTTCTCGGTAATCTTTCACCACTTCTAAAGCTTTGCTTCCCAAAACTCCGGTTGATCCTAAAATTGCTAACCTTTTCATAGTTTAAACTTAACCTCTTCTTTTATCACTTCCATTTCCTCTTCTTCTCCTCCAAATCTCTCTTTAATTGCTCCAATCACTTTATCAATTAGCCTCTCCGGCACTGATGCCCCGGCCGTTATCCCCACTACTTTCTTCCCCTCAAACCACTCTGTTTGCAAATCTTCCGGCCCGTCAATTAAATACGACTTTGCCCCGGACTCCTCCCCTATTTCTTTCAGTTTATTAGAATTCGAACTTGTCGCTGAACCCACTACGATAATCAACTCTGCTTTCTTAGCCAATTCTTTAACTCCCTTTTGCCGGTTCTGGGTGGAAAAACAAATATCCTTTCCTGCCGGCAATTCTAAACTGGGAAATTTAGTAATTAAATAGTCAATAATTTCTTTTGTTTTATCTACGCTTAAAGTTGTCTGGGTTAATACCGCTGTTTTCCCGGATACTTTTAACTGTTTGGCTTCTTCCAAGCTGCTGATTAATCTTGAATTGCCCTTTACTTCTCCCAACACTCCAACTGCTTCCGGGTGATTCTTATGGCCAATGTAGATAATATAATAACCTTGCTCGCTAAACCTCTTTGCTTCCAAATGCACTTTAGTCACCAGCGGACAGACCGCATCCACTACTTTTAAATTTTTCTTCTCGGCCTGCTTTAACACTTCCGGACTGCTGCCATGGGCGCTTAACACGACCGTTTCTCCGTCCGGCACCTGGTTTATATCTTCAACAAATTTCACGCCTTTTTTTCCAAACTCTTCTACTATCTTTTTGTTATGTACAATCTCATGCCGGCAATAAATTGGCTTCTGGCTTTTTTCTACTGCCAATTCCAATATTTTTAACGCCCGCTCTACTCCGGCACACAATCCGCTTGGTCTGACTCTGATTATCTTCTTGACCATATCCTCGTCCAGTAAAATAATAAATAGGCCGCTGACACCGCCGTCAGAAGATAGAAAAACTTTGCCCACCACCCAAACATAACCATCCCCGCTGCTAAACCAAACACTGGAATCGCTAATATCAACAGCTGCTGCGACCGGTCTTTTTCCCGCGATAAACTGCCTAAAGTTTTTAGCGGATGCACTCCCAGGCCATAAATGTTTTTTGAAAACAAATAGCTTTCTTTAATCGTCAGCAATGTCCCTAAACGAATAATCTTTTTTATCATATTCTTCCTGGAATGCCAGTCTGGCCCGGGTTAACCTGGATTCAACCGCTTTGACTGTCAAATCTAATTTTTTGGCAATCTGCTTCATCGACAGCCCTTCCATATACTTTAGTCGCAAAATCCGGGTGTATCCTTCGCTGATGTTTTTAAAAGTCTTTAAAATCTTCCGTTTGGTTTCCAATTCCTGGAAAGCCAGCTCCGGCCCTAACGCCTCGCTCACCAGTTTTTCCAAAAATGGTAATCTCGAAAACACAATTTGCTTTATCTTCCGCCGCCGGTAAAAATCAGCAATTTCGTGCCTGGCAATGCCGCACAGCCAGGTAAACACCCTGCTTTTGCCCTTAAAACTCGACCGGCTGTCCAACGCGCTGACTAAAGTATCCTGGACAATCTCTTCCACATCGCTAAAATCACCCACTTTTTTGGCCACGAATTTTATTAGTCTCAAACGGTACTTCTCCATGTGACTTGTATTCTACCACTTCTATCTGTTATCCTAAACTATGGTTGATATTAGTACCGAATTGAAATTTGACACTCTTTACAAGGACGGCAGTTTCTTCCCGCTTATTTCCGTTATTTTAAGAAATATCTACGTCATTGCCGCAGTTATTCTTTTCTTAATGATCTTTGTCGGCGGCCTGGGTATGATTATCAATGCCGGCAATGCGGAAAAACAAAAGCAGTCCAGCAAAACTCTCGGTTCAGCCGTTATTGGTTTTTTAATTCTCTTTCTCTCCTACTGGCTTTTAAAACTCATTCAATTATTCACCGGTGTACAATTAATTTACTTTCTCTAAAATATGGCTTCCTCCAACAACGTCATTGGCACAATCAATCCGCCAGGCACCTTCTCTGGCTATAAAACCATTGAGGAAGGTGGTTTGGCTGGCTTTCTTTCTAACTTAATCTATCTGCTTATTGTTGTCGCCGGCTTATTCACCCT
The DNA here is from genome assembly GCA_043803225.1 of Candidatus Beckwithbacteria bacterium. Classification (GTDB taxonomy): domain Bacteria; phylum Patescibacteriota; class Microgenomatia; order UBA1400; family CG1-02-47-37; genus JAZDKF01. The sequence goes on from JAZDKF010000012.1 coordinate 28,642, forward strand.
GGTTAATTTTATTCTCGCCGGCTACCTTTACTTAGGTGCCAACGCTAATCCCCAGCAAATTCAAGCTGCCGCTAATAAAATCCTCCAATCAATGATCGGCTTAGCCGTGGTCGCTTTTGCTTTTATTATTGCCGGTTTAATCGGCTTCCTCTTTTTCAAAGACGCCACTTTCCTTTTTACACCAATATTCGGAGGCTTTTAAACTATGGCTGATATTCCCGCCGGCGTCATCCAACCCCAAGCCGGTTACTCTGCTCCTGCCGGCGCCGGCATGGGCAATCTTGGTGATCGTCTCGCCTCAATTATCTCTAATACTCTTGGCTTTATTACCGTCGTCGCCGGCTTGGCTTTCATCTTCTATCTTATCTTTGGCGCTATTAACTGGATTACTTCAGCCGGCGACCCTAAAAAACTGGAAACTGCCCGCCAAACCATCACTAATGCTCTTATTGGTTTAACCATTACCGTTATTGCCTATCCTGTTCTTACCGTCATCAGCCATCTGCTGGGCGTTGATTTAACCAACCCGCTTGAACTGCTGGGTTTATTTTAATAAATTAAATTATGATTCTAGCCGCTTTACCCCTGTCCCAAGACCTTAAAGATTTTTTCGGCGCTCCGACCCCGCCGCCGGGAATCGCCAAATATGACGGCGGCAGCATTACCGGCATTACTCTGCTTCTAAGCAATATCTTAAAACTGACTATTTATGCCGCCGGGCTTTATGCCTTAGTCAATCTGCTTGTCTCCGGTATCCAGTATATTGGCTCTAGTGGCAACCCTGAACTACTCAAACAAGCCTCTTCCCGAATCTGGATCTCTTTGCTCGGCCTTTTGGTTGTCGCCATCGCCCTGCTTCTTGCCGGTCTAATCGGCTGGATCTTTTTCAAAGACGCGATGTTTATTATTGCCCCCTCCCTGCCCGATCCCGGCGGGTTCGGCTCGGGAATTTAATCTATGCTTAATCTTTTCGCCCTTCTGCCCTTAAAACCACTGTCTGGTTTTAACGAAGGTATTACTGCCAATCCGGGCAGTGATGTTGCCAACCGCTTTGCTGATACTATTTCCAATATTGTCACTTTGCTGACTTTTTTTGCCGGGCTGGCTTTCTTAATCTGGTTTATTATTGGCGCCCTGACTTGGATTACCAGCGTCGACCATGCTGACAAGCTGGAAAAGGCTAAAAATCAAATGAGCAGCGCCATCATCGGTTTAGTGATTGTGGTCCTGGCTATCGCTATAGTCTCTTTGCTCGGCAAAATCACCGGCTTTGACATTCTTGATCCCGCCGCTATAATTTCTAGAATTATTCCTGATTAATTAAAATAGAGTAAAATAACTTATGGCTCAAATTGTTAACAAAGCCATTGAAGACGCCGACTCCAGCGAAGCTTTAGCTAAATACATTGCTATCATCTGGCAGGTTTTAGTCATTATCGGCGGCTTGCTCGTCTTTCTTCAGCTTACCTGGGGGGCGCTCAACTGGATCATGTCCGGCTCCAATCCCGAACGCTTAAAGCGGGCCAAGGAACAAATGTTTAACGGCATCTTCGGCCTGGTGCTCTTAATCCTTTCCTATGCTCTGGTTAAACTCATCAGCACTTTTACCGGCCTGAATATTTTAAATCCTAACTGGCCCACTTTATAATCTATGAGTCAACTCACTAACATCGATGATCAGGTTAGCGACTTTTTTGCCTTTCAATCCTTAGATAACTTCTTGCCCAACCTGCTCCAAATTGCCTTGGGTCTCGGCGCCATTGTCGCTCTGTTCTTTTTAATCTGGGGAGCCATTGACTTTATTATGTCCGGCGGCAATCAAGAACGGGCTAAAACTTCTAAATCCATGATTGGTAACGCCTTGGCTGGTTTAGCCATCCTCGCTTTGGTCTGGATAATTTGGCGGGTAATCACCTACTTTTTAGGCCTTTCTGATACCGTCACTGGCCCGCTTCAGTTCAATTTGCCTAAACCTTAAATCACCTATTTGACAAATCCTTAATTCTTCACCATAATAATTATCAATATGTTAACTTCCTTAATTTACGCCCAAGAGTCAATCACGATTAAAGAACCGTCTGCCGGTGTCAAAGATATTGGCAAGTTCCTCTCCGCTGGTATTCAGGTAGCCATGATTATTGCCGCCATTCTTACCTTTGCCTTTCTTGTCTGGGGTGGTATTCAGTGGATTATGTCCGGCGGTGATAAGACCCAAACCCAAGCCGCCCGCGACCGGATTACCATGGCGCTCGTCGGCTTAGCCATTGTTGCCGCTGCCTGGGCTTTAATGAAAGTCATCGGCTACTTCTTTGGCGTTAGCGTCTTTGACTTCCAGATTCCCACTGCCGGCGGCTAAACAATGTTTAGATTTACATTTAAAGCCTTTGCCCAAACTAAATCCTGGACTTCTGATTGCCAATCAGGTGACGTCGCTCTCCTTCAGGGCTTTGAATGCATCTTTAAAAACATCTTACTTATCATTGTTCCCTTAGCTGGTCTCGCCGCCTTTGTGGTAATTATCGTTGCTGGCTTTCAATACCTTACCAGCGCCGGCGATCCCAAAAAACTTCAACAAGCTTCGGGAACTTTAACTGCCGCTATTATCGGCATTGTCGTCGTTATCCTTATCTACTTTATCTTTAAACTTATCGAAGCTGTTACCGGCTTAAATCTCCTCCAGTTTCAAGTTCCTAAGTAAATTAGGTATAATGCTTTTAATGCTGCGTTTCTGCCTAGTTTTTTTATTGTTTTTTATTTTTCTCCAACCTGTTTCCGCTGCCACTTCCCCTCTCCGGCCTAATCCCAAAGAGTTGGTTTCTGAAGAAGAAAACCGCCCTATGGACGACCCTTACCAAACACCTTACTGCGCCATGCGTCCCACTGCCGTCCAGGTAAACCAGTTTGACCGGAGAGATGAATTCATTAATATTCAAACTATCGGTACTTTAACTCAGAATTTCACTGAATTTATTGCCCCGCTGTTATCCATTACTGATCCTGACAAACCTGACTATCTTTTGCCCTATGTGGACAAGGCCCAGCGCTATTTGGCTGACTATCTTGAAGGCCGGGCTTACTACGAAGGCATTACTGAACCAACCGATCCTACTCTGGAACAACAAACTGATATTTTCACCCGCTTAGGCGTTTTCCGGAAACTGGCTCCGCAAACCTATCAGGACAAGCTCAAGCGGGCAATTATTTTAAGAGCCGCCGGTAAATTTAATTCCTTGGAAAATCCCTACGGCTTTCTTCCCGCCACCGCTGAAATTCACAATTATTTTGTGGCTGAGTGGTCCGGCGACAAAATTTATTTAAAAGATTTTGTTAATAATTGGGCTCCTTTACCCGAAGATTTTGGCAAGGACCAAGCTACTTATGCTGACGCCTACGAAGCCTGGAAAAATCTTGACAACGGTAAATGGTACCAGCTTTGGCCTTACGTTCCCATGTTCACCCGTGAAGATTCTAAAGGTTATATCGAAATCATTGACAGCAATCCGCCGCCTGATCCCTGGAGCCCGCCCGGCAGCACGCCGATTGAAATTAATAATAGTAACAAAGAAACAGTCACAGTCATTCATCCTGATCTCGCCCGGACCTACGAAGTCAGCACCAGCCTGTCTTACCTGTTAACTCCGGAAAGTGTCCACGAGGTTCCGACTCCGCAAACGAGTAATGAGTGGACCCCCGCCCGCTGGGGAGAATCCTATTGGTGGCTGGACCCTTCCCTGCTCCAACCCAGCCCTGCTCCTGGCTTGGAATACGGTCCTCATTGCGATGTTGAAACTTCAATTTATTCTTCCGGCGATTTGGCTTACGAAAACATTATTACTACCAGCGTTAATCGCCAGGATCTCCATGTCCCGAACCCTGAGTATCAAGGCCCTCCTTCTCAATCAACTCCCTGCGGCCTGCTCTATCCCTGCCAACGATGTACTGAAGATGGCATTGATGATTCTGGCTGCATCTTTACTCAGCCGGCCCGTTCTAATCCTAACTATTTAATCACCCACACTCCGTTTTTAAATAACATTTTCACCAGCACCAGCACTTTAAGTCAAAGGGGAATTTTTGCCATCCTTAACCCTTTTTCAGAAGAGTTAAAACCCGATCAAGAATTTGCCTGGCCTGGTTTGGGCAATCTTAACGAAGAATCGCCTGAATACAAATTCAGCGCTGGCCCGGCTGAAGCCGGCAACCAAAAGCCCGGTAAAACCCAAACCTTCTTTTACCGCTATTTAGGTTCCATCCAATGCGCCAAAGAAAGACTGCTGCAAACCTTGGAACCGTTTCTTACCGGCCAGCCCTACACTCCTTATGCCTATAAATGTTTCCCCGAACTCACCCCTCCAGCCACCGGCGACCCCGGCGGCGGACTAGGCGACTCCGGCGCTACGCCTGACGGCCCCGGCGACACAACCGACGACACCAACTCTCCGGATTATACCTTGCCGGCTGACTTTGTCGCCGGCTCCTGCCCCATTCCTGATGATGGTGCCTTCCTACTTTGTGGTGCCTATGCCGGCGCTACTAATGACGGACCAGGTGATTGCCATCATGGTAGTAATTATTATTGGAGTTATAACGATGAATGTGCTTGGCCCCTGCCCCTTTCCAGTAATTGCTATGCCCCTCTTGACACAAATAGTACCTGCTATCCAGACACAAGACGTTGTGCAGAATATGGTTTAGCTGCAGATTTTTCCTATCCGAGTTATGCCGCCAACCTACCCGTAGTTCTGCCGACAATCAATAGCCATATTCTTCATTGGACAGGATCAAATTGGTACGAAAAAGAAAGGAATTATGGCAGCATTTATCGGGCTGACGATGGAGTCAATATATACGAAATCTTTTTTTTCCACTTAAATGCTTATGGTCCGCTTGAAGCCGATTCTGGAGATATTATCGGTACCATTTCTTCCCTTACCGCTAGTCCTCATGTCCACGTTGAATTAAAAATTGATGGCGTTAATGTTAATGTCGACAGTTTATGCAGCGGCCAAAATATTATCAATACTAATGATGATAATGGTGAAGGTGTCAACCATGTATCCTATTAATTAAAATTAGGTACAATTAACTATGATCAATTTTTACTTAAAAATCCCCCACCGCTTAAAAGTTATTTTATTAATCTTCGTCGTGCTCTTTATACTCTTGGTTGTCTTTTTGCCTAAAAAACCCTCACCTCAGCTTCCCAGCCCTTCTCCGTCTCCAATCTCCGCCCCTAAAGAAAATTTCAGCTCTTACTTAAACCAACTTAACCAGCCGGAAGCAGAATTAAAAATCATTAACATCACCCCTCAACCGCCTGTTTTTGAAACCCTCTGGTCCACGGAAAAATTAACCATTCAATTCAATTCCCCCTTAAAACCGGAAACCATTCGTTATCTCTTTCTCCCCGATACTAAAACCAAACTGGTTTTTGATCCTCAAAAACCTGATGAATTTTCCATTATTCCTTTTACCGGCTGGCAGGAAAACCAAGTCTATACTATTACTCTTAAAGCTGACTTAACCGCTACCGCCGGAGAAAAACTTTCAAAAGACATCACGATTTCTCTCACCAGAAAACTACCGCCCGAGGGTTCGCTTATCTTCCCTCCCAACAACTAACTGGCATTCTCTTCCCAAAACCTGTAAATTATAACTAGTATGTCCTTTGAACCTGCCCAACCGATTTCGGTCATCACCTGCGATAAATGTCAAGGCCAGGGCTGCCCGGCCTGTGACCAGCAGGGTGTTTATGCTCTTCAGGACGACCAGCCGATTGTTTTTAATCTGCCCGGTTTTATTGACCTTAAAGCCCGTCGCTTCCAAAAAAAACTTTTTCTGATCAAACGCCTGGTGCTTCTCTTTCTGGTTTTAACCATCATTCTTTTTGCCTGGCTGAAACTATGAACAATAGCGTCGACATCTCCCCCAACTTTTCCCCAGGAAGCCTTCAGCTTTTGGCTGACACGCTCCTGCTGGCGGCTAAACAAAAACAAACCCTGGCTGCTCCTTTTCATCTTGGCCAGATTCTTTCCCGCGCCCCACAGATCCTGCCGGTTCTGGCCCGTCTTGGCCGCACTGATCTTTCTGTCAAATCAACTTCCACCCCCACTCCCCAAAACCTCGATCGCGTTTCTTTCTCTCCGGATTTAAAAAAAATTATTTACTTAAGTTTTGCTGAAACCTTAATCCTTAACTCACCCCTAGTCGAACCCGTCCACTTTTTATCACCGCTGTCTGATTATCTCCAGGAACCGTTAGACAAAACCGAACTCCGCCAGGCCATTTTAAATCTCTCTCCCTCCGGCACGACCGCTGACTCTAAAAATCAGTCCCCGACTCTCCAGCAGTTCTCCGAAAACTTAACCCAAAAAGCCTTAGCCGCTAAACTTGATCCGGTTATTGGCCGGGAAAAAGAAATCGACCAATTAATTCGGGTTCTGGCCCGCCGGACTAAATCCAATGCTATTTTAGTCGGCGATCCCGGTGTTGGTAAAACCGCCATTGTTGAAGGCCTGGCTTTAAAAATTACCCAAAACCAGGTGCCCGCTATTTTAAAAAACATTCAGATTTATAACCTGAACTTAACGACTTTGCTTGCCGGCGCTTCTTATCAGGGCGAGCTGGAAACCCGGCTGCAAAGCTTAATCAAGGAAGTCAAACACCTGGGTAATATTATTATCTTTATTGATGAAATTCACATGATTATGGGCGCCGGCGGCGCTTCCGGGGCGATGACTGCCGCCAATATTTTAAAGCCCGCTCTCGCCCGCGGCGACCTGAATGTTATCGGCGCTACCACTCAGGACGAATACCGCCAGTATATTGAAAAAGATCCTGCCCTGGAACGCCGCTTTGAACCGGTCAAAGTCGATGAACCCTCCCGCGAAGACACTATTGCCATCTTAAAATCTGTCAGCGCGAAATTAACCAAACACCACGGCATTGCTATTGATGACCAGGTGATTGCCTCCGCCGTCGATCTTTCTACCCGTTATGTTCAGGACCGTTTTCTCCCCGATAAAGCTATCGATTTATTAGACGAAGCCACTTCCGGCGCTAAAATTGCCGCTAAATCCAGCATTACCATTGAAGACTTAAAAGCCGTCCTCTCCCAGCGGACCGGCATTCCCATTACTTCACTTACTCAGGAAGAATCGCTCCAACTTCTAAATCTGGAAGCAGAGCTTAAAAAGCAAATCATTGGCCAGGACCAGGCCGTCAAAGCCATTGTTGATGTCATCAAGCGTTCCCGCGCCGGCTTAAAAGACCCTAACCGCCCCATCGGCTCCTTTCTCCTTTTGGGCCCGACCGGCGTTGGTAAAACTGAGTTGGCTAAAGTCTTAGCCCGGACTGTTTACAGCAATGAAAAGGCCATGGTTCGTCTGGACATGAGTGAGTTTACCGAAGCCCATACCGCTGATAAATTAATCGGCGCTCCTCCCGGCTATGTTGGTTACGAAGAAGGCGGCCAGCTTACCAACCCCATCCGCCAGCATCCTTACTCGCTGATTCTGATGGATGAACTGGAAAAAGCCCACCCTAAAGTCTTTGATATTTTTCTTCAGGTTTTGGAAGACGGCCGCTTGACTGATTCTCAGGGCCATACCGCTGATTTTAAAAACACGATTATTATCATGACCAGCAACATCGACGTCTCCAACACTCCCAAAAACGACCGGACCGCTTTAATGAAAACCCTTTCCAGCTACTTGCGTCCCGAGTTTTTAAACCGCATCGACGATATTATTATCATGAATAAACTTTCCCTGGCCAACATTAAAACCATTGCCCGCCTGCAATTAAATCAAGTCGTTACTCGCTTAAAAGTTAAAGGCATTTCCCTGACTATTCCTGATTCTGTTTTAGACCAACTGGCCAAAATCGGTAATGTCGCTGAATTCGGCGCCCGACCCTTAAAACGCTTAATCCAGGATAAAATCGAAGAGCCGCTTGCTGAACTAATTATTGCCGGAAAATTAAAGCCCGGTGCCACCTATGACCTATCAAACCTTAACTTGTCCTAACTGCCAGGGCCGCGGTTGTCCAACCTGCCAAAATACCGGCAAGGTCCGCGTGGCTGAAGCTGAAATGAAAAAACTAAAACAAATGCTCGGCCAGCTATCCCCTTCCCCCCGGCCGCAGGCTGATCAACCCCTTGCCGATATCCCCACCCCCACTCCCAATCAAACTAACTTAGCTGGAATTATTGCCTTTTCTTTGCTCGCCCTGCTTGCCGGCGGCGCTACTGCTTCCTGGTACTTTTTAAAATCTTTCAAACCCTTCTTCGCCGCTCTTGTCTCACTTCTTACTCTGGTTGGCACCAAACTGGCTTTAAACCAATCTTTCTTTAAGCTCCAGGAACCGGACGACTTCCTAAAAGCCATCAAAAGTAAAGCCTATTGACAGATACGTTATTTGGTATAAAAATATACTAAATATGACATCTATGTCTGCAGTCGCTATTATTCAAAAATTCAAGGATTTAAACTTAAAATTTATCACCCCGGCGCTTTTATCCTCCCTCTTAAATCAGACCAACAATAACACCCTGTATAAAACTCTTCAAAGGCTGGAAAAAAATAAAATTCTTACCCGGCTCGATAAAGGAAAATATCTAGTCACCGGCGCAGAAGTTACCGAGTTCTCTCTTGCTAATTTCTTGCTTCAACCTTCCTATATCAGCCTTGAATCAGCCTTAACTTACTATGGCATTCTCCCTCAATTTACCTACACGATTACCTCAATCACCACTCAAAGATCACAATCAATTCCCAGCCAAAATTGGGAATTTAATTATTCTAAAATCTCCTCAAGACTTTTTTGGGGCTATATCAAACAAAAAAATGAATTAATCGCCTTACCGGAAAAAGCCTGCCTGGATTATCTTTATCTGGCAGCCAAAGGCTTAAGAAATACGGCTATTGACGAATGGAATTTAGCCCCGCTTAATAAAACAAAATTCAAACTTTATGCCGGAAAAATCCACTTCTCTCCTTTAAAAAAATTATTAATCACTAAAAAACTCTTATGATTGATGCTTATTATTTGGCCGATTTAGCCAAATCAGCCGGCATCGACCGTTATACGATTCTTCGAGAATATATTCAGCTTCTGTTTCTGGACGAACTTTATCAATCCCGAACCGCCGCAAAAATTATTTTTAAGGGGGGTACTGCCTTAAAAATGCTTTTCAATTCGCCTAGATTCTCCGAAGACTTAGATTTTACCACCAACCTTAACCGATCAAAAATCGATGATTTGGTCAATCAAACCATTGTCAATATTAACCATGAAGCCCCGGGCATTATTGTTAAAGATATAAAATCCGTTGCCGGTATCAGCAAAAAAATTTTTTCCCCCACCGAAATCTCCCCAATGCCGCTAACCATTAAACTGGATTTTTCTCAAAGAGAACCGGCTTTGACCGATTATCAAAATACTTTAAACACCAACTTGCCTGTTTTTCCCCAGTCGCTGATCCATTCTCTGACCCCGGAAGAAATTTTGGCAGAAAAAATCAGAGCCATATTGACAAGAAATAAGGGCCGGGATATTTATGATCTCTGGTTTCTTATTAAAACAGGAGTTCAATTTAACCAAAAATTAATTTTGTCCAAATTCAGAATTTATCAAGAAAAGTTTGACCCCCAATCCTTAATTGAAAAAATTAAAAAATTTGATCAGAAACAGTTAGAGCAAGATGTTAAAAAATTCCTCCCGCTTAAAAACCGGCAAATTATTCCTCAGCTGAAAAAAATAATCCTGGCGGAGCTCGCCGGGGTGTTAAAAATTAATTAATATATGTTTCTCTCCCTCCTCACCTTTGCTTTAGTTACCATCTTTCTTTTTCTTTCCTCCCAAACTTTAATCTCCCGCCTCTGCCATTTTTTACCTCTAAATCTCCTGTTTTTTATCTTGCTGCCCGGTATCTTGCTTCACGAACTCTCTCATATCTTAACCGCCGAACTGCTGCAAGTCAGAACCGGCCAGTTAAATTTGCGGCCCAGCTTAAAAGACAACCATCTTCAGCTCGGCTCCGCCCAGATCGCCCAAACCGACCCTTTCCGCTTAACCCTTATCGGCACTGCTCCGTTCTTAACCGGTTCGCTTTCCCTCTGGCTGATTCTCCGCCTTGGTTTGCAGTTCAACTTTTCCCTTTCTATCTTGTCTAACTTTCAGCACCTCTCTGCCCTCTCCCCCCTGATTATTTTTCTCTTTTGTTATCTGCTGTTTACCATCAGCAACACTATGTTTTCTTCCCCTTCCGACCTCCAGGCCGGCGCTGTCCCTTTAATTCTTGTATTAATTATCTTAGGTTCATTCCAGCTTACCCATCTTCAGCTGCCCGCCTCCCTGCCGATCTACCTTACCAACTTCTTTTTTCTCCTCGCCACTGTTTTCTTCTTCACCTTAATTCTCAATTTAATTCTGCTGCTTCCATTAAATCTGCTAAGATTAAACCATGGCCAGCCCGAAAAATCCCACCACAGCTACTGACACCGTTGCCCCTCCGCCGATAAAACCGCCGGTAGTCGACACGGACATTTTTACCCCCCCGCCGAAAAAACCCCGCTTTCCCCACCAAATTTTTGACCAACCCAATCGGCCGCCGGCTATCGTTATGGGTTCACTTGCCGAGCTAAAAAAATCCGGGCCACCAGCAGATCGAACTCTGCTTGAGTATTTTATAAGCGACCCAGTTACCTGCATCCGCGAACTTAACTATGCTCAGAATAATCCTGAAAGAGTTCGTCTTCGCCGCCTAATTGATAAATATGCCGGCGATGCCAATGTTAGCTATGCCTGGAAAGTTGCAAAAGTTCAGCTTTCAAATTTAAGAGAAAAGTCATTAATTCTTAGCCGTAAAGCCGAAGTCCAAGCTCAGCCCATTCCTGTCTCTGCTCCTCCAATCGCCACGGCCACTCAAATAATTCCTCCCACTACCCCACCCGCTCCCGGGAGCGGTATCACTGCTAAAAATGCTCCCAAAATTGAAAAATGGCTCAATGATTTTAAACCCAAGTTTTATGACTACCTGGCCAAGAATAAATTTGAAACCGCCAACGATATCCACGCTTTTAGTAAACAGTTTCTCTCTTATCTTAGTCTTTATCGCGGTGAAGTGGCAAAATTCTATCTGGATGAAGGTGTGCATGAAATGCTCTATACCGCCCTAGGGCCTGTCGGTAATGCCATGCGTTCTTTATACGGCGCCAACATTCAGAGAAAAATGGCCTGGATGAAAAACCCCCTTAATCCCAACGCTATTTATTACTATCTCAACTCCCTGCCCACCCAGGCTGCCTTTAAAGTTTTATACCTACCGGTTAAAGCTACCTGGGGAATTTTAGCCCGGGGTGGTGCCCCGCTAATTACCAAGGCAATTTACCCAGAATGGAAGTATGACCCCGATACCGGTCCAAAACAAATTATCAAACAAGGTTACTTTTTTTCTCCCACCTTTAAACTCTCTCAAGGTATTAATGCTCTATCTGACGGATTAGATAAACTGGCCGGTGTCGGTAAAGAAAAAACCAGTGAAGATTTTCAATTAGCTCTTAAAAGGTTAATAAACGCAAAAGAGTCTAAAAATAAAACCGACATTAAAACTGCCCGTCAGGAACTTCATCAGCTCTTAAACGAACATGATGGCAAATTCGGCCAAGCTATCTTCAAAGGCGGTTTAAAAAATCTCAGCCGCAGATTAAAAAAAATCAACAAAGATCCTGTTTCCGGCCTTTTTGCCTTGCTGATCGGAACATTAATCGATCTGACTATTGGCCTTGGTTTAAATCTAGCCCGCGTGGTCACTACTCGGGTTCTTAACTTTGCCGGCAAATACATCCCGGGCATTAACACTTTACGTGCTACAATTACCGAATTTTTCACCTCCAACCGTCTGTTAAACACCGTCAGGATCGGCGGCACAACAATTAACAGTTTTGCTAAAGGTGTTTTCAGTCCCACTACTCTTTCTTCAGGGTATGTTGGTTACCAAGTTGGCAGCTTGCTTACTCCCAATCTCTATTTTAACCTCTATGGCGTTCCCATCAATGTCGGCGGTGCTATTGCCACGCCGATTTTTTCCGGAGCCGGGGCTTTTTACCAAACTGCCCTAAATTTAGCTAAACAGGGAATTCTTGATTATCAAGGACGTCTAAATCCTGTTGGTTGGGCACAGGAAATTCAACGGCTTCAAACTATCCTTAAATATCCTGAGGTTGATCCTCTTGAGGCAAAAACGGCCGCCGCCGATCTTAAAAATATTTCCCTTAAGGGTTTTCGCCCTGGTCCCTTTACCCGCTTTGCCAGCTGGCTCTACGAACATAAATTCTTCCGTCTGCCAATAAACGGTTATGTTGTCGGCAATCTTATCAGCCCCTTGATGCAGCATTATTTTGGCTGGAGCCCTCTTACTACTCATCTGGTTACTATCGGCGTTGATTTTTTCTGGCAAACAAAGGCTGCTTGGGGACAATTATTTAATCAGGTTTGGACTAAGCCAACCTGGACTATTTTTGGAAAAACCTTTTTTACTCCATACTGGAGATTATTTAGTCTAGAAAATCCTACCTCATTGTTCACAAAAATATATCATCGTTGGCTTGGATTTTCCAGATTTGGCATCCCAGGACCCACTCTCACATTTATCGACAAACCATGGCTACGTTTCCTTAAAAATTCCTGGAGTAAGGTCCAAATTTACGCCAGAAATTTCTTTAATCCCGGCTTTTTCTTGGGCTTTAGTTTAATTCCTTTATTAACTCCTGCTTTGGGTGCTTGGGCATTTATTGCCGGTCCTATTATCGGTTCCGCTGCTTGGTTGGTTAGCACTAGGGTTGCCGCTGCTATTATGGGTCAGTCTGCCGCCGCTTTCATGCCAGCATTTAACTCTCTAGCCTTTGCCGGTTATTTCATCAGCCAAATCGCTGGACTTATATTTTTTGGTTTTAATATCCCCATTGCCTGGACTCTCGGTTGGACAATTGGCCTACCGCTCCTTGGTACTGGTTTTCAAATAATCGCTTCTGCCTTTGGCTTAAGTGTTTCCCAAGTATTAGGTACTTTTATTAGTGGTATTACTCACGGCCTAATCTCTGCTGTTTCCGCTACTGGTGTCATTGCTTCAGGCTTAGGCATCTGGGCAACTGTTACATCAATTGCCACAGTCGCCGGACTTACTGTCTTCTTTGCCTACACGATTTATGCCGGTTTCTGGATTCCAATGATGGAAGAATATAATGCCCAACCAACATCAATCAACTTTTCCCTTACCTCTACTTGTAATAAAATCTCCGATAATAAATATCGTTGCTGTGCTTCATTTAATATCACTCAAGATATTTTAAATGTACTTAAGTATTTAAATTTGTCTATGGATTTTAACGGCACAAACTTAAGCATCAATCTCTCCGATCCAGATACAGTCACTTCGGCCTCCCGTGACAATACCCCCCTTAATTATTCTCTTCTATCTCTACTTACTTCTACTAATTACTCTGTTGATATTCCGCCTACCGACCTGCCGGTTGTCGCCGGCAGTGATATGCTAAATCGCTCTCTTTTTGCCTATCTCTCTACTCCCACAGATCAGCCTAGCACCCTGGAAGATTTACTGGATAATTCTAATTTGGTCAACTCAATTATTCCGTTTTTAGAAATACTTCAAGAAATGGCTAAAGACAAACTCAACCCGGAAAATTCTCCTGCCTGGACTGCTTATTATGTTCAGGGTCAAGAAGAACTTGAGGCCTTACTTAACGGGCAACAAGCAACCTTAAAAAAACTTCAAAGCCAGGTGGAAAGTGGGAATCTAACCGAAGCTGAACATTTTTTAACCTACCAGTTAACTAATAATCCTGTCAAAAACCCGGAAACAATCACCTGTTCGGAAACCGACGATCGTTGTTTGCAGTATAAATCAGCCGTAAAAGGCTACTTTGATTCTTGGCCCGCTTTTATTAATCAACAATTAACACTGGTAGAAGGGTTAATTGCTCATCCGGATCCTGCCTTATTAATCGAAGCGTCTGCTTCTCTTGAAGAAAATTTTAGCCAAACTGAGCAGGACTGGAAAAGCCAACAACAACTAGTTAAAAAATTAAACGAAATTAAATATCAACTTTCTGACGATGATGCAAACTTTTTAGCAGATCCTGAATTAAACGTTCGAAACTTTACCAATCTTTCCGAAGATACCAAAATCAAGCTCTTGGAAATAATAAATAAATATTTTGGTGGGATTTTTAACTTCGGCCGACCATATTATTATATTCCCCAAGGAACAAACTATAATTTTTGCGCTATAGTTGATTATTGCTTAAACTATCTAGCATCACCGCCTGTTTTTGCCAATTGCGATCCCCAACCTCAAACTGTTTGTTCGGCTATCTCTGCTAATACCGAACTTGGATCATATGGTAACGCCTTTGCCAAATCCTGCACCACCTTTACACCATGATAAAAATTTGTTACTCTTATTCTAATGCCTAATCTCCTTAAAAAAATCCTTAGCGTCTTTTTCTTCTTCTGCTTGGTTTTCATTTTTTCCTCGTTCGCCCAAGCCGAACCAAAAAAATTTGTTGAAGCTGTCCAACAAGGCAATAACCTGCAATGGTATTTGGGAGGAGAGTCTGGAATGATCGCTAGTACAGTCGACTCGCTTTTAGTTTCTATAGTCGGTGCCTATGACAAAAAAGGTAACCTAATTTCTTCCGGCGCTTTACAAAGCACTTCAACCCTAATGGCCTCACTCTATAAAAAACCTGCTTCTACTACCCAATACTTAGCCTACGTCATGAAAAATTCAGGCCTTTCCCAGTCTGTCTATGCCGCAGGTTCAGGATGGGACTTTCTTACAAATGCCAAGGAATGTCTTCTAGGCGATTGTTCTAAGTCCAATGTAACTTCTCCAATTCTAGTTCTTTGGACAACTTCCAGAAATATTGTCTATTTACTTTTTGTGGTTATTTTTGTCGCTATTGGCTTTATGATTATGTTCCGCTCTAAACTCAACCCCCAAACTGTCGTCAATATTCAACTCGCCCTTCCCAGTATTATTGTCAGCTTAATTCTAGTCACCTTTAGTTTTGCCCTATGCGGTCTAATCATTGATTTTGTTTTCTTGGGTAATAATCTAATTGGCGCTATTTTCTTTGAAAGCACTGAACAACCTCTTCATTATTTATTGCCGTCTGGCGGCATGCTTTATCCTGCTGCGGTTGGTAATTTTGACATTATCCAAACATTTTTAGTTCCTGGTGATTACTTTGGAGGAATTAATATCTGGACCTCTCTAGGAAAATTCTTCTTTGGAATGGCCGATTTTATTCTCAGTATCGGAGCCGCCGCCGGCTCAAGTATTTCTATTGGTGGAGCGCTTATTCCGCTTATTCTTGCCTTTTCCTTGCTCGGCAGCGCCTTAAAAATCTTCTTCGGCTTAATTACCAAATATGTTACCCTAATCTTATCCACAATTTTTTCACCTTTTGTTTTTCTTTTTACCGCCTTCCCTGGAAAATCAGAAGGTACCGGCAATTTTATTAAAACCATGTTCTCGGCTGCCCTAACGTTTCCAGCCATTGCTTTTATGTTTTATTTAGCTTCTTATTTTGCGTCGGACACTATTGGCATAAATCTTGAATCTCTGCCTCCATTAAATAAAGTGGGCGCATTAGCCTCTGGACTTACTACCTCTAGACTATTAGGAAGTAGCGTGATAACTTTAAGTCGTGTTCTTGAACCCTTAATTGCTCTTGGCTTGTTGATGGCCACCACCCAAGTCCCTCAAGCCATTGATCAAATGCTTGGTGTTAAACCCGGTATTACCGGAGCCGCTACGCCAGAAATTGGCGGCGCTTTACGAAAGATTCCAATTATTGGTTCACTCTTAGGCTAACTTTAGTTAATCCTTCTTAACCCAACCTATAAAGCTCAATTAATCTTTCATTCTCTGGAAAAGGCTTACGAATCGTTACCTTATTCCCTCTTTCTCTTCCCCGACCTTTTTCCGCATATTCTCTAATCTTTGTTGGCAACAGTTCTCGTAGTCTTTGAGCAATTAAATTTGGCCAAATGGCCAAATTTTGTAAATCTTCATAGTCTTTGCACCCAAAAAATCTAATTATTTGTCCTGCTTCCGGATGGTCTTCCTGTATAAACCTAAACCAGTTTGGTCCCTCTATTGTAATTAAATCCTTCATGTCCTGATCATCAGGATTCATTAGTTTTTCTCCTAAATCAAATACAAACTCCCGTGACAAACTTAAGCCATTTTTTAAACGATTAACCAAGCGCCTAACATTATTCACCCTTCTCTCATCATCTGTAAGTTTTCCAAAAAAAACCTTTCCTATTTCCACTAACTTAGCTGTCACTTCCTTAAAAGTATCGCCTGTTTTATCTTTAAACAACCCCTCTAATCTGGGTCTGGTAAATCCGGCAACCGCCATCACCCCCAAAACCCACATTGTTGCCACATCAATGTTTGTTGCTAAAGAGTTTCCCCCAGCAACTTTCATTTCTTCCGGCAATGCTGCCCGGGCCATTTCTAATGTCTTATATCTTCCATCCCCATCCCGCTGATTAACAGCCAACTCAGCTTGTAAAGTAGCCATGTTACCTAAAACTTCTTGCGCGTTTATACCAAACGAACCGGCCGTCTCAACTAAATAACTATTGGCTATCATTTCTTGTTGAAGCCCTAACTCTCCCCGCGGAATCCTTACCTCATTCCCCCATTTAACCTTCGCCGCTCTCGGCAAGACCATCTTCCCTTCTGTTTTTCCGATTACTATCCCTTCCCCCAGCAACCATTGTTGGAGTTTTTCATACCTGTCTGACGGATTGCCTGCGCCCCCATACCAACTCGCCGGATCAGTATCTTGAGTTTTTAATTCCTCTGCTTTAAGTAATAAATCTACTATTGTTTGTGAAGCTCCATGTTCTAGTAAAAACTTTCCAAACTCTTCAGAATGAGTTCGATAAAACACATAGTTTCCTCGAAAATCTGCCGCTTCTTCAGAATTTAAATGTAAAGCATTAACCCAGTCTGCCACTACCGCTTCACTAACTTCCTGAATTATCTTGCCGTCTAGACTAACCTCTGGGGGTATTAAAAAATCATCCCCAAACTTCGCCACTAATCTTAAAAAGGGTTTGTTAATTAAAGTTTCAGGATTATCCAAATTCTCTAAATTAATTCCCGTTCGTTCTAAACCAATATTGCCAATCTGCATAAAATCATAGTCAGCATACTGGTTTTGGGTTATCTGCTCTTGGCTGCTTTCTGACCCATCACCAAAGGCATTTGGAGTTAAAGTTGTTTCTTGTCTGATTTCCTGTCCCTCTCTGCTTCCTTTTATTACTTGTGAAGCCACTGCCAGAGCGGTACCTCCAAGGAGAGTGGCGCTAATAATTTTGCTGTTTCTCTTTGCTTTCTGTCTTCTTTCTTGCGCCGGACTTGACTCCCTTTTTGGGTTTTTTTTGAATATATTAGCATAGCGTTCAACTGTTTCCCCGCTAATTTTAATTACCCCGCCTTTTCCCGCCCAACCAGGAATTTGTCTTTGCGACTGCCCTTCTTGTCTCACCCCCTCTTCTGACATAATTTACCCCCTTTGTCTTTTCTTTCTCCGAAGATTGGGTTCTCCAGAAGCCCATCGTTTCCCCCCTAAAAACTTAGGTGTAACATAACGATTAAAACCCCTAATTATCCACGTGGCTACTGTCGCTGGCACCCAAGCCGCCAACAACCCTCCTACAATTGTGTCTAAATAAAATGGTAGGGTTAATGTTGCCGGAACATATTGCTTTAAAACATCTGGTGCTAAACTATTTAAAATGTTCGTCACTACCGAAATATTCGTTGCTACCTTCATTGCTGCCTCTCTTGCTAGATTAGTAAAAACTCCAGAATATAATAAACCAGCAGTCCAGCCACCCAGACTAGGAATGGTTATTGTTTTTTGCCACTGATACCAATCACCCTTTTTTATATCCTTTATACCAAGCGCCTCTAACACAGAAACGCCAAGCTCAAGCCCCCAATTCAATGGTGATAAAGGAATCTCATCGTTCACCACTATATTCTTCCAATCTTTCCACGCCACCATAAAACCACTCTCATATCTCGTTTCCACCAGTCGGCTTAACAACAATTCCCTGGTCTCTTCGTTAATGTGTCCTTCGGCATAATGCTGAATTATTTTTTCTTCTAGTTGTGCCTTTTCATTCATCGACATGCCTCTATAATGATCTTTACGCATCAGAATTTCGCCTACATCGCGCAGTATAAAAGCACAATAAGCCTCCTCTACTTCAGCCAGCGCTTTGGGTATTGGATCAGTCTTTAACCTTTCTCTAAAATCATCTCTTTCTGCCTTTAGAATTGACGTATCCCAACTATCAAGGCCGTGGATTTGCCCCTTCAACTTATCTCTCGCTTCATATTTTATGCGATACATTCCATCATCTTCTAATCTCTCTACTTTCACCTCATCTAATCCCACCATTCCTAAAGCCGCCTTTCTCCATTCCCAATAATAAGTCGGTATTTGACTATCATCCATTTGCACATTAATCATCCATCCTTTTAACATTTCTGATCTAAATTTTTCCCATGATTCTTTATCATCTCCTGTTAGTCTTCCCGCCTTGCCTTCATACCAAAACGCAGTAGGATTTTTGCCGTTTTTAAGAATATAGCCATGAGATTGTGCCCAATCTATTGATACACTATAGGCCTGTCGCCGTAGACTCACCATAAAGTCAATTGGGAAAATCTCCATTCTTTTCCCTTTCCCCTCATCTTGTGGATCTAATAAAGTTTCAAATTCCACCTTAAATTTATCCCCTAATCCCACCTTCTCCCTATCTCCTTCATACCATCGCCTCATAAAGCCGATTTGTGCATATTGATCTATCTGTTTCCTTGCGGCCTCCCGATTCAAATCTCCTTTTTCTGCTTGAATTTTCCATCCGGTTAATGTCATTTCCGAACCTCGATAATAAAGCTCTTGCGCCTCTCTTTCATATTTTATCGTTAAATAATCTACATCGTCATCTAAATGCAAACCCTCCAGTCCCTCGCCGATATCTTGCCCATACTCACCAATTTCTCTTACGCAATGCGAGTGTAGCCCAAAGGCATCCCCACCAATCATTGTCAAGGAAAGTATTTTTGACATATCTGAAGAAACCGACCAATCTCTTACCGCCATGATGTCTATCGCCTCTGATGGTCCTGCCGCTCTTAATTTAGCTAGGGTTCGACGAATTAATTTTTCATAGCGATTTATCCCATAAATTCTTTGGCTCGCTCCAATTACCGGATGTAACCGCTCATGTAAAATTCTATTTATGTCCATTCTATCATATAGGTGTTGTTGCGTTACTGTCCAGTCTCCTCCGGTTTTATGATATCCCATCAAATAATAAACACGCATCATTGTTGCTGCTCGCAGACTCAAGGCAGTTTCCATGGCCAGCCAAGGTCCAGTTAATGTTCCCTGCCGGAACCTTGCATCATCGCCATATTTAACTGTTAGTCTTGACATTAACCCCTTAACGTCAGGAAATTCGTTGTTCAGCTTCATTGTGCATAATACTGATAAAATTTCTCCAAACGTTTGATGTATCTGCCACCTAAAATCTTCTGCAGTCACCATTAAATGAGCTTCATTGGCCGAAAACCCCTTTTTCCTAATTTTCTCTGTTAATCCGGTTGTCGGATTAATAAATCGACTATTAGTAAACACTAAATTTCCCTGGGCATCTCTAACTTCACCGCCCATATCTACATTCCAAGTTCTTTTGTCTCTCAACACAAACTCTAGCGCAGTTGCTAAATGTTTTTTCAAGGCTTCTTCATCAATTTTTTTATCTTTAAATTTTTCTATTTCCTCTTCAATCATTTCTTTTACGTCTTGTAGTTCTACCCTTGTCCCTTTTTCCTCCATAATTTTTTCCCTAAACGCATTTACCCAAACCATATTGTCATCTGTAAACAACTCTTTAACCACTGCATCATTAATCATCTCTGGAATCATCCCCGCTTTTTGTAAAGTCGCCCTTGCAAACTCATTATTTGTTAGCCGGTTAATTAAATGTTTTCTATCTTGCTGGCTATCTGGGTTCATAAACTGTTTTTCTACCGCTTGTTTGCCCAAACGTCTTTGCTTATCGACATATAAATCTCCAAACCAGGCAGGCACAAACATCCAACGATACTGCTCTCGATGTAAATAGCTTTTTCTTAGCAAACTTTTCACCCCCAAACACTTATGATCTATGTCAACTGTCTTATCCCAATAATCTTCTTCCGGCGTGGCTTGTTGCTCGCTAATCGCCTTAATTATCTCGGCGGGTAGTTGCTCTGGAGGGTCATAAATTGGCGGCTCCCCCACATTCATTCTATATAAAGTATCGTCTGTCCACGCATTATCCACCAGTCTTCTTAAATGTTCAGCGCCCCAATCCAAACAAGTTCCTACAACTGTTTGAGCCAAATCACGCACCTGCAACTCAAAGGCCTTCCTTGCCGTTTCATCCATGTCATTTAACAATTCTTCATTAAATGTTCCTATCGGCAAACCCGTTCCTTCCTGCTCTAATCCGTACCTTTCTAAAATATTCCTGTGTTTCAACCCCACTTTCCCGGTCCAATAGCCTATTTGTAACAACTGAGTCAAAAATAAACCCAAATCAACCTTGCTTGAAGAAATTCCTAAAGCTGCGGCCTTGGCCTTTACTGTCTCTTCTATTTCATAGATTTCATCTATTTCTAAAGGTTTATCGGTTAGGGGATCTCGCTGTTGATACCAATCAGGCATAGCTAAAATCTTTCCCACGTCTGGTATCTCAAAGGCCTCGGCGATAAAGTGTCCGTGTCCTACATCTGATAAGTGTGTCATTAATTTAGGTAGTTCTTTTTGAATTGATTTCGATGTTTCCGACCAAATCTGATGCGCTTTTCTAATCTTTGCTTCAGCCATCCAACCTTGCCATCCCTGTATCCCACCCAATATTTGTTCTGAAGCTTCATCTATCCATGCATCTGTCTCTTCTAAAACCCGTTGAACTTCGACTACTGTTAAGTGGCCTGGATCATGTTCAAATGCTACCCCGGAAATCATCATTTGTCCTGTCTCGGTATTAAAACTTAATAAGTAAGGAGTCTGCGACTCTCCAAATTTTGGAGCATTCTTCTTACCTATCCTCCCTTCAACCCTTTGAGTTAAAAATTGATGAATCACCTCCCATCTTTCCAACATTCTTTTGTCAATTAGCACCTGGCCCACATCTACTTCTGCCAAATTAGCAACCATTCCCTGCTTACTATGTAAAGTCAGTTGAAATGGTATTTTTTTAAAAGCATGCAACACCTTGTCTCCGGTTAAAGACAGTGGATCGACATCGTCCTCACCCTTAATGTTATTTATCAAGCATGTTCCAATATTTATAATATCTGATGCCTCATCTCCTCCAATTTTTCCGACAATTTCCTTGCTATGTTGTTTTATTCTCCTTCCCCTATCATCATTTAAAACCTGATCTATTGCCTCATCCTTCCCTCCTTTTTTTATTTGAGAACTATGCTCCCTTCTCAACTCATAACAAACCGCATCCCAAATCTCATCTGCCGCAAATTCTTGCCCCCCAATCTCAACTGACCCTATCCCTATCCCTATAAGCAAGTCATTCAATTGCTTCCTTCTTGCATCTCTTCCTACTGCTCCGTCCTCCAAGCTAAAACTCACTTTATCCGGCAAATTACTTAAAATTCCCAATTGACCGTCAACGCTATCAAAAAAAGTTTTAACATCATCTGGTGTTAGGGCCTCATGATTAAAAGCGGCGTCCCAAATTTCATCCGGGCTTCTTTTTTTAATCAACTTAATCTCTTCGCCGGATTTTTCGACTCCTGGTTTCCTTGCCCTTCGGGACTGTTCTGCCGCCACTCTGATTATTTCATTTCCCTGCTCCTTAGGTTTTATTGTTGTTTCTCCGATTTCATTTACCATATCTCTTTTCATTATAACTGCTTTTTCCTTGTTTTATCAATTAGCTCTCGCTACAATGGTTTTATGCAGCAGCACCCTGTCCCGCAAGCGATTACTACCTATAAATTCCGCCTCGTCGGCGACATGACCCTGAAACAGTTTTTAGAGCTTGCCTTTGGCGGCGGCATTGCCTGGCTGATCTTCTCCTCGAATCTTAACTTTCTTTTTAAATGGACTCTTGGCCCGGTCTTTGGCTTTCTTGGTTTTGCCTTAGCCTTCGTTCCCATCGAAGACCGCCCTTTGGATCAATGGATCATAAATTTCATCAAGGCCGTCTTTCTCCCTACCCAATATCTGTATAAAACCGAACCGAAAACTTTGGATATTTTTAAAATCTCGCCTCCGCCTCCGCCCCCATCCGCCAATCGGCCTGCTGCTAATCAGGCCGAACTAACCGAATACCTGACTTCTCTCCCTGCTTCCCCGGCCACTGTTTTCGAACAAGCTGAACAAAAATACCTGGACCATATTCATCAGCTTTTTGGCGCTTTGGGCATTAACCAACCCCAATCAATAGACATCGATCATCCCCAGCCGGCCAACCCTTATAAATCTAACCTTAAGGGTGTCCGCGTCCGCAAACTCTTCTCCCCCCAGATGTGCCTAATGCCCCGCGCCACCATTTTCCAAACTCCTGCCGAACCCACCCAAGCCAGCATGCCCGTAAAACCTCCAGTTATTACTAAACCCACGCCTCAAGTTATCAAACCTACTCCGGTTAAAGCCGCAGTCCCTAAAAAATCCGTCCCTAAACTTCAACCTAAGCCGCAGGCTGAAACCGTCGCTCCCACTTTTTCCACCGGCATGATTCTGCCTAATGCCCCGGACAAACCCAATCTTATCGCCGGCATCACCCTCGACAAAGCCGGCAAAATCATTCCCGGCGTCATTATTGAAATTCAGGACAAGCAAAGCCAGCCGGTTCGGGCTTTAAAATCCAACAAGCTCGGCCAGTTTTTTATCGCCACCCCTTTAAGCGACGGCGTTTATCAAATTCATGCCGAACACCCGGATCAAAAATTCGCTATAATCAAACTTGAAGCTAAAGGGGAAATTATCCCTCCGCTTAAAATTCAAGCCCTATGATCAATCCTGCCCTCACCCCTAGCACTCAAAGCCACCTGGACATTGAAGACATCCGCGATAACCTGGTTGTCCTTAAGGACGGCTCCTGCTGCTTGGTTTTGCAGACTACCGCGGTCAACTTTTCCCTGCTTTCCGAGGGTGAACAAGACGCCACTATCTATGCTTATGCCGGGCTGTTAAACTCGCTCACTTTCTCTGTTCAAATCTTGATTAGAAGCCAGAAAAAAGACATTAACTCTTACTTATCGCTTTTAAATGCCCAAAAACAAACCGTCAAAAACCCATTGTTAAAGATCCAGCTGGAAAAATATTATCAGTTTATTCAAAAAGCCGTTTCCGAAAATGAAGTTTTGGATAAAAAGTTTTATCTTATCATCCCCTTTTCCAGTTTAGAGCTGGGTATTTCTTCTACCCTGACTTCCACTTTCAAAAAAAAGGCCTCCGGCTTGCCTTACCCGATTGATCACATCCTCCAAAAAGCCCAGGCTTCGCTTCTTCCCAAGCGCGATCATCTCATCTCCCAACTCACCCGCCTTGGTCTAAACACCAAACAGCTCACCACCCCCCAATTAATCAAACTTTTCTATCAAACTTACAATCCAGATTCCGGCGCCGCTGATTTCCCGGAAAACGCCGGCTACTCTGCCCCGATGGTTACCGCCGCCATTACCCCCGAAGGAGTAAAAAATGCCGCTTAAACCCAAGAAAACTCCGCCGCCGGCCGTCCCCTCAGTCCAGGATCAGTTTTCCCGCGGCATTACCACCGTCAAAGACATTATTGCTCCGGGAGCTCTGGAAGTTGACTTTAATTATTTAAAGATCGGCGGCACCTTTTTCCGTACCCTCTTTGTTTCCGGCTATCCCCGTTTTGTTAATGCCAACTGGCTCGCTCCTTTAATCAACTACGAACACTCTCTGGATATTTCCATGTATATCTATCCCGTCGAAGGTAAAGATATTATGGACAACCTGCGCCGCAAAATGGGCGAGATGGAAGCTGAAATTCAATCTGATGTTGAACGCGGCCGCATCGCCCAGATCTCCACTAAAGTTAAATTGGAAGATGCCAAAAAACTTGAAGAGCAACTGGCCAAAGGCGCTGAACGTTTCTTCCAGTTCGGTCTGTATATTACTATTCCTGCCCCCAATTTGGATGAGTTGAATAAAATTACCCAAAACATTCAATCCACCCTTGGCTCGCTCTTGATTATTACTAAGACCGCCAGCTTGCAAATGGAAGCCGCCTTCAAATCCACCCTTCCCCAGGCCTTTGACCGCCTGATGATCACCCGCAACATGGACACCACTTCCTTGGCAACGACTTTTCCTTTTACTTCATCGGAGTTGACTCAAAACCAGGGCGTGCTTTACGGTATTAACCAGCACAACTCTTCCCTGATTATTCTTGACCGTTTCTCTTATGAAAATGCCAACTCGGTTGTTTTTGCTAAATCCGGCGCCGGAAAAAGCTACCTCGTCAAGTTAGAGGCACTCCGCTCCATCATGTTTGATATAGAAGTCATTATCCTTGATCCGGAAAACGAGTATGAAAAACTCTGCGCTGCGGTCGGCGGCGCCTACATCAACTTTTCTTACAATTCTAAGGCCAAAATCAATCCCTTTGATCTGTCCCAAGTTTATGAAGAAGGCCAAAACGAACTCGGCCAAAAAGTCCTCTCCCTCCACTCGCTCTTCAAAGTTATGATGGGCACCATTTCTCCCCAGGAAGAAGCTTTGCTCGACCGGGCAATAATTTTAACCTACAAACAAAAAGGCATTACCCCCGATCCGGTCACCCAGAAAAATGAACCGCCGCTTCTGGAAGACTTGTACAAAGTTTTAATCGGCATGGAAGAATCTGTTGCCGAAAATCTTGCCGCCCGTTTGGAAAAATATGTTAAAGGTTCTTTCCGGGGCATCTTTGACCAGCACACTAATATTGATATTAATAATACTTTTACCGCTTTTTCCGTCCGCGAACTTGAAGACGCTCTCCGACCGATTGCCATGTTTATCCTCCTGGATTTTGTCTGGACTAAAATTAAAAAAGATCTTAAAAAACGCCTGCTGATTGTTGATGAGGCCTGGTACATGATGAAGTATCCGGATTCCGCCAGCTTTTTATACTCTATGGCCAAGCGCGCCCGCAAATATTATCTTGGCTTGACGACAATAACCCAGGACGTTGAAGACTTTCTTAGTTCTGACTACGGCAAAGCCATTGTCACCAACTCCTCTATCCAGATTTTAATGAAACAGTCCACCGCCTCAATTGAAAAACTCGGCCAGGTCTTCTTCCTCTCCGAAGGCGAAAAACATTTACTGCTTTCCAGCGCCGTCGGCTATGGCCTCATCTTTGCCGGCCAAAACCACGTCGCCCTGAAAGTTGTTTCTTCCCCCGAAGAACATGCCTTAATTACTTCCGACCCTAAAGATATTATCAAACCCATCATCCCGCCCGCTGCAAAAACTCCAGTTATGCCAGCGACGCCACCAGTTGCCGCCGCGTCTCTGGTGTCAACACCATCATCTCCACATCCTCGGGTTTAACTTTTCTTGTCCCGCCAAATCTATTAGACACCGCTTGCGAATCCAAACAATGAAATTTTTGTACTGCTTCCGGTAAAATACTTAACTTCCAAAATGGCAGTCCGGTTTTTCTCCGAAACAATGGCACCAAATGACTAATTCCTACAATTACCGCCGTCCGCACCTCCCTTAAAGTCGCTTGCTGATCCAATTTTAAACTGTTTAGAAACTCATCATTATCCAACAAACCAAAAAGGCCTATTAAATCTTGTTTCATTCTTTGCACTTTTTCTAAGGGAGATATTTTACTCAACTCTCTCTGTTGCCTATTTAAGTGAATAAATGCCAGATTGTCTTGTGGTTGAATTTCAACCAACTGTTCTCCTTGAGAGTTTTTAATCCTATATGGCTCTTGTCCAGAAAATTTTATTAAATTTATGCTCGCCGTCCCAAGGTTAATATTTCTTTTCCCCATCTTGACCTCCCTCTTATTATATTCTGGCATCCCATTTCTTGAGAATTCCCAAAAGTGAGACGAAGAAAAAAAAGAAACACGACTAAACTTAAGCGAATCCTCCCATCCAAGAATTATGGACGCTGCCAACACAGACGATCCAATCCAATAGAGTGAAGCCGGATCATTAGAAAGCTCCCTTGTAAAACTATTATCAAATAAAACACTAATGGTTGTTTTTCCAAGGTTATTTGCTTGTTGCTCGGTAGAACTCGATAAACTCGACGAGGCCAAAAATGGACCCACAGAATTCATTGTATTTAATGCAATGCTCACCAACAACAGTCCATAGGGGTGCCCCATATCTTTAAGAAAACTAAAAAGATTCGGATCAACTAAGGCCCGTTGAACCTCAAGTGCCGACTTAATAAAATTTCCCGATGATTGAATTATTTCTGGATTAGGCATAGTTGGAAATTAGTTGTTGCCTCATTGTTGGCGTTATTACCATCATCTCCACATCCCCGGGCTTAACCTTCCTTGTCCCGCCAAAAGCTTTAGAAACAGCCTGAGAATCATGCTGATGGAATCGTTGCATCAATTCCGGCAATATGTCTAACTTCCAAGTTGGCAAGCTGGTTTTTCGGCCGAATAAACGCACTAAATGGCTGATACCGATAAAGATTGCTTGCTTTGCTTTCGCCAGCACTTCTTGTTGTTGCAGAGGTACCTCTCCCATTATTGGCTGATCAATAGCAGAAAAAAGGTCAATAAGGTCGTTAGTCATAATTGAAACTTTTTCCAGTGGCGATAACTGTCTAAGCTGACTAGCTTGGTGGCTTAAATGAATATGGCCAATCGGCTCGCCCGGATATATCTGTGCCAGCTCTTCTCCGCCAGGAAGTTTAATCGTGAATGGTTCCTGTCCCTGAAAAGTGGCAAATTTAACTGCGGCTGTCCCCAATCCCACTCCATTCTTACCAACAACCAACTCTCTAACCCTCTCGGTTATTTCTTTTTCTCCCACTGCTCTTTTCGACAAAACCGGCACCAAAAACACCTGTTGAGTAAAAAGTTGTTCCAAGTTTGATTTGCGAGCCAAGTCTACATTGCTTTTTGCGCTTGACAAAACAAACGCTTTCGAAGCAACAGTTAAACCTGAACCCTTACTAAAGTCTGTCATTATATTATCTACATCTGAACTTCTTTGGAAAGAGTATCCACTCATTCCCGAACTTTTTTCAAACGAATTGTGGAATTCATCTATTTCTTCATGCCTTACTTCGGGGACAAAACTCAACAAAGAAGGAAAAAAAGAATTTGCTAAAGACGAATTTAATAATGTTATGCTCCAAAAGGGAACCATTGCATCATCAGATACTCCTCCTGCCAAACTTGACGCAACAATAGATTTAGATGGAGAAAGAAGGGCCATAGAAACGCCCACCAGACCCTTGCTACCATCCTGTTTATACGCCGCCTTTGTTTCCACCTTTCTCTGGGGAAACTTGCTTTCGAAAAAGCCGTGAGAGAATTTGACCGAAGAAGAGTCGTTTGACTGACTCAATAATAATCCATAAGGGTGTCCTGATTCAATAAGTTTTTGCAAGAGCTCGCTTCTCATTCCTGCATCAATCAACTCTTTTGCCTGGTGGACAACTTGTGGGGCAGACTGGATGATTTCGTGAAACCCAGCCATATTTAAACTTAAAACAATTATAGGCCACAGGTCAAGTCTTTACTATTTATGCCCGCTGCCTAATTATTTCCCCTGTCCGGCTTTCAACCCTACATAAAAATCCACCAGCGCCTGCGCAAATTGTTGTAGGCCTTCTGGAGAGGTTATAGAAATTGTATTGAACTTTCTAATCTCTTTTCTACCACCATGGCGCCCCCACGTTAGTGGATTTATGCTTTTTTCAAAAGCTGGGGCTTTGGCACACTGTTGTTGGGTCAGTTGTAATAAACCAGAATCATCAAAAACTACCCCCAACACATCACGCACCATCCTCGGACCCACATTGGCAATTTCCCTTTCTTCATTAAATTTCATGATTGTGGAAAACCCCCTCCCCGACACCCACCTCTCTACCCTCTCTATCTTTGTGTGACTTTTCCCGGTGGCTTCAAGTTGCACCCTTGCCTTATAGGTCAAAGCGTAGGCAATTTTACCATTTTTGGGCCCATAAGATCTCACTTGCCTCATTGGGGCAACTTTGTCTCTTAAAACTTCTAAATATTGTTTAATTGGAAACTGTGAAGCTAGTTGAAAAACTTCTTCATTTTTTTTCTTGTCTTTCCACCATTTAGTTTCTTCCACCGATTCTTTAATTCCCTTTGCAATTCCTTCAACTACCTGCCTCGGGGTTGCTCGCTTAATTCCTTCCCAAAATTCTGTTCTTTCTTTTTGTCGTCTTGATTTCTCTGCCATTATTTCATCTTGCTTGATTTGACGCCTAAAAGAGTCTCCTTCTTCCAATTGTTTCCGAAATTCTTCTACGTTTGACATCAAGCCAAATTATACACTATAGGGTCAAAAACCTACTCCTGCACGCGAACCGGCATGATAATCTGAATTAAGCTCGCATCGCCCTTGGGTTTAAACACCCCCGGCGACAGCGGCCCGGAAATTTCCATCACTATCTGCTCGCTTTGCACCACATTCAGCATTTCCAGCAAATACCGGCTGTTAAAGGCAATCTCTGCTTCCTCGCCGGTTTTCTTGCCGGAAACTTCAACTTCGTTTTCCCCTACTTGCGGCGCATTAGCCGAAATCACTAAACCTTTCTCGTTAATTTTAAACCTGACAATATTAGCGCTGTCTTTGGCAAACACTGCCGCTGCCCTGACTGCTTGTAATAGTTCTTCTGTTTCCAGCTCCACTGTGGTCGTGTGGCTTGTCGGAATTATCTTATCAAAATCCGGAAACTCTCCCTCTAAAAGTCTCGTTACCACTTCCACTTCTCCATAAGCCATAATTAGTTGCCTCTCTTCGTCCGTGGCCGCCAAAGTAATTTCTTTTCCCTCGGCTTCTGAGGCATTTAAAGCCCTGACTAATTCCATTAACGCCTTGGCTGGAACCACCATCTCCTTGGCCTTCTTTACCCCTTTTAAACTGACTGTCTTCACCCCCAGCCGGTAACCGTCTGTCGCCGCCAATCTTAAAATCTTTTCTTTCATTTCCAGTTTTACTCCGGTAAAAATCGGCCTGGATTCGTCCGTTGCCGCCGCCATCGCTATCTGGTTGATGCTTTCCTCAATCATTTCTTTGTCCAGTTGAATGGTTTCTTTGGCTGTTTTCCCGTCTCTAAACGAAGGCACTGCCGGAAACTCTTCTGCTCCGATTCCGTTTAATTTTGACTTAAACTTGCCGCAGCTGATCTTCAAACCCTCTCCCTCTTTTTCCAACACCACTGTTCCCGCCGGCAGCGATGCCACCGCCTCGCTTAAAATTCTCGCTGGTATGGTAATCTTCCCCTCGCCTTCTACCTTGCCGCCCAACCATAAATTCATGCCTGTTTCTAAGTTTGTCGCTGATAATTTTAACTTGCCGTTGTCTGTAGCCAAAAGAATATTAGCCAGCACCGGCAACTGGGTCTTATTTGCCACTACCCGGCTGACTAAATTAATTCCTTTGATTAAATTCTCTTGCAGTAAAGAAATTTTCATTTATCCCCCTTTTGTTTGTTAACTAACGGTTTAATTAGTAGTAGTTTTAGTAGGCGTTGTTGATAAGTGCATTATACAAGAATTTTTGTCTGTTTTCTTCTCTAAATATTCGCGTGCACAACCCCGAGGCGCTCTGTGGACAGACTTGTTGATAACTTGTGGATAATAACTTAACTTGTGGATAACTTCTATTTTTTCCCACTTTGATCCTCCAGTTGTCCACCGCCTTGGTAAATTATCTGCCTGATTCTGGTCATATCTAGTCTTAATTGTTCTGATTCTGCCAGCAATCTGGAAATCTTATCCTCGCCGTGCATAATTGTCGTGTGGTCTCTGCCCCCCAGTACCTCCCCCGCCCCATCCAGGGAAAGCTGGAGCTCTCTTCGCAGTAAATACATTGCTATTTGTCTGGCGTTAACCAGCGATTTAATCCTCCGCACCCCCTTTAGCTCTTGGGGTTTAAGTTGGAAATAGTCGGCGACGCAATTTAAAATCTGTTTGGGTGTTGGCTTCTTGCCTCCGCTTCGCACCTCGCCATTAATTTTATTTAAAAGCGCCATCACCAACTCCTCGGTTAATGGTTCTTTTCTGGTCTCCTGCTCGGCCTTAAGCCGCATTAAAACCCCTTCAAGCTTTCTGGTTGATTCCACATTGGCGGCAATTGCCTGAGCCACCCTCATCGGTAAATCCACTCCCTTTTGCTGGGCTTTAATCAGCAGAATTGCTGTTCGCAGTTCAAATCCCGGCTTTTGTATATCCACTGTCATTCCGCCTTCAAACCTTGATTTTAATCGGTCTTCCAAGCCCTTAATTTCTGCTGGCAGTCTGTCTGAGGTTAACACAATTTGGCCGCCTTCTTTGTGGACAGCGTTGAAAGTATGGAAAAACTCTTCCTGAACCGCTTCCTTGCCGGCAATAAACTGGACATCATCCAAAAGCAGCGCCCGCGCCCGCCGGTACTTTTGCCTAAACTGGGGTGTGGTTTTATTCCTGATTGCTTCAATTATTTCATTGGTAAACTCCTCGCCGGTACAGTAAACCAGCGCCCGGTCCGGATTTTTCTTTAAAATTTCATGCCCGACCGCCTGCATTAAATGAGTTTTTCCCACCCCCACCCCGCCGTAAATGAAAATTAAATGATAAACTTCGCCTGGCTTTTTTGCCGCGGTTTTTGCCGCCGCGTGCGCCACCTCATTGCTGGTTGAAACCGCAAAGTTGTCAAACGTCATTCCCGGAGTCAAACCCACTCGGCTCATTACCCGCTCATAAGCTTCGTCGGCAATCTTGGCGGTGTCAACCGAAAATAAATCATCTCTCGCCCCTTCTTTTTTTCTTTCTTCTTTGGCCTCAATCTGCAGCTTGATCTCGCACTTGTTTTTTAAATGCTTTTCCCCTAAAGTTTGAATTTGGCCTAAATATCTTTCAGCCACCTGGTTTTTATGGAATACTGACGGACAGCTTAAGCCCAAAACATAGCCTTGATTGTTTTTATCTAAACTAACGCTTTTTATCGGACTGATCCAAGTAGCAAAGTTTCCCGGCGACACTGACAATTCCATTTCTGCTAAAATTGACGACCAAAGAAAATTTCTGTCCATTCTCAATTAATATATAAGTTATCCACACTTTGTCAACAATCAAAAATTGTGCTATATTAAATTTATGCCTAAACGCACCTACCAGCCCTCCAAAGTTAAACGCCAGCGTTCTCTTGGCTTTCGTTCTCGAAATCAATCGGCCGCTGGCCGCAAAGTATTAAAGCGCCGCCGCCTTAAAGGCCGCAAACGCCTGGCAGTCTAACTCATGCGCGGTTCTCAAATCCCTGAAATTCTTAAGTTAGGTAAAACCTTTTCTTCACCCCTATTCAACCTTAAATTTCTGTCTCAACCCAAAGGAATTGAAGTTGGTTTTATCGTTTCTCTTAAAACTGCCCCCCTGGCCGTTGACCGCAACCGGCTCAAGCGCCGCCTCCGCCACGCCTTTGCCCCGTTTGTTTCTCAGCTTCCTCCCGGCCGATATTTAATTCTGGCTAAGCCGGCTTTAAACTCCGCCAGTTACCAACAGCTCCTCCATGAAATCTCTGATCTTAAAATTAATTAAGCTTTATCAAAGCCAGCCCCAAAGGTTTCCGGCTTGCCGCTTTTCCCCCACCTGTTCTGCCTATTCTTACCAAGCCATCGACAAGTATGGTATATTAAAAGGTGGCCTCTTGAGTCTCAAGAGGATTTTTAAATGCCATCCCTTCCACCCAGGCGGCGTTAATAATTTAAATTAATATGTGGAACACAATCTTTTTTCAGCCTCTTTTAAATGGTTTGATCTTTGCCTATAACCTCCTGGGGCACAATTTGGGTTGGGCCATCATTGGCCTGACTGTTTTTATTCGCTTAGCTTTAACTCCCCTTACCACGCCCTCGCTTAAATCCAGCCAAAAAATGAAAGAACTTCAGCCTGAGTTAAATAAACTTAAAGAACAATATGGTGCCGACAAACAAACCTTTGCTAAAAAACAGCTTGAACTTTTTAAAAGCCGCGGGGTTAATCCGGCCGCCGGCTGTCTGCCCCAAATAATCCAACTGGTCGTCTTAATTGCCCTTTACCAGGCCTTTAACTTAGTCTTAAAAGCTGACGGCAACTTGGTTGCTAACCTTAATCAGCTTCTTTATCCCGCCTTGCAGCTTCCTCCTGATTTTATCCTCAACACTAAATTTCTCTACTTAAATCTGGCCCAGCCGGATTTATTTATCATTCCCGGCATTAAGCTTGGCGGCTTTACCTTAAATAAACTTCCGGGCATCTTTTTAATCTTAGCTGCCGCTGTTCAATTCTTTTCCAGCAAAATGATGATGCCTGCGGCTAAAGCTGGCCAAAAACAAGCCGACAAAACCAAAGCCAAGACCGATGATTTTGCCTCCAGCATGCAAACCCAGATGCTCTATCTTTTCCCCTTAATGACACTTTTTATCGGCTTTAACTTCCCCTCGGGTTTGGTGTTATATTGGTTTACCTTTTCTCTCATTATGCTTATTCAACAATTGCTTTTAAACTATGGTAAAAAAAATTAAGTCTTTAACCGAAGATTTTTTTAAGCAAATTGGCATCAAACCAGAATCAATCACGGTTAAAGAATCTGAGGAAAAAACTTTTAAAATCGATCTTAAATTTTCTGCTGCTGACGCCGGTATTTTAATTGGCTATCACGGCGACACCATCAGTGCTCTTCAGCTGATCTTAAACTTACTGGTTTATCATCAGCAGGGCGAGTGGTTAAAACTGATCGTTAACATTGGCGACTATCGTCAAAAGCGGGCCGAAGCCTTGGAAAAAATGGCCGAGGATGCCGCCCAAAGAGTTAAGTTCTCCGGCCAGCCGGTTGCCTTATTTAACCTGAATCCCTACGAACGCCGCCTGATTCATGAATATCTTTCTACCAATCCCAGCGTGACCACTGAATCTGAAGGCGAAGCCAAAAACCGCCACTTGATTATTAAGCTTGCCCCGGTTAAATGAATGACGCAGTTTTGAATATTTATACCGATGGCGGCTCCCGCGGCAATCCTGGTCCGGCCGCTATTGGCGTGGTCGTTAAAAACAGTTTAGGTAAAACTCTGGCCGCTTTTGGCAAGACTATTGGTTCAACCACTAACAATCAGGCAGAATATCAGGCCTTAATTGCTGCTCTTAATTGGTTAAAAAATCACCCCGCGGTACAACAAGTCAATTTTTTTCTTGACTCTGTCCTGGTGGTTAATCAGCTTAATGGTCTCTGGAAGATTAAAAACGTCAATCTTCGCCGGCAACTGATCACCATTAGGGAACTGGAAGCAGCCATTCCTGCTAAACTTTTTTACCAAGCCATTCCCCGAGAGCAAAACTTGCTCGCCGATCTTCAAGTTAACTTGGCTTTAGACAAACTTCTTTAAGCTCTTTTTCTTTCACTATCGGACTTAAGCATAATCTAGTTTTACGCCTGTTAATTATTCATGTTAAAAAGTACTAACGAAATATAATAAGTTTACTCAAGAAGATTTATTCATCGATTAGTCTGTTAACTCCTTAAATAGAAAATGTTAATACTTATTAAATAATATTCTAGGCCTTTTTTATTCCAGTAATAATTCCCGCTATTTTCCGCAAGCCCCAGCTTGCCGTTGAGACAAATATCCGCTAACATGAATACAATGCCCATCAAAGTTAAATCAAAATCTAAAGTTAAAACCCATTCTCAGATTTCCCGCCAGCTGCCCTCGGCCTTGGTCGCCGGAGCCGCCGGTTTTATTGGCTCCCATCTTTGTGAGACCCTTCTCTCTCAAAACTGCCAAGTCTATGCTATTGATAACTGGACCACGGCTAAGAAAAAAAACCTTGAGGCATTAATGGATAACGATCACTTTATTTTTATCGAACACAACCTGGAAAAATCCTTTGATGCCCCTGTTCCTAAAGTTGACTATATTTTTCACCTAGCCGGAGTCGAAGCTTATGTTAATGGTTTAGATGTTAGTCTGGAAACCCTTTTAGTCAACTCACTTGGTACCAAAGAACTGTTGGAAATTGCTAAAGATCAGGGGGCAAAATTTCTGCTGGCCTCAACTGCTGATATTTATTCCGGCCATCTCGCTTCAATCCAAAAAGACGAAACCTACTCGCATTATGAAGCCAAACGTTTTTCTGAAGCCATCACTTTTGAATATCTGGATCGCTATCACCTTAATTCTCGGGTTGTCAGGCTCGGACTGGTTTACGGCCCGAGAATGGACTTGAGTTCAGGCAACGACATGGCTCAGTTGTTGCAGGCCGCCGCCAACAATCAACCATTAAAAATTTACGGCCAAGGCTTAACCACTCTTTACCCCACCCATATTAATGATGTTGTCTATGGCTTAACCAAAGCCATGTTTTCTCAAAGTTCCTCCGGTCACATTTATACCCTTATCGATCCGGAAAAAATTACCCTTTTAAACCTGGCTTATAAATTAAAGCAGCTTTTACCGGAAAAAAACTTAAAAGTCGAATTCGTCCCCGACTCTGATTCTGAAACCAATCTGGCTCTTGAATCAACCGCTTTAAGCTCTCAAACTGAACTGGGTTGGTCGCCAAAAGTTACCTTAGACCAAGGAATTTTATCCACCCTTAATTGGTTGAAAAACGGCAAAGTGCCAACCAAAACTAAACCAGAACCAGAAGCAACTGTTCCCGAACCAATTTATACTCCGGAAGAATTGGGGATTCAGCCTGCCAAAGCTCCGGAAATCTCGCTTCCGGTTGCTTCCCAACCCAAACTCAAACTTCTCAAATTTAAACTTAATCTGCCTAAATTTCCTAAATTCTCTTTGCCCAAGCCCAAGCTTTCTTTAAGACCAAGAAAACCCCAGCTGACCAAAAAAACAAAATTAATCCTTTTGAGCGCGGGCTTGTTATTTTTATATCTGCTTGCTCCTATAGTTTTACTCGTTTTTTCTTCTCTTGCCGGTGTTAAGCAGTTAAAAAGCCTTAGTCGTCAAATTGACTTTTCTCAAGTTGACCAACTCACTAAAACCACTGCCAAGGCTCAAAAAAACTTTACCTTAAGCCGTGAGTTACTGCGCCGCTCCCAATTTATATTATCTGTCTTTGGTTTAAAATCATTTAGTCAAAACCTTGACCAGTTATTATTTATTGCCAACAAGCTCAGCCAGGGCGCCGGTTATTTATTTTCCGCCGGCCAGTCGGGAACTGTCCTATCGCAAATTGTCTTTCACAATCAAGAGGGGAATCTGTCGCAGGCCTTAAAAGAAACTCGCCTTAGTCTGGACCAAGCCTACACCAACTTGTCTTTTGTTGATTCTGAGCTTCAGTCCGGCCGCGAACGCCAGTTGGACTTAACCGTCTCTCTGACCAAACAGCTGCAAAACTTAACTGACAATCTCCCCCAAATCAGGCACAAAATTAATCAGGCGCGGACTCTTTTGCCCCTGATTCCCGGGTTTATTGCCCAGGATACTAAAAAAACCTATCTGGTTTTATTTCAAAATTCCGCCGAACTGCGCCCCACCGGCGGATTTATTGGCTCTTACGGCCTGCTGACCTTTGAAAAAGGCAAGCTTCTGGACTTTAACGTTCAGGATATCTATGAAGCCGACGGTCAGCTTAAAGGCTTTGTTGAACCCCCAAAGCCGATCACCCAGTTTTTTGGGAAAAACACCTGGTACTTTCGCGATTCCAACTGGGATCCTGACTTTACTATCTCTGCCGCCCGCGCCGAATGGTTTTTGGGTAAAACCACCAATCGCAATGTTGATGGCGTTATTGCCATTAATCTTCCGGCGGTTAAAGAATTATTGGCCGCCACCGGTCCGATTACTTTATCTGACTACAATGAAGAGGTGAGTAGTGACAATATTTTTGAACGCGCCGAGTATCACTCAGAAATCGATTTTTTTCCCGGTTCTACCCAGAAAAAAGACTTTCTCGGCGCTCTGGCCAGGGAAATGTTTGACCGGCTGCAAAAATCATCAGCCTCAGATCTATTGAAACTGGCTCAAGCCCTGGAAACCTCGCTCAGCCAAAAACAAATTCTTCTTTACCTTCATGACACCGACAGTCAAAGACTGCTTTTAGAACAAAACTGGGCCGGCGCTCTTTACGCTCCACGCTTAGCCGCTGCCGACAACCGGCCGGTCACCAGCGACTATTCTTATCTGGTTGAAGCCAATTTAGGAATTAATAAAGCCAACTACTTTTTAAAACGGGAAATAGAACAGCAGTTAACTCTGCTTAAAAATCGGGAAATTTTATCCGTTACCACTATAAACTATCAGAACCAGAGCCCGGCCGACGCTTGGCCGGGTGGGGTTTACCGCTCCTATCTTCGCCACTATATCCCTTCAAACTCCATCCCTATCTCAGTCAAAGTTGGCGACACCAAGCTTGACCTTAAATCAGTTGACCAGACCATTATTAACGACAAGCTAATCTTGGGTTTTCCCATAACTGTTCCGGTCAAAAACTCGCTTTCAGTGGAAATTACTTACCGATTAAACCAGGCATTAAGCCTCACCGACCGTCAGGGCCGTTTAGCCGTGGTTATTCCCAAACAGCCTGGAACCATTGCCGATCTTTTAAAAGTAATTGTTAACTACCCCAGTTACTTATCAGTTGTCGCCGTATCTTCTCAGGGAATTGTTTCCCCTCAAGTCGTTACCCTTCAAACCGACTTAAGCCAGGACCGTCTTTTTACCATTGATTTTGTTGAACGCTGATGCTACCATTCTCGTTATGCCTGACAATCCAAAATTAAAAGTTGCCGCCAGAAACCTCACCGGCCGAAAAGTTAAACAGCTTCGCCGCCAGGGGACTTTGCCGGCCAATCTTTATGGCAAGGGGATTAAGTCTGTTTCTATCCAACTCCCAATTAAAGATTTTAACGCTGTTTTTGCCGTTGCCGGAGAAACCGGCATTATTGACCTTGCGGTTGCTAAAGAAACTAAAGTCAGACCGGTCTTAATTACCAATGTTCATACTCATCCGGTGACTGATGAAATCATTCATGTTGATTTCCGCCAAGTTGATCTGACTAAGGCGATTATGGTTCACATTCCGGTTGAAATCATTGGTGAATCTCCGGCCATCAGCAAAGGCGGAGTCTTAATTCAACTTATTAACGAAGTTGAAGTCGAAGCTCTGCCGGCCGATTTGCCGGAAAAATTTATTTTAGACGTTTCTCACTTAGAAGAAATTGGCCAGGGTTTAACTCTAAAAGACATCAAAGTTGATGCCAAAGTTAAACTCTTAGCCGAGAATCTGGAAGAGTTGGTAGTCAAGATTGAAAGCCCGACCAAAGAAGAGGAAGTCAAACCGGTTGAAGAAGTTCCCGTCGAAGGCGAAGCCATCCCTCCCGCTGAAGGCGAAAAACCAGCCGAAAAGAAAGAAGAACCAGCTAAACCCGTTAAAGAAGAGAAGAAATAATCTCTCCGACTTTTTGCACTTCTTGGTTATTCGGATCTAGATAATTAGCCTTTTCCCAATATAACTTAGCCTTATCATCGTTATACAAACTATAGTTTAATAAAGCTAATCTTAAATAAACATCCCGATACTCCGGTTTTGTCTCTAGAACCTTTTCCCATGACTCAATTTCCTGGCGGGTTTTCTCAAGTGAATTAACCGCTTCTTCGGCTTTTATTAAACTTGTTTTTGCCCGGTTTGATTTAATTATTAATAGTTTATTTGCCAGCCGCAGCTCTTCTAGGGCCTTTTCCTCCCCGCCGCTATTAAACCATGCCAAAGCCATTTGGCTGTGGCTGGTCGACGACCAGGGCCACCAAGCCGCTCGTTCTTGAGCCTTATAGTTTTGATTCACCGGCCAAAAACAGCCGATTAGCAACAAGCCGATTAAACCGGTTAATACCTGCCAAAACTTTATTTTTTTCACTAGGGGATTTACCAGCGGTTTTACCGGCCGATAAACCCTCTTTGACAGGAGTTTAATATATCGAATTAACTTGGCCATTTGGCTGTAATCAATAACTTTTCTTTATTTTCCGCTAGCTGCTGCCAAACCGCTTCAGTCACAAACGGCACAAACGGATGTAGGAGTTTTAAAAATATTCTCAAGCCTTCAAGCATGGTTGCCCGGGAAATCTTTCCCTCTTTTGCCTCTTCAATTTTCTGATCGCAAAACCAATGCCAAAATTCGTTATAAACTGTTTCTGCCGCCAACCCTAATTGATAATTTTCTAAATACTTCGTAACTTTATTAACGATTTCTTGGAGCTCTTTTCCCAGCGTCTGCTTACCCTGATTATCCGTCATATTAATTACAAACCTTGCCGCATTCCAGATTTTATTAGTGAAATTCCTCATCCCTCTAACCTTGTCTTCTGACAAAATTACTTTTGAACTAGCACTTGTTCCAAACAACAAGCTAATTCTAAACGCATCCACTCCGTATTTATCTGCTAGCTCAATTGGATTAATTACATTCCCTTTGCTCTTGCTCATTTTTTGCCCCTTAGCGTCTGCCACCATTGACCACAAATATACGTCTGTAAAAGGCACTTCCTTTTTCAAATACAGCGAAAACATCATCATTCTCGACACCCAAAATTTTAAAATGTCTGACAAGGTTCCCATTACGTCTGTTGGCAAAGTAGAGGCCGTTACCAATGGCCATTGGCCTGAAGAAAACCAGGTATCGAAAGTATCGGTTTCCTGTAAATATTCTTTCCCGGGCTTTCCTTGGCTGATTAAATACTTTGCTTTGTTCATCGCTGTTAATGTTTGCAGGCCAGACTCAATTTCTGTCAAGGAAAATTGTTTTAATAAATCGCTGACTTTGCCGCTAGTTGACTTCTTATCTTTAGTTAAAAAAACCACATTTAAATCAGGGTTGTCTTTAACCGAATACCACACCGGAATTCTGATGCCCCAGCAAATCTGCCGGCTGATCGGCCAGTCATGCATCATTTCCATCCAAGTCAAAATCTGTTTTTTAAATCTTGAGGGATAAAACTTGGTCTTATTGGCGTTTATTGCTTTTATTACCGCTGGCTTTAACGGCCCGACTTTTATAAACCAGTTGGGGATTATGGTTGGTTCTAAATCTCGCCCGCATTTATAACAAACCGTTACTGTGTGCAAATAGTTATCATCAACCTTAACTAATAGCCCGGCTTTTTTTAAATCCTCAACCACGATTTCTCTGGCTTTATTTACTTTTAAACCCGTATACTTGCCTGCCAATTCAGTCAGTCGGCCGTTAATATCTATTGTTTTTTTTATTTCCAAATTATGTCTTTTACCAATTTCAAAATCATTCGGGTCATGAGCTGGCGTAATTTTGACTACGCCAGTACCAAACTCTCGATCAACATAATCATCAGCAATTACTTTTAACTTAAATTTTCCTAACAGTCCTTCCACCTCAATTTCTTTACCCACCCATTGACCGTACCGTTTGTCTTTAGGATGAACCGCTACGGCTGTATCTCCAAACTTAGTTTCCGGCCTGACCGTAGCTAAAACAAATGGTCCGTACTTGATGTAATACAACGGATCAATTCTTTCCAAGTGTTTTATTTCCAACTCAGCCAGAGAAGTACCGCAGTGGGTGCAGTAATTCACCATATAATCGCCTCGGTAAACCAAATTTTCTTTCTCCATTTTCTTAAAGGTATTAAAAACTTGGATCACGACTTTTTTATCCAAAGAAAAAACACTTTTCCCCCAATCTGCCGAAAATCCCAATCTTTTAAACTGTTCATAAATCAAACCCGAGTTTTTTTTAACAAACTTAAAAATGTTTTTATACAAAGTCTGTCGATCAAAATCCATCCTTGACTGACCTTGTTTAGCTAACTCTTTTTCATAAACAAATTGGGTTTCAAATCCGGCATGATCTGTTCCTGGCAGCCACTCAGCCGCAAACCCTTGCATTCTTTTCCAGCGGATTAACACATCATCGACCGTGTACATGCCGTGGCCGGCGTGCAGCGATGCATTCGCGTTTGGCGGCGGCATGATAATTGTGTAGGGTTTTCCTTCTCCCGTCGGTTGAAACGCTCCCGATTTTTCCCACAGCTGATAAATCTTGTCTTCAAATTGGCCTGGCTGATACTGTTTATCCATGATCAGATTTTATCACAGCTCAACCTCGAACCCCCAACCTTAATTAAATTTCCTTAAACATTTCCACTTGTTTAGTTGTATATCCACCCCTTTTATAAAACTCGATAGTTTTTGGATTACTAGCTGAAACCTCCACCATGAAATGTGTCACCCCCTGTTGTTTTAATTTTTCTTCTGCCTTTTTCATTAATTGTTCACCAAAACCTTTTCCTCTTTCAACTTCAGTAATAAATAAATCAACCACTTCACCATAATCTTTAATAAGTGTCCCGGACCTAGCAATTCCTGGACTCCTAGATACTTTTTCAAAAGTAATAAAGCCTACAGGTTTACTCTGATTTTCCGCAAGTAAAATTTGTAAACTCCCTTTCTCAATTGCCGCATCAAAATATTTTTGGGCATTCATTAAAACCTCATCACTGGTTGGCTCATAATAGTCAGGATCAAGGTTTAAATGATAATTGTGTTGCTCTCTCCAAAGATTTACTAGAGTCTGGACATCTTTTCTTTCTGCCTCTCGGATTAAAATCTTACTTTTGGGCAATTCTTCTAAAGTCATCTATTTAACCTGATTAGTTACTTTACCCTTAAGAAAATTCTCCAAGTTTCCTACAAAAATTCCTTTTTTCAACGCTGTTGCCTCCTGAGTGGTATAGCCCAGCGGGGGATAAATCACGCAATTTTTATAGCCCTTAACTAAGCTTAATTGTTCTTTAGTCATTTCATCAGAATGATCCAGAATAAAATGTAAATCTTTATTTTTTAATCTTAACGTCAAGGCCTTTAAGTCAATTAATTCCATCGGACTGGTATTGACCAATAACGTACCTTTTTTAATTAATTTAACCCGCTCTTTATTTAGGAAATTATTAGTTTGCGGATTAAGCGAAAGATTAAGAGTAATGATTTCCGATGATTTCAATAATTCATTAATAGTTTTATATTTAATCCCCATTTTTTCTAATCTCTTTTTTCTATTTCGCGACCAGTATGAGACATTTGCTCCGAACGCTTTGGCAATTTCTGCCACCCGCGCGCCGATATTGCCCAATCCAATTACGCCAAAATTTTTACCCTTAATTTCTCTGCCGGTAAAAAAAGTTGCTTCCGAATAATCGGCTTTTTTAGCTTGTTGTTTTGCTCTCTCAAGTTCTCTTAAATAATCGATAATTGCACCAAAGGCGAACTCAGTCACGCCTTCAGTAGCATAATCTGTAATATTACAAATTGTAATCTTTTTCTTTTTAGCATAAGCCAAATCGATTCCGCCCACTCCAGTTCCTAACATGCCAATATATTTAAGTTGTGGCGCTTGATTTATTATTTCTTTACCAATTTTTGCTCCCAGCTTGACCAATAAACAATCTGTATCCCAAAGTTGTTTCTTCAGATTTTTATCATCTGCAGCTAAAATAATTTTTTCTTCGCACAGCCTATCAATTCGATTCCAATATGATTTTTCCAGCTCTTTACCGGTGTAGTTTAAAAGTAAAATTTTTTTAAACTTCATTGTTTGTATTTTACCACTTATAATTACCTTATGCTTATTCTTGGTGTTGATCCTGGTACTGCCCGTTTGGGTTGGGGAATAGTAGTTGATAAAAACCACCAGCAGAAGGCTGGGGACTATGGCTGTCTGGAAACTAAAAAAACCCTGCCCGAATCCAAACGCCTACTGACTTTGTTTACCGGCCTTACCCAGCTTTGCCGTCGCCTCCGGCCAGACGCCGTCGCCGTTGAAGATTTATTTTTCTTTAAAAACCATAAAACTGTAATTAAAGTTAGCCAGGCTAGGGGAGTTGTCTTAGTCGTTGCTGAGCTATTAAATTTGCCGGTTTTTTCCTACACCCCGCTTCAGATCAAACAAGCCGTTACCGGTTACGGCCGGGCAGAAAAAATCCAGGTTCAGCAAATGGTTAAAAGTATTTTAAATCTAACTGCCATTCCCCGGCCTGATGATGCCGCCGATGCTTTAGCTGTCGCCTTGACCCATGCTTTTT
This sequence comes from Candidatus Beckwithbacteria bacterium, assembly GCA_043803225.1. GTDB lineage: Bacteria > Patescibacteriota > Microgenomatia > UBA1400 > CG1-02-47-37 > JAZDKF01. The sequence continues at coordinate 71,052 of JAZDKF010000012.1, forward strand.
CCAGCCGAATGAAATCCAAACTTGGATAAGCTATACTAGATTTATGATTGCCAAGCTGACTGGTAAGCCGGAAATTTTAACCAAGGATTCCCTTATTCTCGATGTTAACAATGTTGGTTATAAAGTCTTTTTTAACCATAAGCCCGGCCAGCCCTTACCCACAGTTTTATACATTCACACTCACGTTAAAGACGACGCTTTCGACCTTTACGGTTTTGTCTCCAAAGACGAACTTCAACTATTTAAACTCATGATTAGCATTTCCGGCATTGGTCCGAAAACTGCTATTAATATTATGGATAAAGGCGTTTCGGCCATTACCCAAGCTGTTTCCAAAGGCGATGTGGACTTTTTTACTACCGTGCCCCGTCTGGGTCGGAAAAACGCTCAAAAACTCATCATCGAGCTTAAACCTAAACTGGGCAGTCTTACTGAACTGGATTTATCCTCAGACTCGTCTGACACCCAAGAAGTCTTAACCGCCTTAACCGGACTGGGTTTTTCCCGCGCTGAAGCCCGCCGGGCTTTAAATCAGATTACCGAGCCCAACCAAACCATTGATGTAAAGATTTCCTTGGCACTTAAATATTTGGGACAAAAAGCATGAAACCAATTTTAATACCTAATTTAAGAGTTGATGCCTGGGATGATTTTATCGGCCAGCCCAAAATAAAAAAAGCTTTAAAAGTCACTTTAGCTGCTGCTAAAAAAAGAAAAGAAGCCGTGGAACATATCCTGCTTTACGGCCCTCCGGGACTGGGCAAAACCACCCTGGCTCATCTGATTGCCAAGGAATTAAAAGTCAACCTGCGCGCTTCATCCGGCCCGGCCATGGAACGAGCCGGCGACCTGGCTTCGATTTTAACTAACCTTAATTCCGGCGACATTTTTTTTATTGACGAAATCCACCGCTTGCCTAAAATCGTTGAAGAAACTCTTTATCCGGCCATGGAGGATTATCACTTGGATATTATCGTCGGCCAGGGCCCTTCCGCCCGGACTTTAAAACTCGATCTGCCCAAATTTACTCTTATCGGCGCCACCACTAAAATCGGGTCGATTGCCGCGCCTTTGCGCGATCGCTTTGGCATTGTCCACCGCTTGACTTTTTATACACCCGAAGACTTAATGCAGGTTTTAACCACCGCCAGCCAGAAGTTAAAGATTAACCTGGAATCGGCCGTCGCCAACCAGCTGGCCCGCCGCTCCCGCGGCACTCCCCGGATTGCCTTAAAGCTCTTAAAGCGCTGCCGCGACCTGGCCCAAATTCGCGGCCAAGCGGGGATTAGTCAGGCTGTTTTGACAGAATCCCTGGATTTATTAGAAGTTGACGATATGGGTCTGGATGCCAACGATCGCCGTTTGTTAAAGGCCTTAATTGACAAACACCAAGGTGGCCCCATCGGTCTGGATACTTTGGCTGCCACTATTGCCGAAGACAAAGACACCATTGAAGAGGTGATTGAGCCGTATTTATTGCAGCTGGGATTTTTAAAGCGCACTTCCCGCGGCCGTTATGCTACTCCCAAGGCCTACGCCCACTTTAATAAAAAGCCGCCCCTTTCCCTTTCCCAGCAAAAACTTATTTAATTTCTCCCTTTAGCCAATTAAAGTATTTTTTCCCTACGTATTTGACTAGCAGGGCAATAATGCACGGCACGTCATAAGTGTGGATTTTTATTATTTCTTTTTCTATTTGTTTATATTTTGTTTCTAAAGATTTAATTATCATTACCACCTCTTTTGACTCATCAATTTTCCCTGATTTTGGGGGCCAGAAAAACATCGGTATCATCTCCGGATAAATATTAACGCAACCGCAAAGCCTTTTATCTAGCAAATGTTTAGCTGCTTTTTTTGCCTGCTCAACGCTTTCCCAGGTTGTATAAATCATCAACATTTTTGTCATAATGGAATTATACCGTTTTAAGTTTAAAAATAATTCCTAAACCGTCTTCCATCACAATTTCAAATCTCTCATCGTTTCTTACCTGTTCGATTAACGCCCAAAAATAAATCTTGCCTGCATAGCCGTATCTAACCTTAAACACATTTTGTAAAGTTGCATAAGGATCTTTATCTGCCCCCAAAGCCACCAACCGATACTGCTGGTATAACTCTTTATTTTTATGCCACATATACACCGGATCCATGGCTACAAAATAATGGTTATCCGGGTTGACACCGATCAAATACTGCGGGTCCGACCAATTGGCGGTAAATATCAGCTCGTCTTTATTGGTATTTTCTTTAAGCCACTGGCCGACTTGAGCATAATGGTTCCCGAACATTGTCTCACCGCGGGACCTTAAAATTATCTGCTGTAAGCTTCTGCCCAGTAGTAAAAAAATTACCACTGTTCCCAGCAGGATTATTCCGTTGCTGTATTTTTTTACCTTCTGCCATGAAGCCGCCCAAATCATAGTTGAGCTGAGAATAAAAAAACCAAAACCATGCACAATGTACCGCTGGGACTTAAACCCCATGATTAGAAAAATTGTGCTGATAATCAGCCATACTTTTGTCGCGTAATTTAATTTTGGCTTTAACCAAATCAAGCTTGCCCCTGTGACTAAAATTCCTAAAACTATTACTCCGTATTCGGCTAAATACTGCTGCCAGCTTAAAGGAAAAAATTCCGCTCCCAGCTCCAGCACATTCCACCTGAATGCAAACCAAGGAACCAGCAAACCATTTAAATAAAAGTAAAATAAGTTGTTGGGAAAATTAGGGTAAATTAGCTGCGACAACAGCACTCCTAAACCAACCACCACTGCCAACTTCCACCTTTTGGCTAACACTCCATAAACCGCTGCCAGCGGCGCGGTAATGTGCAGCCAGCCGTAAACAAAACTCGCCCAGAATACTTTGTTACCCTTTTTTTGTATCAGCCAGTGGATTAACCACAAACTTAAAGCCAAAGTTAAAACAATCGGTCTGGATTCCATAACCGCTCGGAGGAAATGGTCCGAACTGAAAAACAAACTCCCGGCTATAACCAGCCAAGGCCAAGTTAAGTATTTTTTCCCCACCAGGATTAAGCTGGAAAACAAGACACCGCTGCTGATCCAAGCCGCCCATTTAGCTCCGCTAAAAATATTTTTTCCTAAAGTGAAGGGAATCAGCAGTAGATGATACAACCAGTCTTTGTCGGAAAATCGGTCATTGAAATATGACAGTTCTGCCAGCGGCAGGGTTTTTAAGAAACCCTGATGTTTCATCATTTCCGCTAGCCTGATATGGAACCATCCGTCCGCTCCCCAAATTGCCGGCGTCAGCCATTGAATTAACAATAATCCCAGCCAGCCGCTGATTAAAATCAATATCAGCTGCCGATTCTTTCGACTCATATGCCCCGTAAATACACCGCCCGCCATGGAGCATAGTTTGAGTAAAACGTTTTTTTCTGTAATACTTCGCCGTTCCTGGTCACCTGCCAGTCAAAGGCAGCCTTTGCCCCCCAGGCTGCCCAATCTACCTGCTGGACTTGACCCGGCCCTAAGGTCGGATCGTCTTGATACAGTGCCTCCGGTGGCGGCGATTGATCCCAAAGCCTGATGTTGCTGATGGTGACTTTCCGGCCGTCGCTGGTGCCGTACAACTCAAACTTTAAATAAAGCTTAGCTGTATCCACCGTTGTCTGAATTAAAATATGTCCCGGCGTGTCATTTACAAACCTTAGATCAGAGCTGGGTGAATACACAGTTGCGTCAAAACCCGGCTTTGAATTTTGTTCATAATAACTTACCCGGTAAGCATGGGCATGTCTTTCAGTAATCTTTAAGCCGGCATCCAAAATCGCCCTGAATAGGGTAGTCGAATCCTGGCAGACTCCGCCGCCATCATCCAAAACCGTTCGGCCTTCTTTAATAATATAGGCGGTCTTATAACCGGTCGCCGCTGAAATATCGCCCACTGCCCGGTTAAAGGAAAATTCCTCACCTGGTGCAATTAAAATCCCGTTTAGCTTGTTGGCCGTTAACACCACATTGTGAATTCTTCCCGGGATTGAATGAAAAAAAGTTGACTCGCCTTTGCCGATTAACTCATTGATGCCTAAATCATTAACTTCTTTATTGCTGATTTTCGGTTCAGTTTTTTGCACGACCAATTCCACTTCTTCAGTTGTTGCTTCATTTTGAGTTAAATTTATTAATGCCTTTTTAATTAGTTCTGCCGTCATTACTTCATTTACTCCCAACCCCGGTAGTGCCGGCTTAAATTCCACAATCCTTTCTCCTTTGAATTGAAACACTGCATTTTGGGCCGGCCGGTTTAAATCCGCTCCTAGACTTGCCGCCAAAGTTGCTATCTTTTCTTCGTCAAACTCTGTTTTAAACCCCACCAGATTAATTATCCCCTCGCTCTTAATTGTTCTTGAAAAATTTTCATACTTTAACTTTAAGCTTTTAGTTTTAATTTTTTCGGCTCTTTCCTGGGCTGCTGTCAATTCTTCACCCGATACCTGAATTTGCACTAGCTGAACCGGAATCTCTACGGTTTCAAAGTCTAAATTTTTTATTTTAGTTAAAATCATCTGAACCAGTTTTTCTTTGTCAATTATCCGGCCGTTTTTCCCCGGTTCCAAACTAATCTTGCCATCTGCCGCTAAACTTAAACTCGGCATAATCGGTTCTTCCACCAATCCCGCTACCACTACTTCAACCAACTCTCTTAACTTATCTTCGTTTAGCTTTAACTCCATTTCTAAGTTTGCTCCCGCCCGCCACTGCTGCCACTTTAATTTTAAATCTTTAATAAATCCCTGGCTTCTACCCCTTAAATATATTTTTTCTGCAGTCAACTTTGGTTCATACTTAATCTCTAACTCATTTAAACTTAAAGGCCACTCTTGGTTGCTGAATCTTAACCGCATTTCTTTGGGTAATTCAGCTGTCACTTGCCCCAGCTTAACCTCTGCCTCAGCCAAACTGAAATTTGATAAATTTGTTCCGCCGACAAATATATACGGATAAATTTTTTGATTGTAAGCCAGATGGTATAAAGATAAAATTCCGCTGACTATAATCAGTAAACTTGAAACTGCGACTAAACCAATTTTAACCAAGTTGCTTCTCATAATAAGGCTTGTTAAGATAATAACATAATGCCCGACGATCCTCTAACCCCACCACCATCAACTACACCTGCTCCTGAACCCCCCTTTCCTATTCCGGTTGATGAAGCTAATCCTTCCACACCAGCCGCAACCGCTCCGGCCGTTGATCTGCCTCCACCGCCCCCGCCGGCGCCAGCCGGAGAACCAGCCAAAGACACAACCGTCACCAAACCTGTTTTTAAACGTTTGCTTCCGATTTTAATTGGTATCGGCCTTCTCCTTCTACTGATCCTCTTAGTGACTAAAGTAATCTTGCCCAAATTCCAAAAACCCAAAACCCCGGACATTATTACTTTAAAGTATTGGGGCCTTTGGGAACCGGAAAACTTAATGGCTGATGTGATTGCCGATTATCAAAAACAAAATCCCAACGTCACCATTCAATATGTTCGTCAATCTTCCAAAGATTACCGCGAACGGCTTCAATCCAGTTTAGCCAAAGGCGACGGACCGGACATTTTCCGCTGGCACAATACTTGGCTGCCAATGCTTAAAAGCGATCTAAGTCCGGTTCCGGATACGGCCTACACTCCTAATGAATTTGACACTACTTTCTATCCGATCGTAAAAAAAGACTCCTTTTTTAACGGCCGCTACTACGGCGTGCCCTTGATGTTTGACGCCCTGGCTCTTTATGTTAACGAAGATATTTTTCAAGCCGATTCCAGTTTAAAAGTTCCCACTACCTGGGACAATCTTCGTCAAACTGCCTATAAACTCACCCAGCGTGACAGCCGCGGCCAACCGGTTCGGGCAGGAATTGCCCTGGGCACGGCTGCTAATGTCGACAACTTTTCCGACATCTTAGGTTTAATGATTTTGCAAAACTCTGGCGATCCGGGCAAACCTGACTCTGAAGCCGTCACCTCAGCTCTTAAGTTTTACACGCTTTTTGCTTCTCAGGATAAAACTTTCAGCGACCAACTGCCCAACTCCACCTACGCTTTTGCCACCAACAAAGCGGTAATGATGATTGCTCCCTCTTGGCGGGCAATCGAGGTTAAAACGATAAATCCTCAGTTGAACTTTAAACTTTACGCTGTGCCGCAACTTCCGGGCACGAACATTACCTGGGCTACCTACTGGCTTGAAGGCGTTTCCAAAAAATCGCTCTTTCAAGAAGCCGCCTGGGCTTTTGTTAAATACCTAAGTTCCCGAGAAGTCTTAACCAAGATGTACACCGCTGCCTCCCAAACCCGTCTTTTTGGCGAACCTTACCCCCGCCAGGATATGGCCAGTTTGCTCCAAGCCGATCCTTTTGTCGGTGCCATTCTGTCTCAGGCTCTTTCGACTCAATCCTGGCCCTTGGCCTCCCGGACTTTTGACAATGGCTTAAACGATAAAATCATTCAGTATTATCATGATGCTATTAACAGCTATCTTTCCGGCCAACCCGAAGCTGATATTACCAAAAACCTCTCCAAAGGCGTTACCCAAGTTCTGTCCCAATACGGTCTGACTAAATGACGCTAATAAACCAAGCGATCTATCAAACGCTGTGTTATGCGGATATTTTTGACTATCCTCTCTCTCGGTCGCAGTTGCACCGTTTTCTCATTTCCACCTCTCACGTGCCGCTGTCGGCGCTGCCCAAAAAACAATTCTTTTACCTTCCCGGCCGCCGTTCCTTGTTGGCTCTCCGCCGTTCCCGCCGGCGCTTTAGTCAATTAAAGTCTCAAAAACTTCAGCGTCGGCTTTGGTTGTTTAAACTTATTCCTTGGATCAAGTTAGTGGCTGTCTCCGGCGCTTTAACGATGAATAACTCGAATGCCGCTGACGACATCGACTTGTTAATTGTGACTGCTAAAAACCGCCTCTGGCTCACTCGTGCCTTATTATTGTTTTTTCCTTCCCGCCGCCGCTATCACCTCCGAGCGGCTAATAAATTTTGTTTTAATCTTTGGCTGGACGAAACCGTCCTCAGTTTGCCCCCAAGTCAGCGCAACCTTTATACTGCTCATGAACTGGCTCAGCTTAAGCCGGTTTTAAACCGCAATCAGACTTATCAAAAATTAATTCATGCCAACTTATGGCTTCAAGCCTTCTTACCCAACTGGACGCCTGTCCTGCAAGGTCCGACCTTGAAGGCTGAATCTTCAAAAAGGTCGGACCTTATTGAAATTCTTGAGATTTTTGCTTTTAAATTTCAATCTCTTTATATGAAGTCAAAGAAAACTTCAGAAAAGGTCGGTCGCCATTTTGCTTTTTTTCACCCTAGGCCAACCGGAAAAATCATTTTAACTGCTTACCGCTGCCGTTTACAAGGACAGACCTTGAAGGTTTTAGTTACCGGTTGTTTTGATCTTCTTCATCCCATGCACCGTAGTTTATTACTGGCCGCCAAAAAACTTGGCGGCCAGCTTTTAGTTGGATTGGAAACCGACCTGCGTGTTCGCCAGCTCAAAGGAAAAGACCGCCCCGTTAATTCTTTACCCATCCGTATTCAGAATCTTAAAAAGTTGGGGATTGCTGATCAGGTTTTTAGCTTACCGGAAAAATTCTCTTCTGCCAAAGATCACCTTGCTTTCCTTAACCAGCTTAAACCTGATATCTTAGCTGTCTCTGCCTCCACTCCCAACTTACCCGCTAAACGCCGCCTTCTGCGCCAGCTCCACGGTCACGTCATTGTCGTTCTGCCCTTTAACCCCAAAATCTCCACCACCAAACTGCTAAAATTAAAACAATGAATAATTATCAGTTTCTTCGCGATTATCAGAATCTTCAATATTCCCTAATGTTTGATCAGTTAATAGAGCTTGGTTTTTGTAGAATTAGTTACTGTGCTGGCGACAATTCTAATTTTTGGAATCAAGCCCTAACTAATCAACTTCTTTCATCAGAACAGCTTAAACAAATTGAATATAATTTAACAAAGTTAAATCGGCAATCAACAGTTTATTTTGAAAATAAAAAGACCTTAAACCAGTTAGCGATATTATTAAAAACTAACAAGTATAATTTTTCTTATGAAGACAGTTGGCTATTTTATACAAAAAATAGTCTTGATTCTTCTCGATTTAAACAAGTTAAGAAAATATCTACAGAGAAAGAGTTGGAAACGTTTATTAAAACATTTAACTCTTGTTATCAAAAAAACGACCCCCAAAATGCCTATGGTGAACTTGGGGATTATTTAAAAGTAACAGAAGTGATTTGGGAAAAACATCATCAAAATAATCGTGTTGAATATTTTATTTGTTTTGAAAAAAACGAGCCTGTCGCGGTTTCCTCGTTAACTAATTATCAGCAAATAGGCTATATTTCCAACGTTGGGTCATTAAAAAAAGTCAGGGGAAAAGGTTTTGGTAAATTAGCAACTCTATATTGTGTGGCTGAATCGATAAAACAAGGCAACCAATATCACTGTTTAACTACAGAAGAAAGCACCTATGCAGATGAGTTTTATAAACGAATTGGTTTTGAGAAAAAATTTTCTGCTGTTGCCTACACAAAAACTTCTCCTTGACAAGAAAAAAACTATTCGATAAACTAGCACTTGTTATCATTGAGTGATAATATTATTTTTTAAGGAGGATATTTATGGCTAAGCCAAATCTTAAGCCTACCGCCGGATACATCTTAGTTGAACCGGTCGCTGCTCAAAAACAAACTGCCTCAGGCATCTACTTGCCTGACTCTCATGATGAAAAACCCCAGCAAGCTAAAGTCTTGGCTGTCGGCGCTGATGAAATCACTGATTCCGGCACCAAGCGCCCGGCTCCTTGTCAGGCCGGCGATACCATTATCTATAAAAAATGGGGTGGCAACGAAGTCAAACTCGGCATCACCGACAAAGATGAAGTTTTATTCATCGAATTTAAAGATGTTTTAGCGATTGTTAAATAAAAGGAGATTCTATGTCCAAACAAATAATTTTTTCCGAACAAGCCCGCCAGAAACTTTTAAACGGGGTTAATATTCTGGCAAAAGCCGTAGTTACCACTCTCGGCCCTAAAGGCAGAAATGTTGCTTTAGACAAGAAGTGGGGTGCCCCGACGATCGTCCACGACGGGGTCACGGTTGCCAAAGAAATTGAACTCCAAGACCCGTTTGAAAACATAGGCGCTCAGTTAATCAAAGAAGCCGCCTCAAAAACTAACGATGTTGCTGGCGATGGCACTACCACTTCAACCCTTTTGGCTCAAGCGATTGTGTCTCAGGGTTTGAAAAATGTCACTGCCGGGGCTAACCCGATGCAGATTAAAGTCGGCATCGATAAAGGCGTTTTAGCCATAGTTGCCGAGATTAAAAAAATGTCCAAACCGGTCAAGAATGATGAAGAAATTACTCAGGTAGCCACGATTTCTTCTAGCTCTCCCCTTATCGGTTCCAAGATTGCTGAGGCCTTAAAAATGGCCGGCCGCGACGGCGTCGTTGAGGTTGAAGAGTCCAAAGGTTTTGACATGTCCATTGACCACAAAGAAGGAATGGAGTTTGACAATGGCTATGTCTCCGCCTACTTTGTCACCAACCCGGACAAGATGGAGTCAGAAATCGACGACCCGGTAATCTTGATTACCGATAAAAAAGTCTCCGCCATTTCTGATCTGTTGCCCTTTTTAGAAGGTGCCGTTAAAGTCACTAAAAATATTGTCATCATTGCCGATGAAATTGACGGCGAAGCTTTAGCCACCTTGGTGGTTAATAAACTCCGTGGAGCCTTTAATCTTTTGGCGGTCAAAGCCCCGGGCTTTGGCGACCGGAGAAAAGCCATGCTTGAAGATATTGCTATCCTTACCGGCGGCAGTGTTATCTCTGAAGACACTGGTCGTAAACTCGACTCAGTTACCGTTGAAGACTGCGGCCGGGCTGAAAAAGTCTGGGCCGATAAAGATAACTGCCGGATCATCGGCGGCAAGGGGCAAAAATCAGCCATCATGGCCCGGATTGCCTCAATTAAAAAAGAGATCGACCGGACTGACTCTGACTTTGACCAGGAAAAACTCCAGGAAAGACTGGCCAAATTATCTGGTGGCGTGGCCGTTATTAATGTCGGTGCTGCCACCGAGATTGAGTTAAAAGAAACTCAAGAAAGAGTCAAAGACGCTGTCGAAGCCACTAAGGCTGCGATTGAAGAAGGCATTATTCCTGGCGGTGGTGTTGCTTTGCTTCGGGCTGCCAAAGTTCTCGATAAAGTCGAGACCGCTAATGCTGACGAAGCCGTTGGCCTGGAAATTCTTAAATTTGCTCTGCGCCAACCGGTCAGGCTTTTAGCTGACAATTCTGGTGCTGACGCTGGTTGGGTAGTCAGAAAGGTTGAAGCCGGTCAAAAAGACTTTGGCTTTAACGCCTTAACCCTGGAATTCGGTTCCATGTTAGCTCAAGGCATTCTTGATCCGGCCAAAGTCACTCGAACCGCCCTTCAAAACGCGGCTTCAGTGGCCAGCATGATCTTGACCACCGAATGTCTGATTACCGACCTTCCTAGTAAAGAAAAAGAAGCCGGCGCTGGTATGCCTGGCGGCATGGGCGGCATGGGCGGCATGGACATGTGATGTAAAAATATTATAAATTCTCAAGCCCCGGCACTCCGCCGGGGCTTTTGGTAGAATAAGTCTATGGCGTTTCCTTTAGACCTAATTCAACTTATTGAAAAACACCCGGTAGCGATTGGCACGACTATGCCAGCCGGAAAGCCGAACATTACTCCGGTGGCTTATGTGAAAGTAGTTGGGGATAGCCAAATTCTAATTACTGACAACTTCATGAATCAGTTAATTAAAGATATTCAAAACAATCCGTCAGTTACTTTAGCAGTTTGGAATCCGGAAATGAGCGGTTATAAATTAATTGGTCAGGCAGAATATTTTACTTCCGGCCCATGGTTTGAAAAAGTCAAATCCATTCCTGAGAACAAAAATATGCCCTGCAAGGGTGCAGTATTAGTAACAGTTACTAAGTTTTTCCCTACAAAATAATTTTATGCTTTCCCTTAAACTTTTAAAGCCCTACCTGATTGGCATTCTCGCCTCGATTGTTTTACTTCTGCTCGGTTTAGCCATCTTAGGCATCTCTTTAATTTCCGCCAACCGCGAGCAGGCCGCCACTATCCAGCCAGTCTTCACCCAGCCCCAATGACCGAATATCCGCTAGCGCCGCATCTAAATAGAAACACTGAAGTTCTGACAGTTACAGAAATTCTTCATCCGGGAAATTTTCGTCCGGAAATGAGCCTTGCCAGAATTGAATTAGACGGGGAAAATGTCAAAAACCGCAACCTTGAAGCCAGTTCCTTATATATTGTTGTTGATGGTGAAGGTAAATTTACAATTTTTGGTCAAAAAGGGGAGAAAGATAAAATCATCAAGGTTAAAAAAGGCGACTCAGTCTTTATTGCCAAAGGAACTTGGTATCAAGATTCAGGCAATATGACAATGTATTCAATTTGCTCTCCGGCCTGGGATGGGAAAAAAGTTGAAATCGCTGCTGCTTAAATCGAAAAATCCGGTAAAACCGTTTGCGGATCAATTGCCTTACCGTCTTGATAAATCTCTAAGTGTAAATGCGGTCCGGTTGTCCAGCCGGTCATACCCACTGTTCCCAGCACCAGCTCTTTTTCAATTACTTCACCTTCAATTACCCTGATTTGATTTAAGTGGGCATAACGCGACTTTAAGCCCTTTTCGTGTTCTACGACCACAGTGTTGCCCCAGCCAATCCTGCCAAAGCTAACCTCAACCACGCGGCCTCTGGCAATCGGTCTCATCTCGGTGTCATAGGGAGCTAAAATATCAATCGCCCGATGGAAACCATGGAAGCCTTGGGCCACGATCCCCTCAACCGGTTTTTGCAAAGTTTCCTGGGTAATAATTTGGCTTTCCGGCTGCATTAATATTGTCTGGTCGGTTGCCAAAGTTTCATTGGCCGCTAAAATATTGCCCATTAAACCAAACAGCATAATTACGATAGTTAAACCCACTCCGACAAATCTTTTGGCCCTTTTATTCTCAAAAGCCTTGGTAAACACCTTGGAAATCGGGTGGCCGCCCGGTCTGCCTGGCTTTTTCTTCGGTATAAATACTCTATAGATCTGGTAGGGCAGCATTAAAGTCGCCAAAACCAGCTCGGAAAAGACGAGTTTTAAACTTCTCTTGCCAATAGTCGCGATCATTAACCCTTTCTGTTTACGCATAAAAAAATCCTCCATTACTTGGAGGACAATACCTGTCATTATACCACAACACCCTATAATGTCAATTTTAGAGGCCTGGGCGGGATTTGCACCCACGTAAACGGTTTTGCAGACCGCGCCCTAACTACTCGGACACCAGGCCGCTCTATTTGTATTTTACCATTATTTTTGTTAAGATTTCTCTGATGAAAAGAAAACTTCTGCTTTTAATCTGTTTCCTCACGATAACTGTTGTTTTAACTGGTTGTACTTTTCCTGGCCGAAAAAAGTCAGCGCTCTCAGTTTCGACCATACCTCAGGCAACTATTTTCCTTGACGGCGAACATTTAGGCCAAACGCCCTATGTTAACGAAAAGCTTAAAGCCGGCGACTATGTTCTAAAAATCGTTCCCGAATCCTCCGGTCAGGCCTTAAGTCCCTGGGAAGGTCGGGTCACCTTAAGCCCGGGTATTTTAACTGTTGTTAATCGGGAACTGGGTTTAACCCAGGATGACTCTTCCGGAGAAATCCTGTCCTTTGAGCCCGGCGCTGATAAAAACTCTGCTTCGATTTCTGTTGTTACTACCCCCGATGGCACTTCAGTTTATCTGGATGGTGAACCGCGCGGTTTTTCCCCGATTTCTCTTGATAATGTCTCTGAAGGCGACCACTTGTTATTAATTACCTCTCCGGGATTTAAAGACAAAACCATTAAAGTTAAAACCGTCAAAGGCAATAAATTAATTGCCTCAATTCAGCTTGCCCGGGCTGTCATTGCTTCGCCGGTTGAAGACACGGCTGATTCTGAAGCTACTCCGGCCGCTTCCCCTAAAGCCAGCCCCAAAGCTTCGCCCACTGCCGGAGCTAATCTGGTCAAACCCTATGTGGTGATTGACTCACCCGATACTGGTTGGGTTCGGGTTCGCTCAGAAGCTTCCACTGCCGGTGAAGAGTTGGCCAAGGTCGATCACGGTACCAGTTTTCCTTTAAAAGACGAACAATCTGGTTGGTACGAGATTGAATATGAGACTGGTAAAACCGGCTGGATATCTGGGAAATACGCCGAAAAATTCGAATAACTTAACTTAAGTAATACAAAATTCCCACTATCATTAATCCCCAAATAGTGACGGTGATCAGCATCGGCCTGTCTGCAGTTAAGATTTTTTCCGGCGATTCGCCCTGGTTTTTCTCATAAATCAGCTGCAAATATCGCATCACCCCATAAATTACTACCGGAATTGTTAACATCAGCCATTTTTCCGAGCGGAAAGTATTGGGTAAGTATGACAGTAAAGTTAAGGCCTTCCCGCTGAAGCTAAACGCCGGGAACATAAAGGCAAACAAAGCATAAGTTAACCAAGTGGTGTTGGCAAACATCACCGTATACAGATCTAATAGTTTTTCTGGATATCGCCCTAAAACTTTTCTGGAAGCAATTTTACCCTGAAGCAAAGTTAGTTCGCTTCTGCGCTTGCCGATGGCCAAGAATAAAGCAAAAGAAATAATACATAAGAGCAGCCAAACATTAATGTGCGCCCCGATAATAAACGCTCCGCCATAAACTCTCAAGAGAAATCCCAGGGCAATCGCCATTACATCCACAATCGGCCGGTGTTTGAGCACCGCCGTGTATATAAACTGCAACGCTAAATAGGCAATCATCACCAAAAACAAGAAATACGATAATGACCAGCCCAGACCTAAACTAATCACCATGCCGCTTAAGCTGAAAAACAGCGCCACTCCAATCGGTAGTTTCCCTGACGCTATCGGCCTGAACTTTTTAAATGGGTGATTCCGGTCAGAATTAACATCCACAACGTCATTAAAAATATAAACCGAGCTGGTTAAAATCGAAAAAATCACCCAGGCAGCCGTTACTGTCCACAACTTTTCTCCCCAAAAAAGCCAGCCGGAAAACACCAGTCCCGTATATAAACTTAAATTTTTTAACCACTGTCGCGGTCTGGCTTCTTTAAAAAGTAGGTAGCCATACTGAGCCATAACAAACTACCTCCGATCATCACTGCTAATAATATCATTGTATAGAATTTGAGTTGGCTGTTCAATTTCAATGCCAAAAATCCTAAAATTGCCGATACGATCCAGTAAAACACCGCTATTCTGCGTTTGCCCCAGCCCAAGTCCATTAAGCGATGATGCAGATGACCCCGGTCTCCCCAGACAGGCGACTTGCCGCTTAAAACCCGGCGGATAATCGTATAGATTGCGTCCAGCATTGGCACTCCCAGCACTAAAATTGCCGTAGCTACTTTAGCCCCGGATAAAATTGCCAGCACCGCCAAAAAATATCCGGCCAGCACTCCGCCGCCATATCCGGGCATAATTTTTTGCGGATAAAAGTTATAGGGCAAAAATCCCAAGTAAGCTCCGGCTAAAATAAACGCTAACACCAGTACCGGCCATTGAGTTATATCATCAACAAACCGTAAACTTAAGAAGCCGATGACTACGCCGGCCACCACCACGATTCCTGGCAGTTGGCCGTCTAACCCCTTGGCCCAATTGACAAAATTCATTGCTCCGACAATCCACACCAAAGCCATCAAATCAGCCCAAACCCAGATTGTCCGCCACTTCCCCAAGAAAAAAAACGGAATTTGTAGGCCTGACAAATTAATAATCGCTCCGGCTTTAATCGGGTTGCTGATATAAGGAATTCCAATTCCCACCCCAACCACCAGCCCGGCTGCAATTAATCCCCAAAACAACCGTTTATATGGGCTGATATTTTTAACATCGTCAATCACGCCCACGATTGCCAATAATAATGCCCCGCCAAAAATTCCCAACCAATGCTTATCTACAGGCAAAAACAATAAACTAGCCATAAGCATACTGAAAAATATTACTGCCCCACCCCCTCTGGGTACGGGATATTGATGCACTACTTTTGGATGGTCTTGTTTTTTAGGATCATCCAGCCAACCCATCTTTTTATAAATGAGAATCACTATCGGCGTTACCCCTAATGAAATAATCATTGCCGTTATTAACGGTTTAATTAATTGAACTAACATAATCTAGGTAACCAGCCAAGTAATCTTAATTAAACTTACCAGCCCCATTGCTACTATTAACATTGCCAGCCAAATTAACATTTGGGCTAACAGCCGGTCTTTTTCCAAGACATTTCCGGCTACCCGGATAGAAATCAGGCTGATTATTAAACTTGAACCAGGCAGCATCCATAAACCCCACTGGTTAATTAATCTGCCTTCGCCATATGCCCGGCTAAATAACATCGGCACTTCCGGCGGCAGTTTGTTCCACCACCAAGCCAGCCATAAAAAACTCAACCCCAGTCCTAAAAAAATCATCTTCAACCCTACCCTTATGTTTGGATTTACTACTAAATTGTCAATTTGTTTTTTGACCATCAATAAACTCAACTGTTCGCTTTTTTTCATATACTCTCCAATTTTCGGTATACATCTGCTCGTTCAATCTTTCCCGCAAAGACATAATCAGTTGCCAGCTTTAAATCCAGTTGTTTAAAAGGCCTTTGTTCATAGTCCATGACTATTACTACTCTTGGCGGTTGTTTGTCCCAGGCAATCATTACTTCTTCGTAACCATTAAAATCAACTATATGATAAGCCACCGTGTAGCGCCCAACCGGCAATCTGTCGGCTAACGCATAAACTCCCGGCTCATCTCCCCAAATAAACACCCGATCATCCTTATTCGTGCTTTTTAGTAAATACTCTCCCAGTTTATAACTCTGGTTAACTCGCTTATCAAAGTAATTGCGATACTCAACTACGTCTTTCTGCCTGGCAATATACTTAATAAAATTTTCATAATAGCTAAATACAGGATAACTCCAAAATTTAATTTGCCACCACCAATAACCGCTCAAAAATAATACTCCGGCAATCGCCAGTCTTAAACTCCATTTGCGGCTTTTAATCAACAGGCCTAACAACAGCACTGCCGGTATTGCCGGCTGGATTAAATAATGTAGATAAGGCCTGCCTGACAATAACGCCCCGAACAGTGCCATTAAAAACCAAATCAGAATTAAATTCGCCCATCTGGAAAACTTATACTTTCTTCCCGCCCAAAAAACTAATCCCAAGGCTAAGATCGTAATTCCCAACCTGACCATTAAACCGTTGTTGCTTACTCCCCAGGAACTTAAGTATCCGATATTTTGCAGCAAAGCCGATCTGACATACCGTTCCAAGCCGCCGACTATTCCAAAGTAGCCGATTGTTATGGCAATCGGCAAACTGAAACCTAAAATTAACTTCCAAATTCTTTTATCAAAAATACCTTGCCCCGCTAGCCAAAGAATTAAAGCTGCCAGATCAAACGCCGCCGGCACTTTTAGCAAAAATCCAACTGAAAACAACAATCCTGCCTTAAACCAGCCCTTTCCGCTCGCTGCCAGCAGCATTGCCAGCGTTACCGGCAGCACAATGAAAATCTCTGCATTTGCCACATTGCCTTCAAAAATCGTCGTTAATCCGATCATTGTCAAAGTTAAACAATAGCTTAAAAATTTATTTTTCGGCCAAATGATTTTAGTTAGTTTTAAAAATACTGCCACACTCGCCCCAAACCAAACCATTAATATTAATCTGAAATAAAACACATTACCTGCCGCAGCCGCCAGCATGTAGAGCAATGGCGGTTTGTTATCATGAATATCCCGGTAAAATATCAACCCTTTTCTTAACCCCTGGCCTAAAACCAAATAAATTCCTTCATCGCCATACCAATACGGTTCAAATAAAGACGGAATTCTTAACACTGCCACCAGCAGTAACAATAAAATCAAACCTTCATATTTTTTCCACATCCCCTTATTTTAGCATTATTTTAAACTTTTTCCGTCACCCGGTATTCCATGTATCTTCCCAGCAGCAGACGGGTATGGGCATCCAGTCCCGGTAAAGCCGTAAAGAAGAACCCGACTATTGGCAGGAGTATAAACTCAAATGGGGCTAAAACCTTTCGCCATCTGGCCGTTCCCAGTGGCGCTTTTGGTTTTTGTCTCCAGTCCACGAATATCACCGCTGCCATCGCTACTAGCGCTAAAGTTAAAATACTCGAGGAAACCTGGGGCAAAGTCTTGCCGATTATTGTTCTGGAAAAATCCTTATTTAAAAGCGGCGGAATGTTGGCTCCCAAGGTAATTGCAAACCAGTTAACCGGCCATAACACATGATCTTTTACTACATATAAAGATCTGATGGTTTTTTCTGTAAACGGCATTTTCGGCACTGTTAACCACTTGAAAATAATATATGCGTCATCGCTGACTCCCCAGGCCCAGCGCTTGGTTTGTTCGTACTGATTTTTCATCGTCGGCCAAAACCCTTTTGCCTCGGCCGCATCGCAAAAAGACGGTAAAAATATCGGTTCAACTTCCACTTTGCCTTTAGTGGCATAAAACAGTTTAAAAAACATCCGGTAGTCTTCCGGAATTACATCCGTGTCCCAATAGCCGACCTTGTCTACTAATTTTAAGCTGATCGAGTAAGTCGAAAAATTAATCAGCCGGTCTTTTCTAAGCAAAATTCCGGTCTGCACCACGCTCGACATGCGGTTATATGCCCTGGTTATTGTTGGCAGTTTCCAAATATTATTATAAAACTGAATTGCCGACTGCCAGGTCTTCGTGTAGCGGTGCGGATCATCTAAAAACTTGAAAGTTAAATAGGCAAAGTATTGCGGGTGGAGCAAAGCGTCCGCATCATTTGAAGTAATCGTAATATAGTCAATATCTTTCTTTTGCTCATCCACCAGTCTTTTTTTAGCCAATTTTGCCCCCCAGGCAATGTTCGACGACTTACCCTTAACTTCTCCTTCTAGATCAGGGTGAAATTCCATCATCAAGTTGCCAAAAATTCCTTTAAATTCAGTTTTTAACTTTTTCGCTTTTTCTCGGGCATTTATGCCTTCTCTGGCTTCAAACGCTACTACCACGGTTAAATTTTCCTTAGGAAATGTTTGCTTGGATAAGTTTTTCAACGTTCTTCTTAAGGTATTTAGAGGTTCTTGATAGGTTGGAATCACAATAATATGGTGAACCCGCTTCCAGTCTAAAAAAGACTGCGCTTCGTTGAGCCAATCAAATAACTCTGCTGCCTTGATTCGATAATGGGCAAGTAAAGCCAGAGTTGCTGTCCATAACGATCGGTAAAGCCAGTAAACATCAAAAGCAATAATATAGTAGGCGACTAAAGCCGGCGCAAAAAAAGCCCCCCAGAATGGAAAAATAATTAACGACCAGGAAGTCAGGCCGGGCAAAATCTCCAAAAATCTGATTACTTTTTTCTCGTGTTTTAACAGCCATTTTCTCACAAGGTACGTCCTTATTGGAATTTAAATAATCTTTCCGCACTCTTGGTAGTCTCAGTTTCAATTTTTGCTATTGAAACTTTTTTCAGCCTTGCCAAGCACTGAGCCACGATCTTAACACTTATAGGCTCATTTCTCAAATCTCTCTTCGGCGCCGGTGATAACCAGGGCGCATCTGTTTCTAGCAACATCCGCTCTAGAGGTGTCAATTTAGCTAAAATCTTCACTTCCTGGCTGTAGGTTACATTTCCATCAATGCCAATATAAAAACCCATCTCTAAAATCTTGCTTAAAAGTTTTTTACTCCCGGAGATGCAATGGAATACGCCTTTAGGATACTGGCCGTCACTGGTGCAAAAGTGCTTAATCGTATCCAGGGTCTCTTCGCCTGTTTCGCGGTTGTGGATAATCATCGCTAGCTTAAGTTTTTTTGCCAGTTGAATCTGTTGACCAAAGAGTTTTTTTTGAGCTGTTTTCACCTCCGGAGAAATCTCTTTCTTCTCATACTTGCTTTTTTGATAAACATGAAAGTCCAAACCGCACTCGCCAATTGCTGCCACTTTTTCCTCTTTTGCCAGCTTCTCCAGTTTTTTCCAATTAATCTCGCTTAAACCGTGGTGAGGATGAACACCTACTGCTGCCCATAGATTTTTATGTTTTTTTGCCAACTTAACTGCCCTGGCGCTTGTTTCTAAATCCGCCCCTACCACAATCATTTTGGTTACTCCGGCCTTAACTGCTCGATCTGCCACCCTTTGCCAGTCAGCTTCAAAAGCCTTAAAATTCAAATGGCAATGCGTATCAATATACATAAGCCGCTAATTATAGTCTCGGGAACAACGATTCCTTTATCTTAATTGTATCGCCGCCAAAAATCTTGGCAATTTTTTCTGCTGTTTGGGGCAAAAATATCTGCAGCTGCCAGTTAAAGGCCAGTAATTTTTTTACATAACCGACTAGCTTATCTTTTCTCTCATCTGCACTTTGTTTCCAGGGTTCATCCTGAGAAATCTGCAGATCCAATTCCCTGATTTCTTCCCATAATTTAATTAAAGCTTGATTAAACTCATATTTTCCCAGCTCGCCGCTGACAGTAATTTTTTTCTCAAAATCTTTAATCCCCGCCAAACCGTCTTTTTCTGCCATCTTCGCCACCCGGGAAACCACATTCCCCAAACCATTAGCCAAATCCGCGTTATATACCTCTTTAAATCGCTCATGAGTAAAATCTCCGTCTGACTGGGTCGGAATCTCTTTTAATAAAAAATACCTGACCGCGTCAGCACCGTACTGTTTAACAATTTTTTCAGGATTAATCGTGTTGCCTAAAGACTTTGCCATTTTTTGGCCATTGGCAGTAATATAGCCGTGGACTAAAACTGCTGCTGGAAGGGGGAGTTTCGCTGACAGCAGCATTGCCGGCCAATAAACTGTGTGAAACCGGTAAATTCCCTTGCCGATCACATGTACTTGCGCCGGCCACCACTTTTTCCATAAGTTCAAATCATAATTCCAACCCACCGCCGTCATATACACCGTTAAGGCATCAAACCACACATACATTATCTGGGTCGGATCATCTGGCACGGGAATACCCCAATTGCCTAAGCGGACTGCTGGCCGGGAAACTGAAAAATCTTTCAGGCCTTGTTTAATAAATCCCAAAGTTTCGTTCTTTCTGATTTCAGGAAATACTTTTAGTTCATCCTTTTCAATTAACTCTTCCAGTTGCTTTTGATATTTGGATAATTTAAAAAAGTAATTTTCTTCTTCGATCAATTCCGGCACTCGGTTGTGTTCAGGGCATTTTCCTTTAACCAACTCGTCCTTTGTATAAAACTGTTCACAGCCGACACAGTAAAGCCCTTGGTACTTTTTCTTGTAAATATCTCCGTTTTTAACACACCGATTCCACAACTCGATTACTCCCGGCCAATGATATTTTTTATCTGTTGCTCTCCGCCAAACATCAAACTCTACCCCAAGCTGTTCAGCGTGTTTAATAAAGGCTTGAGTATTTTTATCCGCCAGTTCTTGAGACTCTAGCTTTTCTTCTTTTGCCGCCTCTAAAATTTTTTGTCCGTTTTCGTCTGATCCGGAAACGCAAAATACCTGCTTACCTTCAAGTTTTTGCCACCGCCTGATTACATCGGTTTGAATAAACTCAAGAGAGTGGCCAAGGTGCGGAAATCCGTTTACATATGGAATCGCCGCCGTTACATAAAATTTATCTGCCATCAGCCTATTTTAGCTGATTTATCCTAACTTTTCTGCCACTAAAAATAAACTTCCGGCAGCATAGGGTTTGGGGCTTTTATAATACTTCATCTTTAATCCGGGAAAACCATCTTTTGCTAAAACTTGAAATAACTTCTGTCTTGAACTGTCATCTTCAATAAAACTCAATATCAACAATCCGCCATCAGTTAATAATCGGCCGGCCTGTTGAATTAAATTTGTAAAATCTTGTTTTTCCAATCCAGATTCATTAAAAATATTAAACCAGGTAATTAATCCTAATTTCTCGTCACCCACATCTTTTTGAATTTGGGATAAAGCATCATTTCTCTGCTGTCGAATTATTTTTACCGCAGTTGATTTTTGTGCCATTGCCTCTAAAACCGGATCAATTAAATCATCATGATGGCCTCCTGCGTCTATTGGCTCCGCCGCAAATAACACTTTTGGATTATAGTTTAAAAAACAAGGAATTTCTGCTCCGTATTCTACATCCAAACAAGCAATTCCCAATTTTTCTATAAAATTATTAATTTTTTGGCAAGAATAACCGGTCCCATTTAATAAATTTTCAAAACTCCATTTCAGCTTTGCTCCATTAGTTTCTGTTTTAGCAATTTTGTCTTGGACAGTTCCTGGAATCAATTCAGTCATTATTTTTTGAATACGTCCCGGACTGCTTTCGATACCTTACTGGCCATTTCTCCAGCCCACTCATCCGCCTCAATTGCCTTTAATGCCAGCCTTAAACCTTCATTATCTTCTTCCAGCCACTTTTGCACACTGGCAATTGTTGCTGAAGACACCTTTAAATCCTGCCGGATTACCTCGTAAGATCTCTCTTTATTTAAATAAACTGCGATTCCTAACCGTTTTGCCAGCACCGTTTTTTCTGTTTTGCTTAACACATCCTCTAAAAACATTTCTATATCTTTAGGTCGTTTTAAATCCGCCAGCACCTGATACAAAGCTTTAAAAATCTTTTTTTCTATTTGCTTATTAACATTCCTTTTTGACACTTGCATGTTTAATTAATTAAACTATTCCTTGAAATATCTGTCAACTGCCACCACAATTCCGGCAATTAAAATTAAGTTCAACCAATTCTCCAGCCGATACACTCTAAGGATCAATGCTCCGGTTAACCCTAGGCTGATTAACAAGCCTCGCCTGGAGTCGCCTAAAATCACTGCCAAAGTTAAAAAGATCGCCGGAAAGAACAACATAAAAAAAGGCAGGTATAACCCGTCAATTAATATATCCTTAATCAGTTTTGGCTCCACCCAGATAATCAATGCTCCCAGCAATCCCCATAAAATCACCATCGTCATTAACGCTGGCAAATAGTTTTTTCGTCTTTTGTTCATTGCTTTATGTTACAATTTATTTAACTATGACTCCAGAGACATATCTTATCGCCGCCTTATTAATTGCCGGATTTGCTCTGATTATCTGGCTTTTTTCCCGTAAGAAAGAAGATTCAACCTTACTTGAATGGGCTAAAACCACCCAGAAAGACATTAAAGACCTGCAAACCGTTCTGACCAGCTCTCTTCAGACCTCCAATCAACATATGATTAACACTTTGCTGCAGTCATCCAACACTTTAAATAAACGTCTTGATAAAGCCGCCGAAGTCATCTCCGGTCTGCAAAAAGAAGCGGGGGAGTTTACTGAAGTTTCCCGTTCCATGAAAGAACTAAACGAATTTTTACGATCCCCGAAGTTAAGGGGCAACATTGGCGAACAGGTTTTAAAAGATTTAATTTCCCAGATGTTTCCTAAAAAATCTTTTCATCTTCAGTACAGTTTTAAATCCGGTGATAAAGTCGATGCCGCCATTCAGACTGACGCCGGCATTCTGCCGATCGACTCCAAATTCCCCATGGAAAACTTTCAAAAAATCGTCAAAGCCAAAGATAAAGCTGAGCAAGCGGTTTTCCGGAAAGCCTTTAGCCTTGATGTTAAAAAACACATCAAATCGATTGCTCAAAAATACATCCTTCCCGAAGAAGGCACTCTGGATTTTGCCCTGATGTATATCCCTTCCGAGTCGGTTTACTATGAACTGGTCAATTTAACTGAAGTTATGGAGTTTGCCAAAACTAACCGTATTTATCCGGTTTCTCCCTCTACCCTTTATGCCCATTTACAGATGATCTTGCTTTCCTTTGAAGGTAAGAAAATTGAACGCAAATCCCGGGAAATCTTTGCCCTGATTCGGGCGATTCAAACCGACTATGACAAAGTTGATGAAAAACTCTCTATCCTCGGTAGCCACATCCTCAATGCTCATAATAAATTCTCTGAAGTTCATTCGGCTTACAACACCATTGGCCAAAAGCTTCGCTTCGGTCGCGAGCTTACCACCGATTCCGACCTGCCCAAGCTAAAATGAAAACGATTATCACGAAAACCGGTAAAAAAATTACTTTTGCCTCGCCAAAATCTTCGGATTTAACTGCTATCTATCAATGGGTAAAAACCATCGAAAAAGAGGACACTTTTATTTTATTAAATTACCGCGAACCGGTTTTTTTTAAAGAAGAAAAAGAGTTTTTAACCGGTTTATTAAAAAAAATTAAAACCAATAAATCTATTTTTATCTCAGTTTTTGATCAGCACAAATATCTTGGTAGTTGTTCAATTGACAAACTCGGTAAACGTCAAGGCCATGTTGGCAGTTTTGGTATTGCCCTGCTTAAATCTTATCGAGCCGAGGGAATCGGTTATCAACTGGCTCAGTATGCTATCCAACAGGCCAAGGAAAAACTTAAACTAAAACAAATTATTCTTGGCTGTTTTGCTAATAATCTTGTTGGTCTTAAGCTTTACCAAAAACTAGGCTTTACTCAGTACGGCATTCACCCCAAGGCCATTTTTTATCAGGGTAAATATCTTGACGAAATCTTATTTTATAAGAATTTGAAATGAAACTTAACCCAAACCAGCAGTTAGCCGTTGACACGATTGACGGCCCGGTCATGGTCATTGCCGGTCCGGGGACTGGTAAAACCCAGATTATTGCCGAGCGGATTGCCCAAATCCTGAAAAAAACCGATACTGCCCCGGATTCAATCCTGGCCTTGTCTTTTACCGAGTCCGGTGTCAAAGCCATGCGCGAGCGGTTGATCGCCACCATTGGCGCTACCGCTTACTATGTCAATATCTTTACCTTTCACTCATTCTGCTCCTCAGTGATTCAGGAATTTCCTGACAAATTTATTATTTCTCCTCAAGTTGAACCTCTTTCTGACCTGGAGCGGGTGCAAATTTTTCAAACCATTATTGATTCTTTAAATCTCGATTATTTAAAACCTGCCCATCAGCCCTATTTTTACATCCCTAGCCTTATCCAGGCCATTCAGGATCTAAAGCGCGAAGCCGTTTCCCCCGATGATCTTAAAGCTTTAATCACCGACCCTAAAGCCGCCAAACTGCCTGAACTGGTTAAAATCTACCGTCGCTATCAA
The DNA here is from genome assembly GCA_043803225.1 of Candidatus Beckwithbacteria bacterium. Taxonomy (GTDB): domain Bacteria; phylum Patescibacteriota; class Microgenomatia; order UBA1400; family CG1-02-47-37; genus JAZDKF01. The sequence goes on from JAZDKF010000012.1 coordinate 95,329, forward strand.
AAGGCATTAGCCGAAGTCGGCCGTTATGATTTTGAAGACATGATTAACTTGGTGGCTCAGGCCTTTAAGGCCGATTCCGAACTGTTATTAACTTTTCAGGAGCGCTTCCACTACTTTTTAGTTGATGAATACCAGGATACTAACTCGGCGCAAAATCAGGTGGTTAACCTGCTGGCTTCCTATTGGGGTGATCAGGCCAATGTCTTTGTGGTTGGCGACATCAACCAATCGATCTTTAAATTCCAGGGCGCCTCTTTGGAAAATGTTATCGGTTTTACTAAAACTTATCCTCGGACAAAAATAATTACCTTAGATCAAAACTACCGTTCCACCCAAACTATTTTAACTGCCAGCCACCACCTGATCCAAAACAACCACTTTCACATCGAATCAGTGGTTAATACTGCCAAAACCAAACTTACCAGCCAAAAAACTCATCCGGAAAAACCGCTTTATATAATTAAACTGCCTTCAGAAATTATCGAAACTTATTGGATTGCCCAAAAAATTAAAAAGTTAATTAACCAAGGGGTCAAGGCGGAATCGATTGCCGTGCTTTACCGTCACAATGCCGATGCTGCTGGCCTGGCTGATATTTTTGCCAAACTGCATATCCCCGTGGACATTGAAGGCGGCGCTAATATCTTAGAAGACCCCACCATTATTAAGCTTTTAACTTTATTAAAAGCCATTAGTTTAAGCCCCAGCAGCCTTGAAGATCTGGATTTATTCACTCTGCTTCATTATGAGTTTTTACATCTCGACTCTCTGGATATTTTAAAACTTAGCCGCCAGGCATCCCAGTCCAACACTTCCATTATTGATCTGATTCTTTCCACTTCGTTTCCGGCCTTAAAGCTTAAAAGCCAGGAGCGGATTTTAGATTTTATCCGCCGGCTGGCTTCTTGGCAGCAGCTGGACAGCCAATTAAACTTTTCCCAATTTTTTGAAACCTTAGTGAAACAGTCAGGTTTTTTTGACTGGCTGATCAGCTGCCCGGACGCTTTAGAAAAACTTAACCGTTTAAACTCGCTTTTTAGCGCCATTAAGCGTTTAAACCAGGCCGATCATCAGTTAAATCTGCACTCCTTTTTAAATGCCCTTCAGTTAATGGAACTCAATCACTTAAAGCTGGCTGAAACCGACTTGGATATTAAAACCAAAGCCGTTACCTTAACCACTGCCCACAAAGCCAAAGGCAAAGAATGGGAATATGTTTTTATTATCAAAGCCATCGATGGCAAGTGGGGGAATAATCGCACCCGGGAAATGATTAAACTGCCTTCAGGCATTTTAAAATATTCCCAGATTGATAAAAAAGAAAAAAACGAAGACGAACGCCGCCTCTTTTATGTCTGTCTTACCCGGGCTAAGAAAAAACTTTATCTTACTTTTGCCGATCGCTATGCCAGGTTTGGTCATTCTACCGAAGCTGTCCCTACGATGTTTATCTCTGAGTTGCCCCAACCACTGGTAAAAACCCTCCAGCCAAAATCCTTAAATCCCCAAACAATCTTAACTTTAAGTTTTTCTGCCCCGTCAGCGCCCCGACCTACCTTAGTTGAAGCCGATTACTTTAACTTTATTCTTAACGGCTTCAAGCTGTCGCCGACTGCCCTTAACACTTATCTTACCTGCCCCTATAAATTTAAACTCAATAACTTAATCCGGGTGCCCCGCGCCAAGCAAACCTATTTTAGTTTTGGCACTGCCGTGCACAAAGCCTTAGAACTTTTCCATCGCCAGTTTATTAAAAACGATAAACATCCGGCTAAGCAGTTTTTAATCGATCAATTTGGAAAAGCTTTAGCCAAAGAAGTTTTAACCGCATCCGAACTAAAGCTGATGTTAAAAAAAGGTCAGAAGCTGTTAAGTTTTTACTATGATTATTACCAGGATAACTTGGTTAAACCCCTATTTACCGAGAAATTTTTTGGCTACGGTATGTCTAAAACTTATCTGGACGACATTCCTTTAGCCGGAAAGATCGACCGTATCGACCTGCTTTCTGTTTCTAAGAAAACAGTGAAGGTTGTTGATTATAAAACAGGATCCCCTAAATCGCGGAATCAGATTTTGGGCAAAACCCAGGAAGCCAATGCTGACTATTATCGCCAGCTGGTTTTTTACCGCCTTTTAAGCCAGCTGGATCGAAGTTTTAAGCTTAAAGTGAGTGAAGCTGAACTGGAGTTTGTTGAACCCACGCCGTCCGGTAAACTGAAAAAAGAAAACTTTATTATTTCCGACCAGGACGTCGCTGACTTAAAAGAAACTATCCGTCAATCTATGAAAGCCATCCGCTGTTTAAATTTTTCCAAAACCTCCACCTATAGCCATTGTTTACGCTGCGAATATTTAAACCACTGTTGGCCCGAAGGTCTGCCTCAACCTGGCTAATTACAATCGCTGCGGCCACCTCGACATTCAATGACCCTTTCTTGCCCTGCCGGGGGATCTCCACAATTTCTTCTGCCGCCGCCAACACTTCTTGACTGACCCCCTCAACTTCATTCCCAAATACTAACACCGAGTCTTTTTCCGCCTGCCATTTATCAATCTTCACACTTCTTTTATCCTGTTCAATGGCGATTAACTTTAACCCTTTCTTTCTTGTCAGCTTTACCAGTTCTTCACTATTTTTAACAAACTTAATTTCAAAATCTTTTTCCGCCCCCAAAGCTGTCTTTTTGACTTTTTCATGCAGCTGATTTACTCCCGGTCTGGCTCTGCCTGAATAACCTACCAGCAGCACTTTTTTTATCCCAAAAAAACTTGCCGTCCGGAAAATCGACCCGACATTATACAAGCTTCTGATGTTTTCTAACCCTAAATACATTATTTATCTGCTTTAAAACCAATTTTAATATGGGAACCGTCGCAAAATGGCTTGTTCTTCGAAGCGCCGCAACGGCACAACCAGACTGTTTCATCTCCCTTAACCGTTTGCTCATTGCCTTGAGCATCTTTGATTTCTTCCGGACCGTACACTTTATACGGTCCGTTTTTTATTGCTGTTATTTTGGCCATACCCACTCCTTTATAAACAATTTTTTAACTGGTTGTCTATATTCTACCTCTCTTCCGCCGAAACTTTTTTTAAACCGGGTGAATCCGGGCCAGAGCTTATCGTCAATCCCATCAAAATCAAACAGTCTGCACTTAAGTTTTTTCGCCAATCTTATTGCCTTCCACGCTAATCTGCTGGGTACCATTTTTTTTCTGCCTTCCTGACTGCTGGCATTATGAGAATAATAGGCAACCTGATTATGAATTAAAACTATCAGTCCGCCGCCTTCTGCCATTAGCAGCCAGGCCTTTCCCCCAAACGATTTAAGCAAACTCTTTAATTGTTTAAAGTTTAATCCCCAGAATTTTTGTTTTTTACAGTTTTGCCGGTAAATCTTAAAAAAATCTTTCAGTTGTTTATCCGAAACTTTATCTCCCCGAATCATCTTTACTTTTCCTGAATACTTTCTTAAGTTATACCTGGTTTTGTAATGCATTTCTTTTAATAGCTGATTCTCGCTCTTTGTTAAATCCAGCCAAATAGTTTTTGTTGGTAGCATCGGTGTTTTATCTTCTTTAAACCCCCACCGGCCGTAGTTGAAATTATCATCAATGGCTGGTTCAATCTTTACCAATACCGCCCGGTATTTTTTTACCAACAAATCTAAATCGTCGATTTTTTTCTGCCTCTGAATCTTAATAAAACTGATTCCTAGCAGTTTTTTAATAAATGCCCCCTCATCCACCAGCCAGCCCAAACTTTTCATCCACAGCTCGTATTCTTTAGCTTGTCTTAAATCGCTCATTTAGATTCAAATGCTCTTGCCAGATTGTCTATTGTTTGGCTTAGTCCGGTTTTCACTCGGACAGCTCCGGTCCTAGCCTTCAGCCACTTCCACCGCGCTTCTTCTAAGATTCTTAAAATCCGGTACTGCCCCGGCTGCAGTACTAGGTCATAACTGCCGACAAACTCCATCAAGGTTGCTCCGTAGCCTTGTTTAAACCGATGAAATCCATACCAAGGATCATTTTTGTTTGGATTAGGCCCTAACGCTCCCCACATATCTAATTCAGTGCAATTTAAACTTTTCCCCAATTTAATTACTTCCCACATTAACAAATTTGGCGCCATCAGTTCTTTAAGCTCCCGGGTCGAGGCGCCGTATGGATAATAGATTTTTTTATTAAACACAAAACATAAAAAAGCTGACAAGGTTTTACCCTCAAACTCAGCCCTTAATAGTTGAACCATTCCCACCGGCCTTAGCTGCTGCCACATCTTTTTAAAGTAATCCGGAGTATGGCTATAAAATCCCTGGCGTTTAATTGTTTCGTCAAACAGCAGTTTTAAAAATAACTCAAAACTCGCCGCGCTGTTGTCTAATTTAACCTTGACGCCTTTTTTTTCTGCCAGCCGCAAGTTATATCTGGTTTTGGAATGCATTTTAGCTAATAAATCTGCCTCTGCCGGTGTTAGATCAAGAGAAAAGGTGTATTTTGTAAACAGCGGTCGGCCTTTCTGGCAGCCCCTTTTAAGTAAAAACTCTTCTATTTGGATCCAGGCGCTGGATTGAATCTGATCTTTCTTAACCGCCGCGCTGATATTCGGCTCCAACTTAATATAAACGCAGTTATTTTCTTTTCCGATCTGTTTTAAAGCTTCCAGCTGGACCTCATCAGGCATCGGTCCTTTAGGAAAGTAGCCCAAAGTCCAACCGAGTTTTGGCACCCGGTGAATCGTCAGTTGCATTGGCATCACCAGCTTTTGGCCTTCAAATACCCCTTTGCGGATTACCTTTATTCCGGTTAACTCCCTAAACTCACCCCACTCATAGGTTTGCAGTGGGTGGCCGGCAACCTGATTAAACCTTGCTTTATCATTAAGAACGACTTCTCTAATAATCATGGATTAATTCTAGCAAACTTTCTTCAATATCGCCCAAGAACCGGCTGACCGCATTGCTGGCCGTGATGCCGAAATATAATCTTCTCCGGGAATAAGTTAGAAATAAATTCTCCCTTGCCCTAGTCATTCCCACATAGCACAAACGCCTTTCTTCTTCTAACTCTTCCCGGTCCATTAATGATCGTGAATGGGGGAACAGTCCTTCTTCCATCCCGATTATAAATACATTTTTAAACTCCAAACCCTTTGAAGCGTGCAGGGTCATTAAAGTTACCGCCTTTTGATTGGCTTTTAACTTATCCGTTTCTTCCACCAAAGCCGTGTTTTGTAAAAACTCTTCCAGCACCGGATACATTTGCCCTACACTCATCAATTCCTTAATGTTTTCCAACCGGCTTAAGTCTTCCTCGTCTTTCAGATCAAACCGCTTTAAATATTCGGTTGTGTCCAGGATTAATTCTAAAGTCTCTTTAGTGGTTAACTTCACTCCGTCTAATTTTACAAACTTTTCTAACTGCCTTTTGCCCAGCTTTTCTACTCTTTTATAACTTAAACGGTCTTTGGGGTTATAAATCAGCCTTAAATAAGCCAAGCAGTCTTTAATTTCTTTCCGGTTATAAAATTTTACTCCGCCCACCAGAACATAGGGTATGTTTGCCTTAATTAAGGCCTCTTCAATGGTTCTTGATTGAGCGTTAGTCCGGTATAAAACGGCACAGTCTTGATAATCAAATTGACCGATAGTTTTTACCACAAACTCGGCTTCTTCTTTTTCATCTACTCCTTCAAAGATTTTAATTTTCGCTCCCTTTTGACTCTCTGCCCACAATTTTAATATCGGATGCAGGGTATTTTTGGCAATTACCTGGTTAGCTGCCTCTAAGATATTTTTTGTCGATCGGTAGTTTTGCTCCATGTTCACCACCACCAGTCCGGGAAAATCGTTTTTTAAATTATTTAAATTACGAAAATCAGCCCCGCGGAAACTGTAAATTGATTGGGAAAAATCGCCCACGGCGGTTAAATTCTTCCACTTTTTCGTCAGCAGTTTGGTCAGCTCATACTGGGCCCGGTTAGTATCCTGGTACTCGTCCACTAAAACACTTAAATATTTTTCCTGATATTTTTTAGCCACCCGGTCGCTGTGATTTAATAGTTTAACTGCTAGCAGCAGCAAGTCGTCAAAATCCAGAGCCTCATATGTGGTCATCAGCCTTTGGTACTCCCGGTAAACCTGAGCGACTATCTCTGCCGCATTGCCTCTGATTAACCGGCTATACTCCCAATGGTTAATCAGTTCGTTTTTTGCCCCTGAAATCGCTGCCTTTATCACTCTTGGTTTATAGACTTGAGTGTCCAGGTTTAAATTTTTCATTGCCTGTTTTATCGTCGCCAGCGAATCATCTTCGTCATAAATTAAAAACTTATTGCTCAGGCCGATTTCTTTGCCTTCAATTCGAAGCAGCCGGGCATTAAAACTATGAAAGGTTCCGGTCCAGGGTATTGCCGCTGTTTTTTCTCCGAGAAGTTTTAAAATTCTACCCTTCATTTCCTTAGCCGCTTTATTGGTAAATGTGACTAATAAAATTCTTCCTGGATCTACGCCTTTTTCTTTAATTAAATAGGCTGCCCGGTAAGTTAACGCCCGCGTTTTTCCTGATCCGGCTCCGGCCAGGATTAATAATGGGCCGTCGCCAAAGGTGACTGCCCGTCTTTGTTCTCGATTTAAGGCTTTCAGCCAATCTGCCGCCATGTTAGAATCATAACATCTTTATGCTTTCCGCCGTTAAACGCCGTTTCTATAAATATCTTCTGCCTTTTCGCCCGTTAATCTATCTGGCAGTTATCGGTCTGGTCTGCTTAATTTTAGTTTTAATCATTCCTAAACTGGCCGCTTCTTTTAAAAAAATTATTCAACTTTCTACGATTACCCGGCTTGACTCTTTCCGCAATCGGACCAATATTCTGCTTCTTGGCGCCAGTGGCGGAACTCACCCCGGAGCTGATTTAACTGACAGCATCATGTTAATTTCAGTTAATCTTTCTACCTCAGATACGGTCTTAATTTCTCTGCCTCGGGACATTTGGGTTGAATCTTTATCTGCCAAACTTAATACTGCCTATCATTTTGGCGAAACCAAGCAGCCCGGCGGCGGCCTGATTATGGCTAAAGCCGCGGTTGCCGAAATCATCAACCAGCCGGTCCATTATGCTGCACTCTTGGATTTTTCCGGTTTTGAAACCGCCATCGACGTCCTTGGTGGTTTGGATCTGAATGTGCCCCATGGCTTTATCGACGCCAAGTATCCGCTTCCTGGCCAGGAAAATGCTCCCGATGAAACCGCCCGCTATGAAATCCTGCAGTTTCATTCTGGCTTTCAACACTTTGACGGTTCCATGGCCTTAAAATATGTTCGTTCCCGCCAGTCAGAAGGTGAAGAAGGGACTGATTTTGCCCGCAGCCAGCGTCAGCAATTGGTTTTGTTGAGTTTTAAAGATAAAGTTTTGTCTCTAAAAACTTTGCTTAATCCGTTTAAACTTAAAGCCCTCTATCAAGCTTTTAAAGCCGCTGTTACCACCGATCTTGAACCAAAAATCTATCCGGATTTAGTTAAGCTGGTTTTTAAAATTAAACCTGATTCGCTTCGTACAGGCATCATTGACCAGGGCAGTGACAACGAAGAAATTCCCGCCTTGCTCTACAACCCGCCGGCCGAACAATACGGCCAATGGGTTTTATTGCCGCTTAATAACAACTGGCAGGCTGTTTATGATTACCTTGAAGAAATTATCTACCAAAATCAATAGGCCAATACTAGTTCTAACCACTGTATTAGTTATATCGATTCTCTACTGGCAAGCACTTAATCCCTTATGGCGCGGCCATTTAGAAATTGATGTTTGGAGTTGGTTTCTGCGAATGGAATATTTTTTTAAACACAACTCTTTTACAGGTCTAGACGGCAATGAAATTCTTCCCACGACGCTTATTTATATTTTTATCCCTCGCTTGTTAGCTGGCTGGAAAAATCTTTCTTATATTTCTTATCTTTCAGCTGCGACGTTAGTTAATTTATTGGTAATTTTTCTCACCCTCGTTGTAGTGAAAAAGAAATCATCTTCACTTCAATCTTGGCTATTTTTAATCTTAGTCTTAGCCATTGGCCCAATCCTTCTTTTTCGCTTTGACACAATCGTCGCCCTCTTCGTCCTTTTAAGCCTATATTTGTTTTCAAAAAAAAGAATAATCTCATCTGCTATTTTCTTAAGTTTGGCCACCTCCATGAAAATATATCCGATTATTTTATTACCCTACCTGGGATTAATTCTTATGTATCAAAAAAGTTTTAAACGCATTTTAATTTACTTATTTTATTTTCTCCTATTTATGGCCTTGCCGATAATAATATTTTTCCTTCTCGGTGGAAATCTTAAGCAAATTTTATCTGCTATGGAATTTCACGGTCTTAAATATGTTAGTATCGAAAGTCTGCCGGGAAGTTTATTAACCGCCTCTTCGCTGATTTTTAACCATCGCCCTCCAGATTTATTAGGGGGTTATGGAATTTGGGGAATTACTACGCCGCTGATTAAAACTCTTGGTCTAAAAGTTTTTAATTATTTTTGGGTTTTACCAGTTAGTTTTTTTTATCTCTTTATCATCAAAAACAGAAAATATCTAGCTAAACTTTATCCTTCAGTTTGTTTCTCATTGGTTTTATTCTTTCTAGTCTTTTCTAAAAATCTACACCCTCAATACATTTGGTGGTTTCTATCCATTTTTCCCTTTATTAAAATTACTGCCTTCAACCGCTATAAATATTTATTTATGTTTATTTTGTTGGTATTTATCAGTATTTTCAACCAATTAGTTTATCCGTTGTTTTACACTCAGTTTATAGACGATTTTTTCCAGCATAATCGTTACTATGAAGTTTTTTACGCCCTTTTAATTAGAAACTTTTTAATTGTTTGTCTATTAATAGTTAGTTTGAAAAATGAATTTCCTAAAAAAACACTTTAATTTAAAAACACTAATTCTTTTAGTGTTTATTTTACGATCAGCGCTTTCTTTGTTGCCGCCAATGGCCATCGATCAAAGTTGTTGGCGTGCCTGGAGCCAAAGACTGGTTGACTTAGGCCCCGCCGAATTTTATTCAGAAACTGTGTTTACCGCTAACCCTCCTGGCTTTCTTTATGTTTTTTGGCTGCTGGGAGAAATTAAAAATAGTTTATTCCCTCAAATATCTTTTTCTTCTTCCGGCTATGACTGGTTCCTTAAACTGCCCAATAATCTGGCCGATATTGCTGCCGGGGTGCTTATTTACCTGTTAATTAAGACAAAAAGGGGAATCGGCATAGCCAAACTTGGGTTTCTTCTTTACACCCTAAATCCAATAACTTGGTTTAACTCATCAGTTTATGGCCAATTTGATGGCTCAGCTGCATTTTTTGGTTTACTCGCAGTGTACTTATTATTAACTAAGCGAAAACTATCCTTGTCTGCTGCTGTTTTCGCCCTCGCCTGGGCCATAAAACCGCAATTGATTGCTTTGGCTCCGGCTTTGGGATTATTAGCTATCTTTCGCTTTAAGCCAATTGATTGGTTTAAAGCCGCCTTAGCCTTTATATCAACCACCTTAATAATCTACTGGCCGTTTTTCCCCGGAAATCCTGTTAAGGGGATAATCTCTGTTTTTCAGCAAATGGCCAACCTTTACTCTTGCGCTTCCTGTTTTACTTTTAATTTCTGGGGTCTTTGGGGCAATTGGTTCCCCGATACCACTGTATTGCTTGGTCTATCGTTTATGTCTTGGGGGATTATTCTTGTCGGCTTGAATCTGATTGTTGTCTTGTTGCTTAAACCGCTTAAACTTCGCTATCGTTTACCCTATCTTTACCTTACTATTGCGATCTCAATTTTATCCTTTAATATGTTGGTTACCCGAATGCACGAGCGTTATGTTTTTCCCTTTTTTGCCTTTTTCCTTTTAGCTGCCATTCTCATGAAATCAAGACTGTTATTTGTTTTTTATCTGATTTTTTCTATTTTTAATACCTTTAATGTTTACTATCCTTACTCTTATTACAATCCGGATTTTCACTTAACCCCGGCTTTAATTAACTGGCTTAATCAAAACTTTCAGTTGCTGTCCGTAATTGGCTTAGCTATTTATTTGATATTATTAACTCACTTTTTAATTACTTTAAAAAGATTAAGAAAAAAATCATGAAACAAAATCACCTTAAACTGCTGTTTCTTCTCTTTATTATTTCTATTTTCTTCCGCACTTTTCGTCTTTCACAGCCAAAGGCCTATGTTTTTGACGAGGTTTATCATACTTTTACCGCCCAGGAAATGGCCAAAGGGAACCAGCATGCCTGGGAATGGTGGGTTCCTTCACCGCCTGGGGTAGCTTATGAATGGACTCATCCGCCTTTAGCTAAACTGGCCATGGCCGGATCAATCAGCTTATTGGGTGATCGTAGTTTTGCCTGGCGTTTTCCCAGTGCGGTTTTCGGCACCTTATCAGTTGCCGTAGTTTATTTTATTGGTAAACAATTATTTAAAAACAATCATCTCGCTCTTTTAGCCGCCGCGATTTTTAGTTTTGACGGCCTGCAATTAACTATGTCTCGAGTCGGCATGGCCGACAGCCTTTTAACCCTATTAATGCTTCTGGCCTGTTTATTTTTTTATCAGTCAAAATTCCGCTTAACCGGAATTTTTCTGGGATTAGCTTTAGCCACCAAATGGTCAGCTGTTTTGCTGTATCCGGTCTTTGGTATCTTATTATTGCCTAAAATAATTAAAAATACCCAGAAAGTTAAGTTTTTCTTCCAGCTGGCTTATAGCTTTTTGCTTACGCCTTTAGTAATTTATTTTTTAACCTTTATTCCTTTTTTTAATACCGGACATACTTTAGCTCAGTGGTGGGAACTGCAAAGACAAATGTATTATTATCACTCCCACTTAAACGCCACTCATCAGTACCAATCAATGGCTTGGCAGTGGCCGCTTCTTGTCCGGCCGGTTTGGTTTTATGTGGATTATGCGAAAAATTCAATTGCTAATATTTATAATCTCGGCAACCCGGCAATTTTCTGGGGCGGGTTAGTCGCTTTATTTTTTAGCCGCAATTTTACTTTATTAATCTCTTACTTTCTCCTTTTTTTCCCTTTTGTCTTTTCTCCCCGGATTATGTTTTTACACCACTATCTGCCTGCTTTGCCGTTTTTGTGTCTGATTATTGCCCAGGCAATTTATCAGCATAAATTACTGGCAAAGTATTACCTCCTATTAGTTATCCTGTTATTTTTATTCTTCTATCCCCTTAATACTGCCATTTCTTTACCGGTGAATTTAGTTAAATATTGGTTTTGGCTGCCAACTTGGAAGTAAGTAAAATGAAACAATTTAAACAATTATCAATATTTTTTCCTGCGTTCAACGAAGAGTTTGTGATTCAGAAAACAATCGCTGCTGCAATCAAGGTCGCCCGGGAAGTTGCCGAAACTTATGAGATTATCGTGATTAACGACGGTTCAACTGACAGAACCGGGGAGATGATTGAAGCCATGATCAGCCGCAATCCTAGCATTAGACTTATCTCTCACCCTATTAATCAGGGTTATGGCGCGGCGATAAAATCTGGCCTTGCGGCCGTCCGTTATCCGTGGGTAATTGCCTGTGATTCTGACGGCCAGTTTGATTTAACCGAAATAAAAAAATTTACTCCCTATATGAACAACCACGATTTAATTATTGGTTATCGTTTAAAAAGGAGCGACAGCCGCTATCGTCGCTTCATGGCATTTATTCTGAAACTGGTTAACTTAATCTTGTTTAAAATAAATTTTAAAGATATTGATTGCGGCTTTAAGTTGTTTAAAAAAGAAGTGATTGCCGCGGTGGGCCCCCTAGCTACTAATAGTGCCATTACTGTTACCGAATTTATTGCTAAATCCCTTCATCAGGGTTTTAAGATTAAAGAAATTGGCGTCCACCATCATAGCCGTTCTGGTGGTCAACAAACCGGAGGTAAGCCTTCAGTGGTTATTAAAGGCGCCAAAGAAGCGATTAGGCTTTGGTTAAAACAACAGCGCCCCTAAGATTAACAGCAGTCCGATTGAAACTCCTAAAACTACGCCGGTAGTGCTGCCTGCCTGGGGCAGTTCCGGCTGGCCGCCTTTAGTCTGCGCCACTAAAGTTGGCGAAGGCATTGTTCCGCCTTTAGCTATTGATGAAGGCGAGGGGGATAATAAGCCTGTGGGACAACTGCAGTCTGTTTCTTCGCTGCAGTTGGGATTAACACAGCGCTTATCGCTTCCTACGGTCAGACATCTTAAATTATCGCTGCATTCACTGTCATTCTCGCATTCATCAAAACAGCCGATTAGTTGAGGCGAAGCCGATGGTGATGGGGAAGGCGAAAGGCTCGGACTTGGTGAAGGCGACCCAGACGGGCTGGGACTCGGACTTGGGGAAGGTGACGGTGAAGGCGACCCCGATGGGCTCGGCGAAAGGCTCGGACTTGGTGAAGGTGAACCCCCCACTGTAAAACTTAACTCGCAAACTCCTTCGGTTTTGACTTCTTCAACCGGCACGGTTTGAGGCTTAGTTGTTGGTTTAGGCGTTGGTGCCGGTGTTGGTTTTTTTAACTGGAAGAACAGGACTATGGCCGTAATCAGCAGAATTGCGGTAAATCCCAGCAAGCCCCACAACAGCCACTTTTTGTCTTTTTTGGTATTAGCAATAGTAGTATTAGTGTTTATCTGTTCCATCTTAAATCCCCTGGCACCCCAGGCTGTTGAGATATATTAGCTTTGCCCCACTCAGTGCAGTAAGTTTTAGAGCTGCTCCAGCAGACCCGGCACTGGACTGTCCAAATACCGCTTTGATTAATAACCATTTGCTTGCTGGCTTTATTATTCATAGTTGCATAAGACATATTGATTGGGTAAGCAGTTGGATCTTCGATATACTCGGCTGTTCCGACTTTATGCCTAAAATATGCTACCGGCCCCGGCACTATGGAAAAATTCATTCCCTCACAGGTAAATGTGACCGTGTCATTTAACTGCGGTGCCGCCACGTCTTTGGTTAAACTCACACAGGTTAAGGGAGGGGAGTACGGCGGCTCTGACGGGCTTGGCGACGGGCTTGTTCCTGCTGATGGGCTCGGGCTACTAGCCGAGCCGCAATTACAATCAGGGTCTTGAGGGCATTGAGGGTTAACGCAGACATTATTTATACATGACGATCCTTGGCAAGTCCACTGATATATACCATCTATATTTACCATACATGATTCGCCACACAAGCGAGGAGGTATTGTCGATGCTGATGCTGACGGCGACGGCGACGATGATGCTGACGGCGATGGCGATGCTGACGGCTCCGGTTCTGATGATTGCAACGGCGTCCCTGAACAATCATCAGTCAGGTTTACTGGTTCATCAGTGTTTGGCATCTGACAGTAAACACCATTATTATCAAGCGGATCAATCTGCCCGCACTCATTGGTTCCCAATGACAAACTTCCGCAGTTAGCTGTTGGACCATAATAGGCATTGTCGTCTTTTTCATCACAAAAGCCGTCTTCGTGAGTATCACCAGTAGGACAATAAATAATTACACAGTTGCCACTAAAGGAGGCGCCAGCGGTATTTATACAGTTAGTCCCCACTTGCGCACTAATCGCTGCTTTTTTCTCTACCCTTGTTTGTTCCCCAATTGACTTCACTCCCAGCATCACTCCGCCCACAATTAACGCTAACATCAGCAACCCGCCAACCAATTTTAAACCCTTCTTTTTAACAGTTTTTCCAAATTGGTGTGTCGGTTTGGTTATAATTGGTTCTTCTTTAGGCACTGGGGGGATTGGGGTTAATGGCGGAATCGGGGACACTGGTGGAGTTGGCGGCACAGGCGGTGGTGGTGTTGGTGGGATTGGGGGCGGGGGCTGCAGGCCAAAGTTATCCATATATATGTTTATCTATATTTATACACTTTTTTTTAATTTCCAGCCACCGATTAATAAACCAATGCCGGTTAAAATCATCAGCAAGGTCACTTCAAACGTTCCCGGACTAGGCACGCCGGCATCAGTTGCCGGCATTGACGTTCTTTCTCCTGACGGTGTCGCTGTAATTGCCGGAACGGTTGTTTCTCCGGCTTGGGCAATCACAAAATTTCGAGATAAAGTTTGTTCTTCCCCCTGGCTGTCAATATAGCTGATGGTGACTGAATGTTCTCCCGGCTCCAGTCCTGACGGCGGCGTAAACTCCCAGTTGCCGTCTTCATCGATTGTCGCTGAACCGGTAAAAGTTTCGGGCGAATTAATCTCGATTGCCAAAACTATTCCGCTTGGACCGGTTCCCATAAAGGCCGGTTGGGTGGCATTAATCACTTCGCCTTCAAACGACGGATTATCTAAAGTCACCTCGCCGCTTTCAGTAGCCACTTCGGAAATCAGCGGATTTAAAGCTTCAAACCCGCTCTTTTCCGCCACTTGTCCGCCCGGGCTGGCGGTCAGCGATTCGGTTGTCTCCGTTGGGTTAGGCAAACTGGCCACTCTAAAGTCAGCTGACTTGCCCAAAGTAATATCTGGCACCGGACTGTCATTGGCAGTCGTGGTAATTGCCGAAGCCGTTCCTTGCTGTCCGCCCTGGACTAATAAATTTACAATTGTTGCTTGGGTGTCATAGGTTAGATAACCGCCCAAATCTATAGTTCTGGCCGTCGCCAGCGATAAGGCCCAGCTGCCTTGGTTTTTTACTAAAGCCGATAAAGGCGCGCCATTGGCCACGTTAATATAGACCACCACTGCTTCTGCCGGGGTGCCGGCTTGGGACAAGATTGTGCCGTAAATCGGATCTGCCGCCGGCGGATTGCCTAAGGTAGCTCCGGTGGTTATTTCAAACGGCTTGCCTTTATTATCATACTGTTTATTATTTGACTCGATCTTAAAATAATACTTGGTTTGCGGAGTTAAATTTTTAGCTGTGACATGGTGGACTTCTGTGCTGACTGCTCCGCCCGACAATTGATCCCGGTCATCTAAAACCGTTTGTTTTAAATCTGTCGGCTGCATGCCCAGTTTAATTGAGCCGGTGCTGGTTTTCCCGGTAATCCAGGAAACCGAAAAACCCGTGTCGCTGACATTAGTAATTCTGACTTGTTCCGGCGTGCTGGCAGTTTCGGTTTTCGGTTGTACTCCGCTTCTGGTTTTAAACCAAAAAATTCCCGCCCCGATAAATAGAAATAACAGCAATAAGCCTAATGCCGTGGGGAAGTGAATTTTATTGACTTTATTTTTTTGCATCATAACTTTATTCCTGTTGTCCGCTTGGGCTAGCTTCAGCGCTTTGGCTTGCCTCGCCCTGCGGGCTGCTGACCGGCGGCACCAGTAAAACTGCCGGCTGGGCCGGTTTCAGACTGTCCCAATCAGCGCTGGGAACTGCTTCCCTCCGGCTGATCATTTTCATTGTGTCAAGATCTAGGGTTGACGTCAAGGGTGTTAGTAGTTTTTTTACCTCCGGCCTAATTTGGCTCTTGGTAAAAGCTTTATAAGTAACCATTCCTAGCCAGACTATGGTAGTTATGATTGTTAACACCGCCAGTTTGAAAAAATCTTTTTTAAACCTTTGTTCGAAGCGTTCACTGATCATTATTGCCCTCCTGTTAGGGGTAAATAAAACCCGGCCAGCTTTAAATTAACGGTAAGTTTGTTGGAAATCTTCGAATTTTTATTGCTCAAACTTAAATCAACAATCGTCAGCAGCCGGTCAATTGCCGCAATTTTGGTGACAAAGTTTTTTACCTGCTGGTAATTGCCGCTTATAGTTAAGTTTACTGTCAACTCCACCGGCTTGCCTGGCTCTGCTCTTTGGTTTAATAAATTAAATTCACCCAAACTGCCTGAGGTAATTTCTACTCCAGCCTGTTGAGCCACCCAGTAAATCTGCCAGACTAATCTTTCAAACCTTTCTGATTCTGGCAACACTTCTTTAATTTCCGGTAAATTGTTAACAATGGCAGCAAAGTTAGTTTCCGCCGCCTTCAAGCTGACAATCTTTTGGGTCAGCTTGCTGTCAACCGTTTCCTGATCGCTGATTTCCCTGTTAAGCGTCGCAATGGTTCTAGAGGTAGGTAGAATCGCTACCATCAGAAAAAAAGCAATCGTAAAAACAGTTAAACTGGCCAGGCCGGATACTCTTACATCTGGTTTCTGGGTCCAAAGTTTAAAACGCTTGTAGTATCGGTCATAGTTTCTGGCGATGGTTAATCTTTGATTTAAGCTCATTTGTTTTTATACTCTAAGGTCATTTTAAAAATAATTCCGCTGATGTTGCTCTTGCTTGAATCAACACTTTCTAGAGAAACTCCGCTGAACTTTTGGCTTTCTTGGGCTTTACTTAGCAAGGTCGCCAAGCCTGTTTCTGACAGCACCACGCCCTGCAATCCCACCTCTTCATTATTAATCGTAATCGAGTCATAAATCGCGTCCATAGGAGTAATCAAGCTTAATTCATCTAAAACTTCGGTTACCTTAAGACTTTCTGTTTCAGCGGTTTTAACCACCTCCAGCTGTTGTTGAACCTGTCTGAATTTCGCTTCAAAATCACCAAAGCTTACTACCACCGCCACTTTTTGTTTAATTTTTTCGTTTAAATCAGTCAGTTTTCGGTCTAGGGAAAACCTGAACAGAAAAGCCAAAATCACCGCCAACTCTACAAACACCACTACATATTTGCCGACTGTCAGCACCCACTTGACTAACTTACCCAGCAAGCCTACTTCCCACGGATCTTTTGGTAATAAATTAATTTCTTTACGCTCTTTTTTCCGGGCAGGCATACTTAAGTTCAAGTATATATTATTTCTTTTTCGTCTGCTTCTTCAGTCTCATTAATCTGGACTTAAGCCTGGATGCCTTATTTTTATGAATGACTTTTTTCTTGGCGGCTTTATCTAAAGCCGAATAAGCCGCGGTTATGGTTTTAGCCGTTTTTTCTTTTCTGGCGAGTTTTACTGCTAGGCGTAATTTTTCCCGGTAAAGATTATTTACCTGAGTTCTTTTTTTATCCTGCTTTAATTTTTTTATGGCTGACTTAAGTATAGGCATGGTCTGTATTCTATATATTTGTTATACTCGCGTCAAGATGGTTAGTACAATATTAAATCGCGGCCAAAGCTTGTTTAACCGGCGCCAGAGTAGCACCCTTTCTGCTGCCAGCATCTTAATGGCGGCGGTGTTTTTATCTAGGATTTTAGGTCTGCTCCGCGACCGGTTTTTAGCCGGCGCCTTTTTTGATGCCACTACATCCTGGCAGCTGGATATCTACTTTGCCGCCTTTCGGCTTCCCGATATGATTTTTCAGCTTCTGGTAGTCGGCGCTCTTTCGGCTGCTTTTATTCCGGTTTTTTCTAAGTATTTATTTAAAAAACAAACTGAGGCTTGGCATATTGCCTCTAGTGTTATTACCATTGGTCTGGTTTTATTTCTTATCCTGGGTTCGGTCTTGGCGATTTTTAGTCTGCCTTTAAGCCGTTTAATTGCCCCTTCGTTTACCCCTGCCAATCTGCAGTTAATGGCCAATTTAACCCGGGTCTTAATTCTGGCCCAGGCTTTTTTCTTAATCTCTAACTTTTTAACCGGAATTTTACAATCGCATCACTACTTTTTAGTTCCAGCCTTAGCCCCGGTCGCTTATAACTTAGGCATTATCTTCGGCACAGTTTGTTTAAGCCCGATTTTAGGGATTTACGGTCCGGCTGTCGGCGTTATTCTTGGTGCCTTTCTTCATTTTTTAGTTCAAGTGCCTTTAACTAAAAGTCTCGGCTTTCGCTATCAGCCAATTATTGACCTTCATCACCCCGGTGTTCGCCGCATTGGCCGCTTAATGCTGCCGCGGGCGATTGCCTTAGCTGTCAGCCAGATTGAACTGACCGTGGCGGTGTTCTTGGCCACTTCTTTGCCTGCCGGTTCTTTGGCCATCTTTTACTTTGCCCAACATTTAAATGCTCTGCCGGTGGGTTTATTTGGCGCCACTATCGGTCAGGCCGCTCTGCCAAGCTTAGCCCAAAACTTTTCCGTTAAGTCTTTTCTGGCTTCCTTAAACCAAGTTCTTTATTTAAGTCTTCCCGCTGGCATGATTCTTTTAATTCTTCGGCTGCCGATTGTCCGCTTGGCTTTTGGTACTAAAAACTTTCCTTGGCAAGCCACTCTTTTAACTGGTCAAGCCGTCGCTTTGTTTGCCGTCTCCGTTTTTGCCCAGGCCGCTATTCAAATTTTAGTTCGCGGCTTTTACGCTCTGTCAAACACCCGCACTCCGCTTTATTTGGCCGCAGTGGCCGTCTTTACCAACGTAGCTTTAAGCTTTGTTTTTGTTTATTCTTTTGGCTTAGGAATTTTAGGCTTAGCCTTAGCCTTGTCTATTGCCAGCTTTATCCACTCTGGCCTGCTGCTTTTCTTTCTCGCCCGCCAAGTCAATGGCTTTCCCCGGCCCGACCTGCTTATTCCTTTTATCAAAATGTCTTTTGCTGCTTTAATTACCGGCTTTAGTCTTTGGGTGCCCTTGCGCCTTCTAGACCGCTATATCTTAAACACCACCAAAACCTTAGATTTGATTATCCTTAGTTTAATTACCGGCTTGATTGGTTTTAGTGTTTACTTACTGCTATCTAAACTATTAAAAATTAAAGAATTGGACAGTTTTCTTGGGTTAATAAAACGATTTTTGCACTTGCCCAAACTTTTATCTCAAACCGACCAGATCCTTAATAATGAACTCTAATCTTGCCTTGATTCGAAACTTCTGCGTTATCAGCCACATTGATCATGGTAAAACTACCCTAACCGACCGTTTTTTAGAACTGACTCATACTTTATCCTCATCTAAGCTCAAAGAGCGGATTTTAGACTCCAATCCCATTGAACAGGAACGGGGGATTACGATTAAACTCGCTCCGGTCAGGCTGAAATATACCCTAAATTCAAAAGTCTATCAGCTTAATCTTATCGACACTCCCGGCCATGTTGATTTTTCTTACGAAGTTTCCCGCTCCTTGGCGGCTTGTGAAGGCGCCATCCTTTTAGTTGATGCCACTCAGGGAATTCAAGCCCAAACTCTGGCCAATGCCAACTTAGCTTTAGCCAGTGGTCTGGAATTAATTCCGGTGATTAATAAAATCGATATTCCCAACTTAGATCTTGATCAAATCAGCCGTCAGCTTCAGGATACTTTTGGTTTTACTCAACCAGAAATTATTTTTGTCTCTGCCAAAACCGGTCAAAACGTAGTTCAATTAATTGAAGCGGTAATCGACCGCCTGCCCCCGCCCCAAGGCGATGCCCAGGCTCCGCTTCAAGCTTTAATTTTTAACTCTTTTTACCATTCTCACCACGGCGTCATTGCCTCGGTCCGGCTGGTTAACGGCCAGGTTGTAAAAAACCAAACTTTAAAGTTTTTTTCAAACCTTACCAGCTTTAAACCCGTGGATATCGGCTACTACGCGCCAATCTTTAAATCAGTTGACCGCTTAACTAGCGGTGAAGTTGGCTTTATCGCCACCGGCTTAAAAGACATTTCCCTTTGCCGGGTTGGCGACACCTTGACTACGGTTGATCATCCGACCGCCGCCCCACTGCCCGGTTATCACGAACCTCAACCAGTAGTTTATATGGATTTTTATCCTCTAGAGAATCATGACTTTTTTAAATTAAAAACTTCCCTGGAGAAATTCTGCCTTATCGACTCCAGCTTGCATTACTCGCTGGTTAACTCATCAATATTAGGCAGTGGCTATAAAATCGGCTTTCAGGGTTTGCTTCATGCTGAAATTGTCCAGGAACGTTTAGAGCGCGAGTTTGGCCTGGAGCTGATTACTACCAGCCCTTCAGTCGAATACCAGGTCGAGTTAAAGAAAAAAAACCAAAAAGTTTCGCTCTTTTCCCCGGCTGACTTTCCTGATCCGTCATTAATTTCTCAAAGCTTTGAACCGTTTATTGAAATTACCCTTTTTACCCCGATTACTTACTTAGGCCCGGTCATGGATCTTGCCTCTGACTACCGTTCTAAGTTAATCTCCCAGGAATTTTTCTCCTCTCAGGTTAAGCTGGTTTATTCTATGCCTTTACAGGAGTTAATCAGTGGCTTTTTTGATGCTCTCAAGTCCGTCTCTTCAGGCTTTGCCAGCTTAAACTGGCAGTTTAAAGGCTTTGTTTTAAGCGACATTGTTAAGCTGGAAGTTTGGCTTAACCGCCAGGTGATAGAACCTTTATCAGTGTTAACCATTCGTTCCAAAGCTCAAAAACTGGCCCTGTCTTTAGCTAAAAAATTAAAATCCGCTCTGCCGCGCCAGCAGTTTGAAGTTCCGATTCAGGTCGCCTTGGGCGGTAAAGTCTTAGCCCGCGAAACCCTAAAAGCTTATCGTAAAGATGTCACTGTTAAACTCCACGCCTCCGATTTAAGCCGCAAAGCCAAGCTTTTGGAAAAACAGAAAAAAGGCAAAAAAAGACTGAAGGCCTTTGGCCGGGTCACCCTCAATCAGGACGCTTTTTTAGCGGTTATTCGTTAAGCTGATTCTGATGATTTCATTAACTCCCATTAATACCGAACCGGTCCACGTCCCTTGAGTGATTTGAACCTTCCGGCTTTCCGCGTTCCCATTAAAATTTTCAATCACTACTTCGTAAGCTCCCGGTGCCAGGTTTTTAATGATCACCGGCACAGTTTCGGTGTGGAAATTATTGGCATCATAATTAACCAAATCTACCTGAATCTTGTCGCCCCTTTTACTCCCCACTCCCTTAACAAAACTGCCCTCGCCGGTTAAGTACAACCGGATATCTCCTAACTGATTTAACCAGCTAAAGACCTTATATCTTGGTTTGGCTACTAAGCCGGTACTCTCATGACTCAACAGCCCAAACCTGCCCCAGAAAGTTTTCCCTTCACTGTCTAGCCCGTCCACAATCTCAAAACTAAACGCCTTGCTGATCCCGCCTAGCATTTCTATCACACTGGCAACCGTATGGCTTGCTCCGAAGTTATTGTCATAACCAGGATTGTTTTTTGCATCCAAGCCCCACTCAGTCACAATCTTTTCCTTTAACGCCAGCTTTGGGTAGCTTTGCATCAACTGGTTAACTGTTTCAATGTCGTCGTTGAACTCCTCCGGCCTCAGGCTGTACCGGTGCCAGGAGATAAAATCTAAGCGCAAATTTTCCTCATTAACTAATCTAAACACTGCCTCAATCCAGTTCCGGTACATTCCCGTTGTTCCCGGTCCTCCCAGTTTAAAGCTTAATACCTCAACAGCTTGTTCTGCTCCAAGGGCTGTCTGGCGGTAAAGCTGGAGATAATCTTTATCTCTCCCAATCTTCCAATCACCGAATAAATCCGGTTCATTCCAAACCTCATAGTAAACTTTATCGATGTTTTTTCCCTTTTTACCCGAATAGTGTTCAATGGTTGCCTTGACTAATGTCTGCCACTCGTTCCAGTCGCTTGGCTGGTCAGTCACGCCGCTTCCTAAAGCCGGCGGCATATATGATAAAGCCAGTAACGGTTTTGCCCCCATCTTTAAAATCGCCTCCACTTCTTTATCCAGTTTTTCCCAGTTAAACCTTAAACTCCCATTATCTTTCTCCACCACTGAATAAAAATCATAAATATGGTCAATTCTGATATAACTGGGGGATAAAGCTCTCATGGCGGTGATTGTTGGTGCCAGCATGCCGTTGCTGCTTTCTCCGCCTTGAGCAAAATTCGTCCAAGGTCTGGGCATCGGCCCTAACTGCCTGTCAGCTTCGACCACAATCTCAGCCTTTTTCCCGGTTGCCTCTGATAATAGTTGACTGACTTTTGCCCCCAAATCTAAACTTAATCCCAAAGCCACTAATAATAGTATTAATCCGGCAATTTTTAACTTCATTCACTCATTATATCAATAAGCTCTTGACACCTGCTTAGCAGTCGTGGTAGCATACTGCTAATATGAATTTAACTGATAGGCAAGCGCATATTCTAAAAGCCGTCATTGACGAATTTACTTCTACTGCTGAACCTGTCGGCAGCGTTACCCTGGAAAAAAAATATAACCTCGGCATCTCTCCGGCCACAATTCGCAATGAAATGATGGCCCTTACCAAATCCGGCTTTTTAAAACAGCCCCATACCTCAGCCGGCCGCATCCCTACCCCGGTTGCCCTGAAATACTACATCCGCGAACTGGTTAAAGAAGAAGAACTGTCTGTGGCTGACGAAGTCGCGGTTAAGGAAAAAGTCTGGGACAACCGTTTTCAGATCGAAAAAACTTTGCAAACTCTGACTAAAGCCTTGGCTGATAAAACCAAAACTTTGGCCGTTGCTTGTACTTCTACCGGCGGCCTGTTTCATTCCGGCGCCGGCCACATTTTAGACAATCCTGAGTTCTATGATATTGATGTTGCCCGGGAAGTTTTATCTATGGTTGATGAATTCAACCAGATAAACTCAATTTTTTCCAAAGCCAGCGGTGATGATCCAATTCATATTTTAGTCGGTGATGATTTTGACATCGACCTTTTCGAATCCTTAAGCATGGTTTTCGTTGACTTTTCTTCTCCTAAACTTTCCGGTTCATTAGGCGTTATCGGTCCCTCCCGCTTGGCTTATCAAAGTATCGTCCCGACTGTCCGTTACTTCGGTAACTTAATTACTGAAATTTCTCAAAATTGGTAAAAATATGTCTAAATTATCCAAAAATCAGCTCTTAGAAAATCAACTTAAACGGACTTTAGCCGACTATCAAAACCTGCAAAAACGAATCGTCAGCGATCAGGTCGAATTCGTTAAATTCGCTAATGCCTCCCTAATCTCCAAACTGCTGCCGATTTTAGATGATTTAAAGCGAGCTGCCGCTCATCTTAACGATCAAGGGTTACATCTCACGCTCGCTCACTTTCAGACAGTTTTAGAATCCGAAGGTATTAAAGAACTAAAACTTTTGAGTACCATCTTTGATCCCAAAACCGCCGAGGTAATTGAACTTGTTTCCGGAAAAAAAGACCATATTATTGAAATAGTTCAGGCCGGCTATACCCACCACGATCGGGTCTTGCGCCCTGCCCGGGTCAAGGTCGGCAAAGGAGATTAATATGTCAAAAATAATCGGTATCGATCTTGGTACCACCAACTCAGTAGTCGCCATTATGGAAGGCGGCAAACCCAAAGTTATTCCTACCGCTGAAGGCAGAAACCTGATTCCTTCAGTAGTTGAACCAGTCAAAAACCTGGTCGGTGATATTGCCAAACGCCAAATGGTTTTAAACCCAGGCAACACGATCTATTCGGTTAAACGTTTAATGGGTCGCAAAATTTCTGATGCTGAAGTCAAAAAGTCTCAGGACATGGTTTCTTATTCAATTATTGCTGGCAAAGACAGCTTAGCCGTTGTTGAAGTTGATGGTAAAAAATACACTCCTCAGGAAATCTCTGCCAAAATTCTCCAAAAAGCTAAAGTTGATGCCGAAGCCTACTTGGGCGGCAAAGTCAGCCAGGCAGTAATTACTGTTCCGGCTTACTTTAATGATGCCCAGCGTCAGGCGACTAAACAGGCCGGGGAAATTGCCGGCCTTAAGGTTGAGCGGATTATCAATGAACCGACCGCTGCCGCTCTTGCCTATGGTTTGGAAAAGAAAAAAGTCGAAACTATTGCTGTTTATGACTTAGGCGGCGGCACCTTTGATATTTCCGTGCTGGAATTGGGTGACAATGTTTACGAAGTTAAAGCCACCAATGGCGACACTCACTTGGGCGGCGATGACTTTGACCAAAAAATCATCGACTGGATTACCGCTGAGTTCAAAAAAGAGCACGGAATAGACTTAAAAGCTGATAAGCAGGCTCTGCAAAGAATCAAAGATGCGGCTGAAAAAGCCAAGATTGAGCTGTCTTCAGCCAAAGAAACTGAGATTAACCAGCCTTTTATCACTCAAAGCAAAGACGGTCAGCCGCTTCACTTAACCATGAAGCTGACCCGGGCCAAACTCGAGGAACTGGTTGATGATTTAATTAAACAAACCATGAAACCGGTCAAAGATTGTCTCAAGGACGCTAAAAAAGATCCTAAAAACATTGATGCGGTCATCATGGTCGGCGGCCAAACCCGCATGCCTAAAGTCCAAGAGGTGGTTAAAGCCTTTTTCGGCCAAGAGCCGAATAAATCAGTTAATCCGGACGAAGTCGTCGCCATTGGCGCTGCGATTCAGGCCGGTGTTTTAATGGGCGATGTCACCGACGTTCTGCTTTTAGATGTCACTCCGTTAACTTTGGGGATTGAGACCTTGGGGAGCGTTTCTACGCCCTTAATTTCCCGAAACACCACTGTGCCTTCAAGCAAGTCCCAGGTCTTTTCGACTGCGGCGGATAATCAAACCTCAGTGGAAATCAACGTCCTTCAGGGAGAACGGCCCATGGCTGCGGACAATAAATCCCTAGGCCGCTTTATCTTAGACGGGATTCCGCCGAGCCCGCGGGGAGTTCCTCAGATCGAAGTTACCTTTGACATTGATGCTAACGGCATCTTAAATGTCACTGCCAAAGACAAGGCGACTAATAAAGAGCAAAAGATCACTATTCAGGGTTCAGCCGGTTTGTCTAAAGAAGAAGTTGAAACCATGACTAAGGAGGCGGAAAAACACGCCGAAGAAGACAAGTTGAAAAAAGAAGCGGTTGAAGCCAGAAACCAAGCAGATGCCTTAATCTTTACTGCTGAAAAAACCTTAAAAGATGCCGGCGACAAGGTCAAAGCCGAAGACAAAACCGCCGTCGAGAAAAAGATTAAAGACCTTAAAGACGTGCTTGATTCAGCCAGTAAAGACGAACTGGAAGCCAAAACTAAAGACTTGTCCGAGTCTTTGCAAAAGGTTGGCGCGGCGATGTACGAATCGGCTAAAAAAGACGAGCCCAAAGCCGAAGATAAAAAAGATCAGAAAGCCGATAAAAAAGCCGACGCCCAAGAAGGTGAAGTAGTCGAATAAAAGTTAATAAATTAAGGAGAATTATGTCTGACTTAAAGTTAGAATTTCTAACCTTGTGCGATTTTGCTATGACTTCCAGCGAGGGCAAGTTATCTGTTATTGGTATGTTTGATCGGATGTTCGTTACCGAAACTCCATCAAGTTTTCTTAGGTTTTTTATTGTAGCCATATTAACGGGAAAGCCAAACACGGAAGTAAAAATCTCATTTAACATTCAATTACCTTCAAGAAAAGAAGTCAAGCCAAAAGAAATGACGATTAAAATTAGTACCGGCGGGAAAATTAATATTATTAATGACGTGCCGAACTTCCCACTTCCTGAAGTTGGCGAGTATAAACTTTCTCTTAAATCCGGCGGGAAAAATTTAGGCTCAACATCTTTTATTGTTTCAAAAGTATCTGTACAAAGTAATAAGAAAATCGTTAACTAATTATTATGCGGGGAGATAAAAATGGACAATCAAGAAAATGGACAAATTTTAGTTTATGGCAGCGACAGAACAGGAACTGTTTCCAATACAGGGATTAAGGAAGCAGAACAAAACAGTGAATCAGGATCACAAACTATTGTAATGCATAAAAGTGACCTGGAGTTGATGACAATAGGTCAATTAATTGAGAAATATTCTTCTTTAAAAGAAAAAATTGATACCCAAAACCAAAAAATAGAACACTTGGAAAATATTATTAATAGTTTGAGTAAACAAGTAGTCTCTTTAGAAAAATGGAACTTTTTTAAGAGGTTTTATTATTTCGTGGCTGGTTTTATTAAAAAGAAAGTAGATAATTTAATTTCATTATGACCACTAAACGGGACTTTTACGAAGTCTTAGGTGTTTCTAAGACCGCCTCTGCCGCGGAGCTGAAAAAAGCTTACCGTCAGTTGGCGTTAAAGTATCATCCTGATCGCAATAAAGCTGCTGACGCCGCCGAGAAATTTAAAGAAATTTCCGAAGCCTATGAAGTTTTAAGCAATCCGGAAAAGAAACAGACTTACGATCAATACGGCCACGCTGCTTTTGACCCCAGCCAGGGTTTTGGCGCCGGCGGTTCTCAAACCTACCGTCAGGGGCCGTTTACCTACACTTACACTACCGGAGGGGCACCCGGCGGTGGTTTTGATTTCGGCGGCTTTTCTGATCCCTTTGAAATCTTTGAAAGTTTCTTTGGCGGCGGTTCGCCTTTCCGTCAAGCCCGGATTCCCCGCTATGGTTTAACCATTGATTTTATGGAAGCAGTTAAGGGCTGCCAGCGGACTTTGGTTCATCAGGGGAGAGAGTACACTATAAAAATTCCCGCTGGCGCTGACGACGGCACCCGGATTAGGTTTAACGATTTTTACGTGACGATTGAAGTTAAACCCCACTCGATTTTCAAGCGCGACGGCGTCGATTTATTTATTAACCAGGAGCTGTCTTTTTCTCAAGCCGCCCTTGGTACGATTATCGAAGTTCCTACCGTTGACGGCCAGCTTAAATTAAAAGTCCGTCCCGGCACCCAGCCGAATACTTTGGTCCGCCTGCGCGGCCAGGGTATGCCTCATCTTCGCGGCCGCGGCCGCGGCGACCAATACGTCCGCCTGATTATCAAAGTCCCCGAACACCTCTCCCGTTCTCAACGCCAGCTTCTCGAAGAATTCGAAGAAGAAAAGGGGTAAGTTAGGTTAACTTAACTAAAATATTTTTTCTGGAATATTCCACATTTCTTGCTTTGGTTGCCAAATCCAAAAAAATATTCACTCCGTCAATTACCCCGAGCCAGCAACGCACAATATAAGTCACGCCATTGATAACAATGAAATGAGGCTTGAAACTGTTGCCATAAATTAATTTAACAAGAGAAATAACTTCTTGAGCTGACAATTTGGTATCAAGATCAATTTGGACATGAGGCAACCAATATTCTTTCCATTTATCATTAGTTTTTTCAATCGGAACCATTTCTATCATTGGCTTTTCCCATTGATCTGTATTTCCCAGAAATAACCACAACCCATCATCATTTGAAGGTTCTTCATACAGATGAATTTTAGTTTTTTTAGCTAATTTAATTAATCTTAATTTTTCCTGAATATTTGAAAAGGTTTTATAGCAAAAACCAACATGGTTAAGCCGGATAATTGAACTAGACAATTTATCCGTCAACTTCTTTAGCTTATTAAAATCAATTGGCATGTTTGATAAGTTGCTTTTATGTTTAATTAAAAGCGGAACAATATCGCCAAGAGGGGTAATAATTTTATTATTGGTTATCTTAAGTAAATTAGTGTTTAGGTTTAATGTTTCTAAAACTTTTTCAAAAGCTAAAATAAAATCTTTATTCATTAAATAGATTATAATTGATTTCTGTGAAACAATTACCCGTTAAGCCCGCCCCAGCCGGAAAAACCCGTCCCCGATGGTTCCTGCGCCGGATAAGCCGTGACTCGATTTATGACCCGATTATGACCCGATTACTCTTGACAAAATCGGGTCATTTTGTTAAAATATCAATATTATGGCTTTTAATCCTCTTTTTTCGATTACCCCAAAACTAACTAATTTACTTACGGAAATTGCCGTCTGCCGGGAAAAGATTCTGTCTTTAAAAGTCTTGCCTCAAAGAGAGATCGGTTTAATCAAAAGTGCCCGCTTAAGAATGATCCATTCCTCAACTGCGATTGAAGGAAATTTGCTTAATTTAAGAGAAGTTGAAGCTGTTTTATCCGGTAAAACAGTGGCTAATGTCAAAAATGACGATATTATCGAAGTCCAAAATTATGAAAGAGTCTTAAAATTTATTGACACTTTAGATAATAATAAAAAAATTGACTGGGAGAAACTAGTTTTAACTATCCATCGTTTAACCACCGCAAAACTTTTACCAAAAAAAGATAGCGGCCATTATCGCCGCGGTCCGGTTTATATTATTCAAAGACCTTTAAATAAAATTATTTATACCGCTCCTGATTTTAAAAAAGTGCCTCAATTAATGAACGACTTATTTTTATGGCTTGAGAACGAAGTTGTAAAACAATTATCTCCGGTAATTGCCGCCGCCATCACTCACCATCAGTTTGTTACCATCCACCCTTTTATTGATGGGAACGGTCGGACTGCTAGAGCTTGGGCAACTATAGTTTTATATAGCCGCGGTTATGATATTAAAAGAATATTTGCCTTAGAAGATTATTACAATCTGGATCGTGATGCTTACTATGATGCTATTAAGCGGGTGAGGCAGGAAAAAAATTTAACTTTCTGGTTAGAATATTTTGCCGAAGGGTTTCTCAAAGAACTGCGGCAGATTTTGGAAAAAATGGAACTGTTTTCTTTGGAAGCCAAAACCAAAAAAGATCCGGTTTATTTAAATCAGCGCCAACGGGATATCTTGGAATTTGTTGCCATTAACCGAAAAATATTTCGTTCCGATGTTGTCGACATTGTCAGCGTTAGCCCGAAAACCGCCTATCGGGAGTTGGAGTTTTTAAGGCAAAAAGGTTTGATAAAAAGAAAGGGTGACGGGCCAAGCAGCCATTATGTTTTAGCGGAAAAATTATGACACACTATATTATTTTCGGCGACTCGATTGGGTTAGGCGAGGGTGATCCGGTCGGCGGCTGGGTTAAAAAATTAAGTCAAAAATATTCTGTTGAAAACCTCAGTCTTGACGGCGCTACCACTAAAGACTTACTTAATCACTTTCCCTCCAGTTTTAACCCCCAAACTACTTTTATTATTGCCCTTGGCGTTAATGACTCGATTTTTCTCTCCCTAACCCAATTTAACCAAAACCTAATTCAATTAATTAAACTTGCACAAAAAAGTACTCAAAAAATTATCCTTATTGGTCCTGCTCTGGTAGACGAATTAAAAGTTAATCCGATTCCTTGGGAGCCAAATTACTCTTATCTTAATGAATCAATTACTCGGTTTAATCAAACAATTGCCGAAATTTGTTCCAAGAAAAAACTAAAATTTATTGATCTGTTTCACCAGCTTCCGCCTGACTATATTAAAACCCTTGATGACGGCGTTCACCCGAACCACGCCGGCCATAAAATGATTTTTGATATTATTAAGAACAACCTATGAATCCATTATTTTTAATTCTGCTTGCTACTTTTCTTGTCAGCTTGGGCGGCTTGATCGGCGTTTTTACCTTGAGCTTGAACCATAAAAAACTTCACTCATTTTTATTAACTTTGGTCTCCCTTTCTGCCGGCGCCTTGATGGGCGGCGCTTTTCTTCATCTATTACCTGAAGCGCTTAGCGTTCTTCCCGGCCAGCTGGCTTTAAGTTTAACTCTTTACAGTTTTATCGGATTTTTTTTGATCGAAAAGATTTTCCACTGGCGCCACTGCCACCAGGAACACTGTAAAATTCACGCTTTTGGCTATTTAAACTTATTGGGTGATAGTCTTCATAATTTTATTGACGGCCTGATTATTGCCGGAGCTTTTCTTGCCAACCCTCACTTAGGTTGGATCACAACTTTGGCAATTGCTTTGCATGAAATTCCTCAGGAAATCGGCGATTTTGGCGTCTTGCTTTACTCCGGCTGGTCTCAAAAACGTGCCCTTATCGCTAACTTTGGCGTGGCTTTAACTGCAGTTTTTGGCGGCCTGACCGGCTACTACTTAGCCGGCACAGTTTCTTTAACTCAGTCCCTCTTGCCCCTGGCCGCCGGCGGTTTTATCTACATTGCCGCCTCTGACCTTCTGCCTGAGCTGAAAAAAGAAACCCGGCCTAAAAAAATCCTGGTTAACTTTCTCTTCTTCATACTTGGCGTCTTGTTAATGTTTATCTTTAAAGATTAATCAAAATGTGCTAAACTACACCATTGTTATTAGCAGTTTAGAGGAGGCGGGTTATACTCGCCTTTTTAATTAATATATGGACCTAACTAACCTACCTAAGTCAGCCAGGACCGAGTTTACTTCGGCCCTTAACCAGATTTGTGCTGAGCGGGGAATTTCTCCTCAAGCGGTAATTGACTCGATCAAAACCGCTCTAATTGCTGCTTATAAAAAAGACTCATGTTTAGTCGAAGATGTTGAAGGTATTGGTTACGTAGCTGAATTGGATGAGATTACCGGTTCCGCGAAAATTTTTGAAGTTGATGATAAAGGCAATAAAAAAGACATTACCCCCCCTGGCTTTGGCCGGATTGCTGCCCAAACCGCCAAGCAGGTAATTTTACAAAAAATCCGCGAAGAAGAAAAAGACGCTATTATTACTGAATATCAGGATAAAATCGGCGCCTTAGTCAACGGCATGGTTTTAAGATTCGATGGCCAGTTTATTATCTGCGATATTGGCCGCGGCCAGGGATTGATGCCGCCGGAAGAACAGGCAGGTAATGAACGCTACCGCTTAAACCAACGTCTGACTTTATACATCAAAGATATTAAAGAAACCGTCAAAGGCAATCAAATTATTATCTCCCGCGCCGATCCCCAGTTAGTCATTGAACTTTTTAAACGCGAAGTCCCTGAAGTTAACTCCGGCGCCGTTGAGATTAAGGTTATTGCTCGGGAAGCCGGTAGTCGTTCTAAGGTTGCGGTTGCCTCGTCTCAGGCTGGTGTTGATCCGGTTGGCTCCTGCGTTGGTCAAAAAGGCGTCCGGGTCCAATCGATCATCAACGAACTTGGCGGCGAAAAGATCGACATTATTGAATACTCTGATAACTT
This sequence comes from Candidatus Beckwithbacteria bacterium, assembly GCA_043803225.1. Lineage (GTDB taxonomy): Bacteria > Patescibacteriota > Microgenomatia > UBA1400 > CG1-02-47-37 > JAZDKF01. The sequence goes on from JAZDKF010000012.1 coordinate 125,945, forward strand.
GGCTCAGTTTATCACTGCCGCTCTTCAACCAGCCGACAATCTTAAGGTTAAATTAAACGAAAAAACTAAAATTGCTGATGTGACTGCGCCTGAAGACCAACTGTCTTTAGCCATTGGCCGCGATGGCCAAAATGTCCGTCTGGCTGCTAAGCTGACCGGGTACAAGATCAACCTTCAAGGACCTAAGGGCAAAAAAGTGACCGCTACTAAAGATGATGCTGAGTTTGAAATTGACACCTTAAAACTTTCCCGCCGCACCAGGAATGCCTTAATTGCCGCTAAAATTACCACCATTGCTGATCTGAAGTCTTTATCCGAAGCTGACTTAAACGCGATTAAAGGTTTAGGCCCTAAAGCAATTATTGAGATTAAGGAGAAGACTAGTGCCAAAAAAACCGCCCCCAAAAAAACCGCTTAAAGTTTCTTCCCGGCCGCCGGTAATTACCGTTATGGGCCATATTGACCATGGGAAAACCACTCTGTTGGATGCCTTACGCCAAACCCATGTGGCTGATAAAGAATCTGGTGGAATCACTCAGCACGTTGGCGCCTATCAGGTAGAATTTCAAGGCAGGAAAGTAACTTTTATTGATACTCCCGGCCATGCTGCTTTTGCTTCAATGCGCTCCCGCGGCGTCCAGGCGACCGACTTAGTCGTCTTAGTGATTGATGCTGTCGAAAGCGTCAAACCCCAAACCAAAGAATGCTTAGAACACATTAAGGCTGCCAAGGTTCCTTTTTTGGTGGCGATAAATAAAATTGACTTGCCCAATGCCTCTAGCGCCATTGTTAAAAAAGACTTGGCTGACAGTGGTGTTATGGTCGAAGGTTATGGCGGCGACATTGTCTGTGTGGAAATCTCTGCCAAAATGAAAACCAACCTCGATCAGTTGCTGGAAATGATCCTGCTTTCTGCTGATATGTTAGTCTTACCCAATGAGCCAACTGCTCCTTTAGAGGCAGTAGTTATCGAATCCTCATTAGACAAGCAACGTGGCCCAGTCGCCACAGTGATTGTTAAAAAAGGCACCCTTAAACTAGGGGACGAATTAAACCTGGGCGGTGCGGTTGGAAAAATCAAAGCCTTATGTAACGAAACTGGTGCCCAGTTAACTCAAGTCCTGCCTGGCTGTCCCGCCCAAATCTTAGGCTTCAAAACCGTTCCTAGCGTTGGCGCCACCAATGTTTCTGCTGCGCCAGTTGATTTAGATCCTTTATCCAAAACTCTAAAAGTAATTCTTAAAGCCGATGTTGCCGGTACTTTGGAAGCCATTTCTCAAAACTTAAGCTCTGAAGTTACTCTTGTCGCCACCGGTTTAGGCGAGGTCGGTGAAGCTGATGTCGCCTTGGCCCAGTCTACTGGCGCTAAAATCATTGCCTTTCGGGTCAAAACCACGGCTTCGGCCCAAAAACTGGCTGAGATTGAAAAAATCTTCATTAAAAACTACTCCCTGATTCACGAACTTTTAGACGATCTTCAAACTCAGATCTTAAAACTTTTAGAACCGACAATTGATGAAGAAATTTTAGGCACAGCCAAAATTATTGCCCAGTTCACCGCCAAAGGCGATAAGATTGCCGGCTGTCTGGTGAATTCCGGCAAACTCACCTCAGGTGACTTAGTTCACCTGATTCGAAACAAAGCCCAGTTTGCTCAAGGGAAAATTAAATCAATTCACCAGGGGAAAGATACGGTTGATAAAGCCAAGCGCGGCGAAGAATATGGCATTAGCTTTACCAGCCCGCTCGATTTCCAGCCCAAAGACACTCTTCAGGCTTATAAAAAAATCTAACCTTTATCCTATAGCTTTACTTCTATCCCTGATTCTGTTAAAATCCGACCCTGAAAACCATATTTATGCCCAAAACCTACAATCTTGAACCAATTAAACAGGCGCTTTCCCAAGCCAAACAAGTTTTAATTTTGCTGCCCCAAAATCCCGAGGTTGACTCTGTGGCCGCCGGTTTGGCTTTATATCTCTCTTTAACCAAGCAATCAATCAACACTTCGATCGGCTGTTCAACTCAGATAACCGTTGGCTTTAACCGCCTTTTTGGCGTGGATAAAATCAAACCAAGAATCGGCAACCAAAACCTGGTTATCTCTTTTACTTACCCTGAAGACAATCTGGAAAAAGTCTCCTATGACAAAGACTCTCAAAACCAAAAATTTAACCTTACCATTGAACCTAAAGCCGGCATGGATCCTCTGGATATCAACTCGGTTCAATATTCTTACACTGGGTCTAATGCCGATGTTATCTTTGTCATCGGCGCCCGGTCTCTGGAAGATTTAGGCGAACTCTATCAAAGCGAGAAAAAACTCTTAGACGATAAAACTAAAACCGTGGTTAATTTATCCAGTCAAGATAGAAACAGTCAGTTTGGCACCGTCAATCTTTATGATCCGACCGCCTCTGGTGCCTCTGAGATCATGGTCTGGGTTTTAACTGGTTTGCAGCTGCCCCTGGAATCTGATATGGCCACTAATCTTTTGGCCGGCATCGAAGCCAAAACTGTTAACTTTACTTCGCCTCAAACTAATGCCGACACTTTTGAAATTGTGGCGCAATTAATGCGCCAGGGAGCTAAAAAAGGCCACCTGGCCGCTCCAGCTCCCAGAAATCCGTTTATGGCCAATCCTTCTAACCCAATCCCAACCTGGCCTCGCCCAGTCCAGCCGCCGACTCAATTTTCCAGTTCAACTTTGGTTCCAACTCAAGCCCCGGCTGCCTCCACTCCGCCTGATTGGCTTAAGCCCAAAATCATAACCTCCTCTAGCCAGCTGGTCTAACTTTTGCTAGAATACTCCCTATGCCGTTAAAGACCGACAAAAAACAAACGATTATTAAAAAGTTTGCCACTCAAAAAGGAGACACTGGTTCTCCTGAGGTGCAGATTGCCCTTTTATCTGAGCGGATTAATGACCTTACTCATCATTTAAAAACTCACCTTAAAGACAATCACTCCCGCCGCGGTTTGCTCGCTATGGTTTCTAAGCGCCGCCGCTTGTTGAATTACTTAAACCGTAAAGATAAAGCCCGCTATCAAGCCATTATTACTAAATTGAAATTAAAAAAATAAGGAATGGGTATTACCAGCAAATCCGTTGAAGTGAACGGCCAAACCATCACTTTTGAACTCGGCCGTTATGCTGAGCAAGCTACCGCCGCTGTCTTGGCTAAAGCCAACGACACCGTCGTTTTAGTTACCGTTGTTGAAGGTAAAGAAATTCCCAGTTTGGACTACTTTCCTTTAACTGTGGAATACCAGGAAAAGCTTTACGCCTCCGGCATTATCAAAGGCTCTCGTTGGGTTAAACGCGAAGGCCGGCCTACCGACGAAGCGATTTTAAAAGCCCGCTTGATTGACCGGTCGATCCGGCCGCTCTTCCCTGAAGGTTACCTGAAAGAAGTTCAGGTCGTGGCCACGGTTCTATCTTACGATCCGACTACTGATCCGGAAATCCTAGCCCTCTGCGCCACCTCTTTAGCTTTGTCTCTATCGCCGATTCCCTGGAACGGCCCGATTGCGGCGGTGAGAACGAAAACTGACCAACTCGACTTAACCTTATCCGGCTCTAAAGACGCTCTGGTCATGGTTGAGGCCGGTGCCAAAGAAGTCAGCGAAGCTGAAGTTTTAACCGCTATGTCTAAAGGTCACCTGGAAATTAAAAAAATTATTTCTATTATTAATGACTTGGCAAAGTCCAACGGTCAACCTAAAGCAGATTTTGTTGCTCCTACTATTGACGCCCAATTGAAAAAACAGGTTTTAACCAAAACCAAGACTAGCTTAGACGATTTGATCGTTCGCTTGGAATCCAGCTCTCATGAAAAAGACATGGACCTGACTCCCATTGAGCAAGCTTGCCTTCAAGACATGCCTGAAGCTGATCCAGCTCAGGTTAAAGCGGTTATTGCCGATTACTTTAAAACTACTTCGCGTGAAAAAGTCTTTACTCAGAAAAAACGCACTGATGGCCGCAAACCTGATCAAATCCGTCAGATTACCTGTGAAGTCAGCTGTTTACCCCGCACTCACGGCACCGGTATGTTTAAACGCGGCGCCACCCAAGCCCTATCCATTGCTACTTTAGGCTCTCCCAGCCTGGGACAGTTAATTGAAGACCTTGAAGGCGAAACCTCCAAACGCTACATGCATCACTATTTTTTCCCGCCCTATTCAGTTGGTGAAGCTGGTCGGATTGGCGCCCCCTCCCGAAGAGAAATCGGCCATGGCGCTCTGGCCGAGCGGGCGATTGAACCGGTCTTACCCGATGAAGATAAATTTCCCTATGCCATCCGGGTTGTTTCGGAAATTATGTCATCTAATGGCTCCACCTCCATGGCCTCTGTCTGCGGTTCTACCTTGTCCTTAATGGATGCCGGTGTGCCCTTGAAAAAACCCGTTGCCGGGATTGCCATGGGCTTATTGTTTAAAGATGCCAAAAACTATGTTGTTTTAACCGACATTCAGGGCATTGAAGACCATTTAGGCGACATGGACTTTAAAGTTGCCGGTACTGACACTGGTATTACTGCCCTGCAGATGGATATTAAGATTCCCGGGGTCACTCAAGAAATTTTAAAAACTGCGCTTGATAAAGCTAAGGTTGCTCGTTTGTCGATCATGGCCACCATGGCCAAAACCATTGCTCAACCCAGAGCTAAAGTTTCTCAGTTTGCTCCCAAGATTATCACTCTGTCGATTCCGGTCGACAAGATTGGTGAGTTAATCGGCCCGGGCGGCAAAAACATCAAAAAAATTATCTGCGATACTGAATGCGAAGTTGATGTTAATGATGACGGCCGGGTCGTGATTACCGGAGTTGACGAAGCTAAGTTAGCGATTGCCAAAGAATCAGTTGAAGCCATCAGTCATGTATTTGCAGTTGGCGAAGAGTATGACGGTAAAGTGGTTCGGATTGAACCCTTTGGCGCCTTTGTCGAACTCTTGCCCGGCAAAGACGGCCTGGTCCATGTTTCCCGGCTTTCCACCGGTTACGTCGCCGACCCCAACACGATTGTTAAACTTGGGGATACCCTCCATGTTCGCGTTCGCGAGATCGACGACCAAGGCCGTGTCAGCTTAACCACTTTAACTTCCGAACAGGAAGCCCAAATGCCGCCCCGACCCAGCGGGGGACGCCCCGGTGGCTTTAATGGCCGTCCGCCTTTCCGTCGCCCCGGTGGCGGTCAGCGCTTCTCCGGCCGTAGATAAATGAAAATAATTCATAAAAACCAAACTAAAGAATTTAATAACAGTGATCAATGTTTGGCAATCGAATATCCCTTAGGCGATAAAGATATTAACGGAGCCGTCATCAAATTAAATGGCCGATATCCAAATAAAGGCCAGGTGGTCAACGCTGTTTGTAAAGAAATGGCTTACATTATTAAAGGTTCAGGCAAAGTAGTTGTTGACGGCCAAGAAATTAATTTTTTCCAAGGCGATTTGATCTTAATCAACAAAAACGAAAAATATTATTGGCAAGGAAATTGCGAAATGTTTGTTCCTTGTGTTCCGGCTTGGTACCCGGAACAACATCGGGAAATAGATTAAAGTGCCGCCCCTAAAGCAGTGGCATACTCGCCGTCTTTAGGGAAAATCGGCTTCAATTGGAATAAAGCGCACACCTGAGTTAAGCCATGTTGGATAATTGGATTGGTGGCCACGCGGCCGCAAAATACAATCTTTTTTTCACCGGTTTTTTGCGCCGCCAAACAACTGACCACTCCGATTGTTTCAATTACCATTCCCACTAAACTGGCCGCTAAATCTTCTAACTTTTTTGACTTTACTTTGCCAAAGTTAGCCGCTGTTGCCTCTGGTGGAAGCAATCCTATACCTTGTCCCACCACATCACCAACCGTTAAATCCACTTTAGCTTTATCGCCCTTTCCCGCCAGCTTAAAAATCTTTTCTACCTTATTAGTTTTTAAAAGTAATTTTCCTAATCCTAATAAAGTCCCACCCCCAACTCCGGTCCCGCCTAAATGCATAATCGGCTGATTTTTTCTGGCCCATACTACTGCCGTGCCTGTTCCGCAACTAACCACCACTGCTGAGTTTAATCCTGACAGCCACAAACCGCCTCTTCCCAAACACTCCAACTCATTTTTCTCCCGCGCCGTTATTATCGGCGCCTTTCCGGCCAGTTGCTTCACCCAGTTAGGCGAGTATTGGCTTGTTAATATTATTGTTTTATTTAAAATTTTCTGGCCATCAAATAAAACCGCCTTAACATAACTGGCGCCATTATCCACCCCTAAAATTTTCATAGCTAGATTATACTTGACAACTTAAAACAATAAGAATATATTCGAATAATCGAATATGTATATAGAAGCATTTACTAAACACGCTAAGTTACTGCAGGCCTTAGCTCATCCTAAGCGGTTAGAGATTTTAAACTTGTTAGCTCAAAAAAATCTAACCGTCACCCAGGTTTATTCCATGCTCGATCTGCCTCAGCCTAACATCAGCCAGCACTTAAATTTACTCCGTCAAGCCAATGTGGTTGCCACCAAACGTATCGGCAAAGAAATTTACTACCGCCTAGCAAATAAAAAAATTAACCGGTTTTTGCCCCAAAACCTCAATTTATTAAAATTAGCCCCTTTAGTTCACGATCCGGTTTGCAAGATGCAGTTATCCTCAAAAACTGTTCTGATCAAAACCAGCTACCAAGGGAAACAGTATTATTTCTGCGCCTCCGGTTGTTTAAAACAATTTAGGGCCCAGCCCAATAAATATGTCTAAACCTATTACTCAGACCTTTCCCCTTACCGGCATGCTCTGTTCCAGCTGTGCCAATATTTTAACCAAAGCGATATTAAAAGTCCCTGGGGTAATCTCGGCTCAAGTTACCTATACTACCGACAAAGCTACGATCGATTACGATCTGAATAACATTAATTGGTTAGCCCTAAAAAAAGCTGTTTCTTCTCTTGGCTCCTATCAAATTATTTTACCCAATGAATCCACTCAACCCCAAATGCTTTTAAAAACCAAAGTCATCATTAGTGCCGTTCTTTCTTTAATCATTATGTTTAGCGAGATATTTAAACTTTTACCCCGAGAAATTATCTTTATTTTAACCACGGTTGTTTTGTTTTATTCTGGCCGGGAGTTTTTTATAAACGCCTTTTTAGCGCTTAAAAAAATGAACGCCAACATGGATACTTTAATTGCCTTGGGGACTGGCGCCGCCTATCTCTACTCAGCTTCAATTATATTTTCTTCTCAGCCAGCTTACTTTGATACTGCCGCCACAATTATTACTTTAATTCTTTTAGGCCGCTATCTTGAAGTTAAAGCCAAAACTAAAGCCTCGCAGGCGATTAAAAAACTCCTTAATCTCCAGGTTAAAAAAGCCCTTTTGTTTAATAACGGTCAAGAAGTTGAAGTTGACATCGATCAGGTTAAAACCGGCGACCAACTCTTAGTTAAACCGGGAGTCAAAGTTCCGGTTGATGCGATTATTCTTAAAGGCCAATCTTACTTGGACGAATCTCTGGTTACCGGCGAGTCAGTTCCGGTCTTGAAAAAAGAAGGGGATAAAGTTATCGGCAGTACTATTAATAAAAAAGGTTTGCTGATTATTCAAGCCACTAAAGTCGGCGAAGACACCTTATTGGCGAACATTGTTAAACTGGTTAATCAGGCCCAAAGTTCTCGGGCGCCGATTCAAAAACTGGCCGATAAAGTCTCTGGTATTTTTGTCCCCGTAGTCGTTCTTTTATCCATTCTGGCATTTTTAATTTGGCACTTTATTTTTGGTTTGGCTTTTAGCCCGGCTCTGGTAATTTCCATTACAATTCTTATTGTTTCTTGTCCTTGCGCTTTAGGTTTGGCCACCCCGATTTCGATTCTGGTCGCTACCGGCCTCGGTGCCGGAAACGGCATCTTGATTAAAAATGCCGAAAAACTCCAAATTGCCGGTAATATAAAAGCGATTGTTTTTGATAAAACCGGTACTTTAACCCAAGGCTCTTTTGCCGTCACCGAGATTATCCCGGCTGATATTTCTCCGAGATGGAAAGCCTTGGACATCTTAAAGTTGGCCGCCAGCCTGGAACAGGGCTCTGATCATCCGATTGCTGAAGCGATTGTTGAAGAGGCTAAAGACCAGAAACTTAAACTCTTCCGCCCCACCAATTTCAGTAATATTGAAGGCCAGGGGATTGCTGGAACAGTTGATCATCAATCAATCTTACTTGGCAACTGGTTATTTATGAAGCAAAAAAATCTTAAATCTTTTGGACCCTCAGACAAAACCACTGCTTATTTAAGCGTTAATAATCAAATTATCGGCGCCATCGCTTTAGAAGACAAGCCCAAAGAGGCTGCCAAATCTATGATAGAAAAACTTCACCAACAAGGCCTGGCTGTTTGGATGATCAGCGGTGATAATCAGGCTACCGCCGAGAATATTGGTCAACGTTTAGGGATAAAAAATATTTTAAGCGAAGTTTTGCCCCAGGATAAAGTTACTCAAATCAGGCAGCTTCAACAACAATATTCCTTAGTTGCCATGGCCGGCGACGGAATTAATGATGCTCCGGCTTTAGCCCAAGCCAATGTCGGGATTGCCATGGCCACTGGTACTGATGTCGCCATCGAAGCCGGCGACATCACCTTGCTCCGCGGAGATTTAAACTTAATCTGCCAAACTATTGCTTTGTCGCGGGCTACCATGAGAAATATTAAGCAAAACTTATTCTGGGCATTTGGCTATAATTTGATTTTGATTCCTGTGGCTATGGCCGGCAGGATTAATCCAATGTTGGCCGCCGGAGCAATGGCTTTTTCCAGTCTTTCAGTCGTCTTAAACGCCTTAAGATTAAGGCGGCTTAAACTATGAACTTTCTTCCTATCTTTCTTACTGGTTTAACCACTGGCGGGCTATCCTGTTTGGCTGTCCAAGGTGGATTATTAGTCAGTTTAATTGCCAACTTAAAAGCCAAGCCAGGAAACAAATTGCCGGTTTTTATGTTTTTATTAAGCAAAACTATTGTTTATACCCTTTTAGGTTTTTTACTCGGTCTATTTGGTTCAAAGATCAGTTTAAGCCCAACTTCCGCCGCTATATTTCAAATTTTTTCCGCTTTTTTTATGTTTGGCACCGCTATGAATTTATTAAATCTGCACCCAATCTTTCGCTATTTGACTATCACTCCGCCTAAATTTGTCCGCCGCCTATTAAAAAACAATACCAAAAGTGAAGCTATGTTTACCCCTTTAATTTTAGGAGCTTTAACAGTTTTGATTCCTTGTGGCGTAACCCAGGCGATGGAGGTTTTAGCTATTAACAGCGCTAGTCCGATTCAAGGTGCTTTAACCCTGTTATTTTTTGTTTTAGGCACCGCCCCTTTATTTGTCCTTTTTGGTGTTTCTGCCGCCAGATTCTCTTCAGCTTGGCAAGTTCAATTTTCCCGGGTTGCCAGCGTCCTGCTTATTGGCTTTTCTTTATATATTTTAAATTCCAGCTTGATTTTATTTAACTCGCCCCTAACTTTTGCAACCCTAACCCGATCGGTTACTACTAGTCCGGTTATCAACCAAGTGACGATTAATATTAATAATTCCGGTTACACTCCAAAATACTTCCGCGTTAAAGTTAACCAACCAGTCCAGTTAACTTTAACTTCCAATAACGTTCACAGCTGCACCCTGTCTTTTATTTTTAAAGCCTTTAACATTCGCGTGCTTCTGCAACCCACTGACAGCCAAACTTTTACTTTTACCCCGACTAAAACTGGCCGCTATACTTATTCCTGTTCCATGGGCATGTATAGTGGCACCATGGAGGTAGTTCAATGACCCAAACCGCTACTTTTTCTCTAACCGGCCTTCATTGTATCAGTTGCGCCTTAAATATCGACAATACCTTGGAAGATTTAGCCGGTGTGGTTAGCAGCCAAACCAACTATCCTAAAAGCCAGGTTAAAGTTGAATTTGATTCTCAAAAAATTACCTCAGTTAAAATAATTAAAACCATCAAGACTCTGGGTTACGATGTGCTAGAATGATTTTATGACGAAAGACTTAACTGCCCAATTAGCCGCGGCCGACTTACCTGCAGACTTAAAACTTAAAGCTGAAGAAATGATTAATTATACTGATCGGGAACAGATGAATCAGTATCTGAACTTAATTACTGCCCTGCCGTGGAATAAATTAAGCGAAGACTGTCTCGATTTAACCAAAGCCAAAGAAGTTATGGATGCCCACCATCATGGTATGACGGAAATTAAAGACAAGATTCTGGAATATTTATCAGTTATGACTTTAACTCGGGGTCAAGAAGGGGCTTCAAGGGCACCCATGCTTTGCCTGGTCGGTTTAGTTGGTACCGGAAAAACCACCTTTGCCCGGTCAATTGCTTTAGCCTTAAACCGCGCCTTTGTCCGGATTCCTTTTGGCGGCCTAGGCTCAGCTCTGGATCTCCGTGGCCAGTCCCGGCTCCACCCGGATGCCGAACCCGGACTGATAGTTAAAGCTTTAAAGCGGGCTAAAACCAGAAATCCGGTTATACTGTTAGATGAAATCGACCGAGTCACTACCAACGCCAATGCTGACATTATGGGCGTCTTGGTTGAACTCTTAGATCCGGAGCAAAATGCCCAGTTTACTGACCACTATCTTGACTTTCCTTTTAATCTTTCCGACGTTCTCTTTGTCGCCACTGCCAACAATTTAAGAAACATTGCCACCGCGGTTTTAGATCGGTTGGAAGTTCTGCAAATGCCTTCATACACTGACTCGGAAAAAACTATTATTGCCAAAGACTACATTCTTCCTAAAGTGTTAACTGAATCTGGTCTATCTTTTGATAATCTGACTATTGACGATGATGTTTGGCCCAATATTGTCCGGCCGCTTGGCTTTGACGCTGGCCTAAGAACCCTGGAAAGAACTATTGAAAGCATCGCTCATCTTCTGGCCCGCTCCATTGTTGAAGGCCAGGTTAAACACTTTCACCTTACCCGCGAAAATATTAAAAAATATTTACCCAATTATTAACCTATGAATCTACTTCGAATTATTCCCTTAGGTGGCGGCCCGGGTATGGTCACCAACAATATGTATCTTTATGAATTTGGCCACGATGCCTTGATTGTTGACTGCGGCATTGGCTTTCCTGAAGATAAAGCTTCAGACAACATTCTCATTCCTGACATCAGTTACTTAAAATCAAAGCCTTTTAAAATTCATGGGATTTTACTCACCCATGGCCACGATGATCACCACGCGGCTCTGCCTCACATCTTGCCCCAGCTTGGTCCAGTTCCGGTTTATGCTTCCAAGCTCACGGCCGGTTTTGCCCAGGATCGTCTCGCTGACTTTAACCAGCATCAAACCATTAAGGTAATTAAAGAATATGATCAAATCAAACTCGGCCCCTTTACTATTGATCCGATTCACGTCACTCACTCAGTTCCCAATACTTTTCACTACCTGATCAACACTCCAGTTGGCCCTATCTATCATGGCAGCGACTTTAAGTTTGACTTGACTCCTTTAGATAATCAGCCGCCAAACTTTAAACGCATCGCCGCTTTAAGCCGTCATGGCATTCTCTGTCTGCTCTCCGATTGTTTAAGAAGTGAACGGGCTGGTTTTACTCCTTCAGAAACTACCCTTAGCCAAGCTTTAGAGAGGGAAATTAGCCACTGTCCTGGCCGGCTCATCTTTACTACTATGTCTTCCCAAATCCATCGGATTCAGCAGGCGATTGACATTGCCGTCAGTCATAATCGCCAAATCTGTTTTGTCGGCCGCTCTATGGAAAGAAATGTTCAAACCAGCCAGCGTTTAGGCTTTTTAAAATTTTCCCGGAAAACTACGATTAATAAAAAACGGCTTAAAACCATTCCTGATCACCGCTTATGCTTAATTATTGCCGGCAGTCAGGGTCAAGAATCTTCATCGTTGACCCGTTATGCCTCTGGTTATCATAAGTTTTTAAAAATTAAACCAAATGATAAAGTGGTTTATTCCACCGATATTATTCCCGGCAATGAACAAGCAGTCTACGCGGTTATTGACGAGTTGGCCAAAGCCGGCATTCAGGTAGCTTACCAGGACACTGATGATGACTTGCATGTTTCCGGTCACGCCTCAGCCGGCGAACTCCAGCTGTTAATTCATCTGACTTCACCTCACTATCTTTATCCGATTGGCGGCGCTTTCCGCCATATGAATCAGTATGCTAAATTAGCCGAAGCCATTGGCTATCGGTCTGATCAAGTCATCATCCCTAACTCTGGCCAGGTAGTTGAATTTGACTCTTCTGGTCACTACCGCTTAGCTGAAACTTTAAAGCTCGAACCCTTGCTGGTTAATCAAAACGACTTAAAGTAAAATTCTTTTATGTCCAAAACACATTCTAATAAAGGCAAACGCAAACAGCCGTTTAAACTTAAACTGCCGCGGGAAACCATTTACACTCTGGCCTCCACCGGTTTGATTCTTTTCGGTGGCTTAATAATGGTTTCTCTTTCCCGTCAAAGCCAGTTTTTAGAACTGATCTATACTTACTTTACCTCGCTTTTCGGCTGGGGGATATTGCTTTTGCCGTTTATTTTATTAACTGCCGGTTTGATGCTTACCCGGTTAAAGTGGCGGATTACCAAACCTAATGTTTTTGTCGGCTCGGTCATTCTTTTAATTACTGCTACCAGCCTAACCCGATCCGGCACCATTGGCCAGCAGATCTGGACTAGCTTGGTTGACTTAATCTATCGCTCCGGCGCCACCCTGGTTTTACTGGCAGGCATCTTTGTCGCCCTCGTCGTTATCTTTGAAACCAGTCTGGAAGACATGGTCTTAGCCTTTCAGGCAGTTTACCGAAAACTTAAAAACCTTATCCAAAATCTTAAACACCGGCCCCAGCCCTTATTTGATAAAAAACCCAGCGGTTACATCGTTAAAGGCTTAGCCTCAGATAAAGCCGATAAAGCAGAAATAAAGCTAAAACCTGAATTTAAACCCTCTCTGCCTATCCCAATTATCGCTAACCAGCCCGGCGATCAACAAGCCATGTGGCAATATCCGCCTTTATCGATTCTGACTGATTTTTCCGGCACTAAAGCCGATCGGGGTGATGTCAAACAATCAGCTGACATTATCGAAAGAACCCTAGACAGCTTTGGGATTAAGGCCCGGGTGGTTGAAGTTAATAATGGTCCGGCCGTCACCCAGTATGCCATTGAAATTGCCAAAGGCACTAAGTTATCTAAAATTACCAGCTTGCAAAATGATTTGGCCTTAGCCCTGGCTGCTCCGCAAGGTCAGATTCGTATCGAAGCCCCGATTCCCGGCCGCAATCTTGTCGGCCTGGAAGTGCCTAATCGGTCTTTGGAAATCGTCCCCTTAAAAGAAACTCTAGCCAAAAAACAGATGAAAGAAACCAAAAGCAAGTTAGCCTTCCCCTTGGGTTTAGATGTTTCTGGTGAAGTGATCATTGCCGACATTGATAAAATGCCCCACGTTTTAATCGCCGGCGCCACTGGTTCCGGTAAATCAGTCTGTATCAACTCCATTATTACTTCAATGCTTTTCCGCGCCAGTCCTCAGGAAGTTAAGTTTATCCTGGTTGATCCTAAACGGGTCGAGCTGACTTTTTACAACGACATTCCTCATCTTTTAACTCCGGTCATTGTCGAACCGGCAAAGGTCGTTTCCGCCTTAAAGTGGAGCATCTCGGAAATGGAAAGGCGTTACAAACTCTTTGCTGAAGTCGGAGTCAGAAACATTGCTGGCTACAATGAGCTTTCCGGTTTTCAAGCCCTGCCCTACATTATCATTATTATTGACGAATTAGCCGATATTATTTTCTATGCCCCGTCCGAAGTTGAAGACAGCATTACTCGTTTAGCTCAGATGGCCCGGGCTACCGGGATTCACTTAGTCCTGGCTACCCAGCGGCCGTCGGTTGATGTTTTAACCGGTTTGATTAAAGCTAACATTAACTGCCGGATCTCCTTTAATGTTAACTCTATGGTTGACTCCCGCGTTATCATTGACTCGCCCGGAGCCGAAAAACTTTTAGGCCGCGGCGACATGCTTTATATCCCGCCCGACCAAGCCAAAGCTACCCGGATTCAGGGAACCTTTATCACTGAAAGAGACACTAAAAACTTAATTGATTTTATTAAAAAGAATACTCTCAAGGTCGAATATACTGAAGAAGTCACCCAGAAATATCAGGCTAAAACTCCCGGTCGCCCCGGCACGGCTGACACAGAAGAAATCGATGAATTGTTTGAAGAAGCCGCTCGGGTAATCTGCCAATACGACCGGGCTTCAGCCTCGCTCTTGCAGCGCCGGCTTTCTGTCGGTTATGCCCGCGCCGCCAGGATTTTAGACCAGTTAGAGCAAGCTGCTGCCGTCGGCCCTTCAGAAGGGGCCAAAGCCAGAGAAGTCTTAATCAGTAACGCCGACAGTTTTTTAAGCCAGCGTGCCCCTCAGGAATAATCTATGCAAAGTCTTGGCGAACTGCTTCAATCCGGTCGGGTTAAAACCAAACTGACTTTAACTCAACTGTCCCGGAAAACCAAGATTCCGGTTAAAACTTTAATTAATTTAGAAAAAAATCACTTTTTAAAGTTGCCCGCTCCCACCTATATTCAAGGTTTTGTCAAAAACTATGCCCAAGCCGTTGGCCTTGACCCTTTTAAAACGATTGCGGTTTTAAAACGTGACTATGACCGTCACCAGTCTAAAAAAATCATTCCTAAAGGCCTGGCTCAACCCTTAAATCAATCATTTTTTCATTCTAACTTAGGCCGTAACCTTTTAGCCGCCGGAGCAGTCTTGTTTACCCTAAGTCTTTATTTAGGCTTCACTATTTTTCGCCTCTACCAGCCGCCGCCAATTAATATCTTCCAGCCCCAGGAGGCCCAAGAGGGCACCAGCCCGGTTTTAATTAAAGGCAAAACCGACCGTGATGCCACCTTAACTTTAAATGATAAAACTATCAATCTGGAACCGGACGGTTCTTTTACGACTATATATAATGGCCCACCCGGCACCCACGAACTCAAACTCAAAGCCGTCTCCCGCCGCCAAAAACAGACAGAGTTAATCTTATATGTTATTATTACTCAATAAGATGTTTTTCAAAAAAACCCCTATTTTATATTTTTCCCAAGACAAGATTAAAGTTTCTTTAGTTTCTACTGGTAAAACTAACCGGGTTTTAAAAGCCGATGAAACCGGCTGGACTCCTGAATCTTTAAAAGAAACCTTAATCCAAGCCAAAAAACAGTTAAAAACCAGCAAATTCAGGTTACTTTTAGCTGATGACTTAAATTATGTCGTCACTCTTAAAATCCCCTTAAATACTCCAACCAGCCAAGAGCGCCAATTAGTTTTAGCCAAGTTAACTGCTCTTGTTCCTGAAATTCTCACCTCTACCAATTGGGATTTTAAAGAAACCGGCAAAAAAGATCAAACTGAAAAAGAAGTCATTGCCTTTGCCCCAGTTCAGGATAAGTTTTTAATCATAAGCCAGGCCCTAACTGAAGCCGGAATTGACACTGAAGCGATTGAACCAGAAGTGATTGCCAGGCTTAGAAATGAAGATCCTTTAATTGGCATTGCCTTAAAATCAGACCTTAAAGGTAAAGACGAAAAAGTATTAAATATTAATCCCCAGCCCCCAAAACCAACTAAAGCGCCAATAGTTAATAAAAAACTAGTGATTATTTTTTTAATAGTTTTTATCATCATCGGTTTGATCGTCGGCGGGGTTTTAACTTCCAGAAACGCCCTTAATAAAACTAAAAAAGTTTTACCTAGTCCTTCACCAGAAATACTTGTCTCACCCTTGCCCTCAGCTGAAGCTTCACCTTCAGCCTTGCCAGTTGTTGATTTAACTAAGTATAAACTCCAAGTTTTAAACGGCACCGGTGGTAAAGGTGTGGCCGCTGCAGTTAAAGACATTTTAACCGCTGAAGGTTTTACCTCAATTGCGGCCGACAATGCTGATATCCAAAACTTTACTCTCACCCAAGTTGAGTTAAAACCAAATACGCCCAAGCTAGTTTTTGAAACGATTGACCGGGCTTTAAACGATGCTTACGAGGTTACTCATTCCGCCCAGTTGTTGACAGCTGACAGTGACTATGATGTAGTAATCACAGTCGGACAATTAAAAAGCAAGGAATAATTTATGCTGACTTTATCGCAGATTATTTTAGTTATTGTCGTTACTATTCTTTCCATTCTCTTGATTATTTTCTCTATCTATATCTTTAAAATCTTGGATGAAGTTAAAAAGACCCTGGTTAAAACCAACTCGATGATGGATGATATGAAACGGATCACTAAATCTGTGGCTGACCCGATTGAACACGCCTCGGAGTTTATCTCCGGTCTGAAAAAAGGCGCCAAACTGGTTGAACTGGCTGGGGAATTAGTTTCCAAAAAACAGGAACATGACCGAAGAAAAAGCTAAATCGGTCAACTTTACCTCTGGTTTGTTAATCGGCACTATCGCTTCTGCTGTTATTGCTTATCTGTATAAGACCGAGTCTGGTAAAAAAACCAAAAAAATCATTTCCGCTTACTATCGTGAGGCCAAAAATCACGTTGACCAGCTAATTAAAGAAGTGAAAAAACAGACTAAAACTGTCTCTTTACCCGAAGCCGTCGAAATGGTTGCTAGAAAGAAAATTAAAACCATTAAGAAAAACGTCTTCTCCAAATCCGGCCGCCCGTTGGTAAAGTAGACATATGGTATAATTCCACCCTATGACTATTATTGAGCTTTCTAATGGTCAGCAGGTAGACGTGCCCGATAATATTAGTATTTTCCCAGATCCTTCTGGAGATAATACCATCTTTATTTCCGACGAGGCCGCTAAATTATTACCCGCAGGGGCCACATTTATTTCTGTTTCAGCCGGAGGAAAAAAGGGAAGCATTTTTTTAGGTCATGATAAGCATGAATGTGAAAATGTTTTAATTCCTCAAGATGTAGGCCAAAATATTATTTTCCCAGCGTTATTGGATGACGACTAAGTCAAACTAAGTCTGCTACAATAACCTCATGACTTCTGCTGAAATTCGTTCTGCGTATTTAAAGTTTTTTAAGGACAAAGGCCACGCGATTATTCCGCCGGCGCCCTTGGTGCCGACCAACGACCCGACCACTTTGTTTACTAGTTCCGGCATGCAGCAGTTAGTGCCTTTTTTGAAAGGCGAGTCTCACCCGATGGGCCAACGTTTGGTTGATTCTCAACCTTGTTTTCGAGCCGAGGATATTGATGAAGTCGGCGATAACCGCCACACGACTTTTTTTGAGATGCTGGGCAACTGGTCGTTGGGTGACTACTTTAAAGCCGAACAACTGCCTTGGATTTGGGAATTTTTTACCAAAACCTTAGAACTTGATCCCCAAAAACTCCATATCACTGTCTATGCTGGCTCAAAATCAGTCCCTAAAGACCTGGCTTCTTTTAAACTTTATCAAAAACTTAAGGTTCCTGATTCCCGGATTCATTACTATCCGGAAAACTGGTGGTCCCGTTCCGGTTCCCCAGATAAAATGCCTCCGGGAGAAATCGGCGGTCCTGACAGTGAAATATTTTTTGAATTTAGCCAGGCTAAACACAATCCCAAATATGGCCAGACCTGCCATCCCAACTGTAACTGCGGCCGGTTTTTAGAAATCGGCAACTCAGTCTTCATGGAATTTGAAAAGCAAAACAACGGTTCTTTAAAACCTTTGCCGAAGAAAAATGTTGACTTTGGCGGCGGTTTGGAACGCATAGTCGCCGCAGTTAATAATGATCCAGACATTTTTAAGATAGACATTTTTCAGCCAATGATTAGCTATTTAGAAAAAGTTACCGGAAAAGAATATATCGGCGATAACCAACCGCCAATGAGGATAATTGCTGATCATTTACGGGCGGCCAAGGCGATGATTGACCAAGGTCTTGAACCCAGCAATAAACAACAGGGCTATATTTTAAGGCGCCTGATCCGCCGCGCCTGTGTTAAAATGCGTTCTCTTAAAGGTGAGTTATTACCTGGCGATTTTCCTGAAAACTTACAACCAGAGGTGTCTAAATTTAGAGTTACTTTGGAAAAAGGCCTTAAACTAATCGATAAACAGTCAGCCAAAACCATTACCCCTCAATTTGCCTTTGACCTGTTTCAAACTTATGGTTTCCCCATTGAAATTACCCGGGAAATTTTAACCTCAAAAGGTTTAAAAATTGATATTGATGCTATTAAAAAACTTCAGTTTGAGCATCAACAGTCCTCCCGAACTGCCTCTGCCGGTATGTTTAAAGCCGGCTTAGCCGATCATTCCGAAACCGTCATCAAATTTCACACTGCCACACACTTACTCCATCAAGCTTTGCGTCAGGTTTTGGGCGACCAGGTTCATCAGGAAGGCAGTAACATTACTAGCGAAAGATTGCGCTTTGACTTTTCCCACCCCCAAGCCTTATCGTCAGCTGAAATGCACCAGGTTGAAACAATAATTAATCAGCAAATTAAACTAAACCTTCCGGTTAAAAAAACCATTACCAGCAAAGAAGCGGCCATTAAATCCGGTGCTCTGGCTTTTTTTAAAGAAACCTACCCGGACAAAGTTTCCGTTTATTCTATTGGTAGTTTTTCCAAAGAAATTTGCGGCGGTCCGCACGTTAACTCGACAGGGGAGATTGAAGGTGTTAAGCTTATAAAGCAAGAGTCTATCGGTGCTAATAAGCGCCGGCTTTATGCTGTATTAACTCATGGAACTAACTAACCTGCTCAATAAATTTAAAAGTAAAGAAGAAGCCAAACACGAATATTTTTTTGCGGTTGAAATTGCCGAAGAACTAATTAAAACTGCCATTTGGACAGTAGTTGATGGCCATACCCAGGTAGTTAAAGTCGGTCAATCGCAAACCTGGGACGGCCAAAACCAGGAAAAACTTGTCTCTGCTATTGATCAATCAATCTCCGCTGTTTCTGAAGGCGTTTCCCCTGAACCATCGGGCGTTATTTTTGGTCTGCCTGAGTCCTGGATGGATCAAGAAAATCTTAATCCCGACAAAAAATCTTACCTTAAAGCTATTTGCCAGGAGCTTGAATTTAAACCCCTTGGTTTTGTCGTTACTAACACCGCGGTGATTCAATATTTAAAGATTGAAGAAGGCACTCCGCCCAGTGCCATATTATTACAACTAAGTTCCACTGAAGTTAATCTGTCTTTAGTCAAACTAGGCAAGTTAGTCGGCACCCAGCTGGTTGGCCGATCCGGAGATTTAGGACCAGACGTTGAAGAAGGCCTCTCCCGTTTTGAAAAAATTGACACTCTGCCTTCGCGGATGATTCTCTATGATGGTCAGCATGACTTTGAAGAAGACCGGCAGCAACTTACTTCCTATGACTGGGAAGAAAAACTCCCCTTTATTCACTTTCCTAAAGTCGAAGTTTTGCCTTCTGATGTTTCTATTAAAGCCATCAGTTTATCCGGCGGCAGCGAAGTGGCAAAATCCCTGGGTTTTGACATCAAATCTCAAGCCAAACCTTCTTCTCCTGAACCTGAGACGAAATCTCTTTCTGCTGCCGATCTTGGCTTTACCTCAGCTGATATCGCTGCTTCCGTTAAACCAGCAGCAGAAAAAATCCAAGAGCCTGAACTTGAGCTAGCAGTCGAACCCAAAAAAACTCCTAAAATTCAATTAATTAAAGCGACTTTTACTGCCTTTTTATCCAAGTTAAATAAAATTCTTAAATCAATTAAGTTTAAATCAGCCCCCAAAACCATTACCTGGATTATTGGCAGTTTGGCAGGCTTATTCATCTTAGTTTTCTTGAGCTATTGGTATTTTCCCAAAGCCCAAATTACTCTATACTTTGAACCAAAATCCATTGACACTGATCTTGAAATAACTATTGACTCAAAAGCTACTAGTCTTGATTCGGTCAAAGCCATTCTACCCGGAGAATCTGTAGATATTTCCGTTGAAGCTAGTAAATCCACTCCTACTACCGGAAAAGCTTTGGTTGGTGAATCTGCCACTGGCAATATTACTATTTACAATGTTACTAATCAAACCAAATCATTCCTCAAAAACACGGTTTTAATCGGTCCTAATAATTTAACTTTTTCTCTTGACGAAGATACTACTGTTGCCTCCAGTTCTTCCAGAAAAGAGGGAGAAGATATTATTACTTCTCCGGGAAAAGCTGACGCTTCGATTACTGCCAATAACATCGGCACCGATAGCAATCTATCTGCTGACACCCGTCTAGCTTTTAAACAATTTTCCGAAGATGATTACTATGCCAAAACTGCTGGTTTAAGTGGTGGCACCAGTCAGGAAGTTAGAGCCGTTGCCCAAGCCGATATTGATCAATTATTAACTGAAATCAATCCTGAACTAATTACCAAAGCCCAAACTGAACTGCAAGCCCGTCTTGGCAACAATAAAATCTTGGTTGAAATCGAGGACCAGGAAAAACTGATCTCTAGAAAGTTTAATCATAGCGTCAACGAACAAGCCGACACTTTAGTGATCGAAGCTAAATTAGAATACACTGCCCTTAGCTACAATCAAACTGATTTACAGCTACTCCTAAATGAGGCGATAAAAGAAAAAATTCCCGACAACTTTCAAGTCAGTGATTCCAGTCAAGCTAACTTAGAACCAGCTAAGCTCAATAAGGATAATACTGCTACTATTCAAGCCAGCTATAAGGCCAACTTACTGCCAAAACTAGACTTTGAAGCGATTAAAGATCAGTTGAAAGGCCACTACCCCCAAACGATTCAGGACTACTTAACCTCTCTGCCCTCCTTTTTAAGAGCTGATATTATTATCAAACCCAATTTGCCTAAGAGCTTAAAAACCCTTCCTCATGTCACCAAAAATATTTTGCTTGAAGTTAAATCCGAATAACTATGACCTACGTCTACCTTAAACAGCCTCCAGCTGATCAGGCAAAACTTTATCGACAATTTCAACAGAATCAGCTTTGGCTTAAATTTAAATCATTACTACCCACGGTCATGATTGTTGTTGGTGCCAGTTTGATTATTTCTGTCGGCTACCCGATTTTATCATATGAATTAACTATTGGTTGGCAAACTAGGCGTCAAAGTATTCTTAAACCGGTTCCGGAAACTTCTTTAATTGCCAACAAAAGCATTATCAGCCCAACTGACTCTCAAAACCCTCAGGTCCTGGCCCAAACTACGAGCAATGATTTTAATCGAGTTTCCAACTGGTTTAACTTTTCCAAACCCCAGACATTCTTAAACCCATCTAATATTACTCATTACACTGTAAATATTCCAAAACTTCGAATTCAAGATGCGGTTGTGACTATTGGCGGCGACAACCTGGATGCTAGCTTAATTCATTATGGCGGTACGGCTAATCCCGGCGAAGTAGGCAACGCCGTTATTTTTGGGCACTCTATTCTCCCTCAGTTTTATAACCCAAAATCCTATCGTTCTGTTTTTTCCCTTCTGCC
This sequence comes from Candidatus Beckwithbacteria bacterium, assembly GCA_043803225.1. Lineage (GTDB taxonomy): Bacteria > Patescibacteriota > Microgenomatia > UBA1400 > CG1-02-47-37 > JAZDKF01. Next base: position 147,446 of record JAZDKF010000012.1, read on the forward strand.
TGCGCTTAAGCCTGGCGATGAAATTATTATTAACTTTGACGGCATTACTTATAAATATGTGGTTTATGAATACTTAGAAGTTAATCCGGGTGAAATTGATATTTTAGAACAGCGTTATAATCGGAAAGAACTTTCTTTAGTAACCTGCGTTCCGCCTGGAACTTATCTCCGCCGTGGTATTATTAAAGCCTCCTTGGTAGAAATGTAATTTATGCAGCCATTTATTGTTTTTTCGCTGCTGGCGGCTTTATCCTTTGCGCTATCCAACTTAACTTATAAATTTACCAGTAAACACAAAATTAATAACCCCTGGGTCTTACAATTATATTCTGCCCTAACGCTTTTACCGTTTTTATTACTGATTCCTATTTTCTTTCCTGTAGTTATTCCTCAAATTGGTTGGCAATATATTTTCCTTTACGCCCTTGTGTTTTTTATTGGCGAAGTTTTTTTTATTAAAGCTATTTATCATTTAGACGTATCCAGCTTTTCATCCCTATTTCAACTCCAATCCGGACTGATTGCTGTTTTAGCCTATTTTTTCCTGGGGGAGAGATTTCCCGTTCAAAATTATTATTTAATTTTAATTATGCTGGTTGGCTCGGTTTTAGTGACTTTAGATGAACAATTTAAGTTAAAGTCATTTTTTCAACTAGCGGTTGGGTTTATTCTATTGCAACAAATTTTTCATGCTTTATCCAACCTTTTCGCCGGTTTTGGTTTAAAAAGCATGAGTTCTTTTGCCTTTATTTTCTGGGGCGATTTAACCGCAATTCTGCTAACCTTATTAGTTATTCCTTTAATTATTGGCTTTAAAAATATAAAGACTTCTTTTGTTAAAATTAAACCGTTATTTTTTGCTGGGTTTTTCTCAACTGTCGGAGCAACCTCATTATTTACCGCCTTTCAGTCTAATTTAACCATTTCTTCAGCTTTATCTCTATTAACCGCACCGATTGCATTGGTTTTAAGTGTGATCTTGTCGTTTTGGAAACCGTCTTTATTGGAACACCACTCTTTGAAAGTCTATGTTTACCGAACAATCGGTATGATTTTAATTCTCTTTGCCACAATTAATATTGCAATAGGATAAATATTATGCGTTATTTGGGCATTGATTTTGGTTTACGCCATCTTGGATTGAGTCTGGCTGACGGGCCTCTAGCTCAGCCCCTGGTTGAAAAAACTTATCAATCTATGCCTCAAATTTTAGGCTTTTTAACCCATCTTTGTCAGGAACAGGCTATCGATCAAATTGTGATTGGGCTGCCAGAAGGTCAACTAGCTCCGGTGATTAAAGAATTTGCCGCAGAGCTTAATATCCTTACTAATATTAACGTCGTTTTTCAAGACGAAACTTTAACCACCAAAGAGGCTCAAGCCAAACTGTTTGCCGCTCATGCCCCGCAAAAAAAACGCCGGTTGGATCATCGTGTCTCTGCCGCCTTGATTTTGCAGGACTATCTTGATACGATTAAAAAGTAAAGGAGGTAGGTTATGTTTAAAAACGTTATTGCTCCAGTTCAAGCTTGGTTGCTTTCTCGTGGTCAGTGTGTTGGTTGTGGCATGCCTTTAAATAAAGCTAAAGCTAGTTCAGCCAAGCCGGGTCAAGAAAAAATCACCTGTAAATGTGGCCGAATCTTTATTAAAGACACTAAAACCAATAAATACCGCCGCGCCTTGTTTGAAGAAGTCTAAACCATGTTTAAAAAGTTGTTTTTACTTGGTGTCATCAGTCTAATTCTTTTATTTATTGCTGGAGTCTTGTTTTGGCGCTGGGCGAATTCACCGGTTGATAAAAAAAACTCTGCTCCCCAAGTCTTTGTCGTGCCCCAAGGACAATCAGCTAAAATTATCGGCCAAAGACTTAAAACCAGCGGTTTTATCAAAAGTCAACTTGCCTTCAATTTATTAATTGATCAGCAAAGTTTAGGTAATAAACTTCAGGCTGGCGATTTTCGTTTATCGCCTTCAATGGATTTGTCTACGATCATCGACTCTTTAACTCATGGTAGTTTAGATTATTGGATTACTTTTCCTGAAGGTTTAAGGGGAGAAGAGTATGCTCAAAGATTGGCTGATAAGTCTAATCTTGACCCGCAAGCTTTTATTCTCGCCGCCAAACCTTATGAGGGTCATCTTTTTCCTGACACATATCTTATTCCCCAAACTGCCTCTGCCGAAGATATTATTAAGCTTCTGACTGACACCTTTGATCAAAAAAGCCCTACTCAAGACGATGACCTGATTATTTTAGCCTCTTTAATTGAAAGAGAAGCCAAGCATGCCCAGGATCGGCCTTTAGTTTCCAGCGTTTTGCATAATCGCTTAGAACTCGGTATGGCTTTACAAATTGACGCCACAGTTCAGTATATTATTGGCAGGCCTGATAATTGGTGGAAAAAGGAGTTATCCAAACAAAACTTAGCCATAGACTCTCCTTATAATACTTATCTTTATCCTGGGCTACCCCCTAAACCTATATCTAATCCTGGTTTAGCTTCTCTTAAAGCTGCTCTTGAACCAGCTAAAACCAACTACCTTTTTTATCTTTCTGATTCTTCTGGTTACAACCACTATGCTGAAGATTTGGCCGGTCACAACGCTAACATTGACAAATACCTGCGCTAAACCAAATTTACCCCTTGACAATCTTAGTTATTTTGTTATATTACTTTTATCTTAGCCTGTTAGCGTGCAGGCTAGTCTTTGTTCGTCAATTTCCAAGTTACGCCTTAAAATAAAGTGTCCTACCTTATTTTTTTCATTGACAAATAATCGCCTATAATTCAAAAAACGGGACTAATGCCCGTTTTTTGTGTTTTTTATAACATGATTAAAAACGACCATAGAATTTTCTGGAAAAATCCTCCAAAAAACCTCCCCCAATTAAATCTTTTAGATGTTCAACTTGAATCATATCAATGGTTTTTAAATCAGGGCATTAAAGAGGCTTTAGAAAGCATTTCGCCCATCAACGATTTTACTGGCAAGAACTGGCAGTTAGAGTTTAGTGAACACTCGATTGGAATGGCTAAATATTCAGCTAACCAAGCTCTTAAAAAAGGCTTAACTTATGAAGTTCCTTTAAAGGTTAAGGCTAAATTGACTAATTTGCAAACAGGCGAAGTAATTAAGCAAGAAGTCTTTATGGGGGATATTCCTCAAATGACCAATATCGGCACTTTTATTATCAATGGCATCGAAAGGGCAGTTGTTAATCAATTGGTTCGTTCTCCCGGAGTCTTTTTCTCTGGTACAGTTGATCTGTCCACAGGCAGAAATCTTTATCAGGCAGAACTGCGTCCCTTGCGCGGTTCCTGGTTAGAAATCAATATTTCCCGCTACAATACTATTTCAGTTAAAATCGATCGTCACCGTAAACTTCCCGCTACTACCTTGCTCAGAGCCACCCGTCCTTTTGACGATGAAGAGCTATTAAAGCTTTTTAATCAAGCCGACACAGATCAAAAACACCCTTATATATTATCAACCTTGGAAAAAGACCCAACTAAAACTCACGAAGAAGCTTTAATTGAAATTTATCAAAAAATGCGCCCAGGCGAACCAGCTATCTTAGAAAATGCTAAAGAATTGTTACATCGGATGTTTTTTGACCCAAAGCGTTATGATCTTGGTGATGTTGGTCGATATAAAACTAATCGACGACTAGGGCTTAACATTGATCTTAAAACTCGGGTTTTAACTCCTGATGATATCGTCGCCACAATAAAATATTTAATTGGTCTTCAAAATGGCCAAGGTCGAGTTGACGACATTGACAGTTTATCTAACCGTCGTGTCCGTCGAGTTGGTGAACTTGTTGCTACTAGTGCCTTTAGGGTTGGCTTACTTAGGTTGGAAAGGTCAATTAGAGAAAAAATGAGTTTGGCTAAAGCTGATGTTGAAATCACTCCTAGTACCTTAGTTAATCCACGACCAGTTATTGCCTCGGTTTCCGATTTTTTCAGACGAAATCGCTTATCAACGATCTTAGATCAAACTAATCCTTTATCCGAAATTGACAACCTTCGTCGTTTATCCGTTATGGGTCCTGGAGGTGTTACTCGGGAGCGGGCATCTTTTTCCATGCGGGATATTAACTCCAGTCAATATGGCCGTATTTGTCCAGTTAGATCTCCTGAAGGACCAAATATTGGCCTAGTTACCTATTTAGCTCTTTACGCCCGCGTCAATCAATTTGGTTTTCTTGAGACTCCATATCGAAAATTAATCCAGGAGAAAAAAGGTAATCAAATTAAAATGAGGGTTACCGATGAAATAGTTTATCTTGCTTCGGACGAAGAAGAAAATCACTATATTACCCACGCTGAAATTGCTGTCGATAACCAAGGGTATATTATTAAAGACTGGGTTCCGGCTCGTTACCAAACAGAATTTATTGAAATTTCCGCCAGCCAACTTGAATATATTGATGTTGTTCCTCGACAAGTAGTCGGCACTTCAGCCTCCTTGATTCCATTTATCGCTCACGATGAAGCCAATCGAGCCCTAATGGGCACACACATGCAATGTCAAGCAGTACCCTTGGTTAATCCTGAGGCTCCTATTATTGGGACAGCCATGGAACAAGAGGTAGTCTCTGCTATGAAACGTACGGTCCAAGCCATAATTCCCGGAACCATTATCTATGTCGATAGTCAAAAAGTCATTATCAAATCCGATGCTAAAGAGATTAAAAAAGTTAAAGATCTAAAAAACTCTCTTCAAGAAACAGTGACAATTGAAGGCAATGAACTTCACTATCAAGTAACAAAATTTAATCGAACCACTCAATCTACTTGTTATTCACAAAAACCACTAGTAGTAGTGGGAAATAAAGTTAAAACCGGAGACCTAATTATAGACGGTCCTGCTTGTGATCACGGAGAATTAGCGCTAGGGCAAAATCTAAATATTGCCTACATGAGTTATGAAGGTTTGGGCTATGAAGACGCCATCATTATCTCTGACAGATTAGTTAAAGAAGATGTCTTGACTTCAATCATGATTAATGAGTATGAAGCTAAAGTCATGGATACCAAACTTGGTCCCGAAGAATTGACTCGAGACATTCCCAATGTTGGTGAAACTGAATTGGCTAATCTTGGCGAGGATGGGATTGTCGTGATTGGTAGCCAAGTTGAACCGAATGATATTCTGGTTGGGAAAATCGCTCCTAAGGGTGAAACCGAACTTACTGCCGAAGAAAGACTGCTTCGTGCTATCTTTGGAGAAAAGGCCAGAGAGGTAAGAGATACTAGTTTAAGAGTTCCTCACGGCGAGGGCGGGACTGTTATTGAGGTTAAAATCTTTGATCGAGATAAAGGTGATGAATTGGATCCAGGCGTAATTAAAAAAGTAGTTGTCCAAGTAGCTCAAATGAGAAAAATCGTCGTTGGTGATAAATTGGCTGGCCGCCATGGGAACAAAGGTGTTATTAGTAAAATCGTTCCGGTGGCCGACATGCCATATTTTAAAGATGGCACCCCGGTTGATGTAATTATCTCCCCTCTTTCAGTTTTAGCCAGAATGAACTTAGGGCAATTAATGGAAGCTCAACTTGGTTGGGCTGCCAAAAAACTTGGACAAAAATTTGCTCTTCCGGTTTTCGAACATGTTGATGAGAACTTGGTCACTAATCAACTCAAGAAAGCCAATTTACCAATCTCTGGCAAAGTCCAACTTTATGACGGTCGCACTGGTGAACCGTTTGCCACTCAAACCGCTGTCGGCGTCGCCTACATCTTAAAGTTAATCCACATGGTGGAAGATAAGACTCATGCTCGTTCCACCGGACCCTATTCTTTGGTCACCCAACAGCCATTAGGTGGTAAAGCTCAGATGGGTGGACAACGTTTAGGTGAAATGGAGGTTTGGGCCCTTGAAGCCCATCGGGCTGCCCACACGCTCCAGGAAATGTTAACTATTAAATCTGATGACGTAGTTGGACGCGCTAAAGCCTTTGAAGCCATTGTTAAAAACTTAGATATTCCCGAAGCTACCGTTCCCGAATCCTTCCGCGTTTTAGTTAAAGAACTTCAAAGCCTTTGTTTAAATATTATTCCTGGAGGGATTACTGAAGCTGAGTTAAAAGACGACGACGAATCAGAAGATCAACTAGAGAAGTCTAAAGTTGAATCAACTAAAGAAAAAAAGGAAACTAATGAGTAAACTTACTGATTTCTCCACCCTTCAAATTAAACTTGCTTCACCAGAAGTAATTAAAACTTGGTCTCATGGAGAAATTTTAAAACCAGAAACAATTAACTATCGGACTCTAAAACCAGAAAAAGATGGTTTATTCTGCGAGCGGATTTTTGGCCCAACCAAAGATTGGGAATGTTATTGCGGCAAATATAAACGTATTCGCTATCGGGGAATTATTTGTGATAAATGCGGGGTTGAAGTTACTCAAAGTCGTGTTCGGCGCGAACGCATGGGCCATATTACCCTGGCTTGTCCTGTTGCCCACATCTGGTTTTTCAAAGGTGCCCCCTCCCATCTCTCTCTGATTTTAAACATCTCTCCTCGCAACCTAGCTGGAGTTATTTACTTTGCCAAATACTTGGTTATTGAAGTCGATAAAGATTTGAAAAAAGCTACTTATATTAATCTTGATCAGCAGTTTACAGTCAAAATTAAAGATCTTGACGAAAAATTTAAACAAGATATTAAAGCTGTCGAAACCGCCAACACCCAAACAGTTAAAGATATTAAAGTCAAAATTAAAACCAAAGAACAGGCAGAAATGGCTATCAATGAAGCCAATCTCAAAGCCAAGCGCGAAATTGCTTCCATTCGTGAAACTTTAGTCAATGAAAAAGAAACCGCTAAAGAAATCTTTTCTACGGTTAAAGACTTGGTCAAACGCATTTATCCCCACACTGTTTTAACCGAAGAAGAGTATCTCAAATTAGTCGACTATAACGCTGGTGAATTTATGACGGTTGGTATGGGCGCGGATGCTATTTTAGAGTTAGTTAAGAAAATTGACCTAGACAAATTGATCGACCAATATCACCAAGAAGTTCAGGACTATTCCGGCCAGCGTCAAATCAAGGCCATTAAATGCCTTCGCATTCTTGAAGGCTTCCGTAAGGTTGCCATTGATCCGTCTTGGATGATTATTACCATCTTGCCAGTAATTCCGCCGGATTTAAGACCTATGGTTCAGCTTTCTGGCGGCCACTTTGCCTCTTCAGATATTAACGATCTTTACCGGCGGGTTATCAACCGCAACAACCGTCTTAAGCACCTGATTAACTTAGGCGCCCCGGAAATTATTTTAAGAAATGAAAAACGCATGCTCCAAGAAGCAGTTGATACCTTAATTGACAGCTCTCAAGCCAGGGCAACCCGCCGCCGTGGAGTCAAAGAACTCCGTTCTTTAGCCGATATGTTGCGGGGTAAACAGGGTCGCTTCCGTCAAAATTTGCTCGGTAAAAGAGTTGACTACTCGGGCCGTTCGGTTATTGTCGTTGGTCCAGAGCTTACTTTAAATCAAGCTGGTATCCCTAAGCAAATGGCTTTGGAAATCTTTAAACCTTACGTTTTAAAAGAATTAATTAATCGCGGTCTCGCTCCTAATGTCAAATCAGCCAAAAACGTTCTTGACCGTCGTCCGCCGGAAGTCTTCGATATTTTAGAAGACATTATCACCGACCACCCGATTCTTTTAAATCGTGCTCCCACTTTGCACAAACTCGGCATTCAGGCTTTTTACCCGGTTTTGGTTGAAGGCAACGCCATTCACTTGCATCCTTGTGTTTGTGCTGGTTACAATGCTGATTTTGACGGCGATCAAATGGCAGTTCACGTGCCTCTTTCCAAAGATGCCACCAAAGAATCCATCGATTTCATGATGCCTAAAAACAATCTTTTAAAACCAGCTGATGGTTCTCCGGTGACCCTGCCAAACAAAGAAATGGCTTTGGGTATTTATTACTTTACCTCCATCGACGCCTCAATCGAACCCAGCAACACAATTTTTTGCTCGCAGCCGGAAGCAATCTTAGCCTATCAGTTAAAAGTGATCCAGCCCCGCCAACCGATTCAAGTTAAACTCGGTCGCGAACTGGTTGAAACTACCGTTGGCCGCCTTCTCTTTAATCAAGCTTTGCCTGAGAACCTCCGGTTTATCAACCAACCGGTTAAAGCCTCAGACATTAAAGCCTTAATTAAAAAGGCGATTGCTCTTTGCAACCCGGATGAAATGGTCAAATTAATCGATGACTTAAAAGATTTCGGCTTTACCGCAGTTACTGTTTCTGGCTTGTCTGTCTCCGTCTCTGACTGTAAGACGATTCCGGAAAAGGGTCGCTTGATTGAAGAAGCTAACAAAAAAGCCGCCTTGATTGAAGAAAACTACAAAAATGGTTTAATTACCCGGGAAGAAAAACGTCGTCTTAATAACCAGTTATGGATGGATACAACTGATGTTATTGCTGACAAAACCTGGAACAGCTTTGATGAAGAAAACGCCGTAAAATTAATCATCAACTCCGGCGGCACTCGAGCCTCCAAAGATCAAGTTAAACAATTAGCCGCCATGAGAGGTTTAGTCGTTGATCCGCTTGGTAAAATCGTTGAGTTGCCGACTAAATCAAACTTTAGGGAAGGCTTATCAATCTTTGAATACGTGACCTCTTCTCGTGGTTCCAGAAAAGGCCTGACCGACTCAGCTATTAAAACCGCTGACGCCGGTTATCTGACTCGTCGTTTGGTTGACGTTGCCCACGACATGATTATTCGGCTCACTGACTGTAAAACCAAAGCTGGCCTTACCATCTCCAATGACGGTAAGCGTAACCAGCACTTTGCCACCCGAATTACCAGCCGTTACTTAGCTGAAAACGTTTTAAGCCCTAAAACCAAAAAAGTGATTGCTAAAAAAGACACCTTGGTTAATGAAGACATGGCCGCGACTATTACTAAAGCCCAAGTTAAATCAGTTATGGTTCGCTCACCTTTAAGTTGTCAGGCCAAACACGGCATTTGTGCTAAGTGTTACGGTTGGGACTTTTCCACCAAAAAAGAAGTTACCATCGGCGCCCCGGTCGGAGTCGTTGCCGCTCAAAGTATTGGCGAACCGGGCACTCAGTTAACCATGCGGGTTAAGCACTTCGGCGGTATTGTTATCTCTGACGTGACCCAAGGTTTGCCTCGTGTTGAAGAATTGTTTGAAATCAGAAATCCAAAAATAATTGCCCCTCTTTCCGAGGTTGCCGGTAAAGTTTCCGTCAAAGATACTAACCGCGGTTACGAAATTACGGTGACTCCGATTCATGACCAAAAATCTGAGTCGAAATCTTATCTTGTGCCCTTAACCTCAACTCTCAGAGTCAAAACCGGCCAGCTAGTCGGCCTTGGCGAACAGCTAGCCTCTGGTTCAGTCAGCATTAAAGAACTCTTAAGAACTCGCGGCATGCTCTCTGCCCAGGAATACTTAATCGAAGAAATTCAAGCCGTTTATGAATCTCAGGGAATTCCGATTCACGACAAACACTTCGAAGTCATTGTTCGCAAGATGTCGGACAAAGTCCAGGTCGAAACTGTCGGCGACACCGAACTTTTAATCGGCGAGTTTGTGGAAAACACCCGGTTTAATGAAGAAAACGACACTGCCAAAACTAACAAAGGCTTAGCCGCCAAAGCCCGGCAAGTTATCTTGGGTGTTACCCGGTCTTCTCTGCATACCGAGTCTTGGTTATCCGCCGCTTCCTTCCAAAATACCTCCAGCATTTTGACTAATGCCGCTGCCAGCGGTAAGATCGATAAACTTTTAGGCCTGAAAGAAAATGTTATAATTGGCCGGCTCATTCCTACTAGTGAAGAAAGAGCCAAACAGGAATAATATGCCAACCATCAACCAGCTGGTCAGAAAGAAACGTACCCGGAAAGCCAATCGGATTAAAGCCTCGGCTTTAAGAAAAACTTTCAATCTTAAAGACCGGCGCATGAAATCGACGATTAACTCCCAAAAGCGGGGAGTTTGCCTGTTGGTTAAAACCATGACCCCGAAAAAACCCAACTCAGCGCTTAGAAAAGTTGCCCGGGTCAGGTTATCCAATAAACAAGAAGTTACCGCCTACATTCCTGGTATTGGTCATGACTTGGCCGAACACTCCATTGTTTTAATTCGCGGTGGCCGGGTTAAAGACCTCCCCGGTGTTAAATATCACATTATCCGCGGCAAATTTGATGCCGCCGGTGTTGTCAATCGTAAATCATCTCGTTCCAAATACGGCACCAAACAATCTGGCGCCACCACCGCCACTGCGGCCGCTCAGGGGGCAGTCAAACCTGCCGCCCCAGCCGCTCCAGTTGCTCCAGCCGAATAAACTATGTCCCGATCAGGTAAAATCACCAAAAGACTTACCGCCCCGGATCCGATTTACGACAGCCGTTTAGTCGCTAAATTAATCAATGTTTTGATGAAAGCCGGCAAAAAATCCATTGCCCAAAAACATGTTTATAAAGCCTTGGATATTCTCAAGGAAAAAACTAAAACCGATCCTTTGGAAACCCTCCGCCAAGCTTTGGACAATGTAAAACCCTCAATGGAAGTCCGTTCCCGCCGCATCGGCGGCGCCGCTTACCAGGTGCCTTCTCCGGTCAGAGGCGAACGCAAAGAATCTTTGTCTATCCGTTGGGTTATTAATGCCGCCCGCGCCCGATCCAACCGCGAATTTCATCACTTTTCCGAAAAACTGGCTGCCGAACTCCTAGATGCTTTGGAAAATAAAGGCGGCGCCATGGAAAAGAAAGCCCAGATGACAAAAATGGCCGAAGCCAATAAGGCATTTAGTCACTTTCGCTGGTAATGACCCGCTTTTTAAAAGCTTGTTCACTTGTTTTCGCCCTGATTTTTTACCTTCTCGCCTTTGTTATTGCCATTAAACCCGAACCTTTTTTACGCTTTGGCTACTTGGGTATTTTTGGTTTTAATTTAGTTGGGCCGGGGATGTTTTTAATTCCCGCCGCTTCCCGTTTTTTTAACATCGCCGGTGTCGCCACAGTGACCGCTTTAGGCATGGCTTTTAATGACGCAGTTTCCTGGCTGGCCGGTAAGAATGGCGACATTGTTTTTCCTCGGGGCAGGCGAGTCGAAAAAATCAAAGTCTCGATTAAAAAATACGGCCCCTACGCCTTATTTTTCTGGGCTTTAATCCCTTTCCCTTATGATTTTATTGCCGTCATCGCCGGTTATTTAAAACTGCCTTTTTGGCGTTTCTTAATCCCGACTTTTCTCGGCCGCCTGGTTCGCTTTCTCTTAATGGGCTCCGGCATTGTCGCTATCTGGGGCAAAGTCAATGTGTTAAACTAAACCATGGAGCCAATTCCGCCCTCGCCAATCCCTCCCACTCTTCCGCCGACTGAGCCGCCCATAATCTCCCCCGAAGCCCTTAAACCAAAATCCCCTCAAGGCATCTTTATTGTTTTAGCCTTAATTTTAATTGCCGCTTCAGTTTTTGCCTTTAAATACTATCAACTTAAAAAACAAGCTGTCCCGGGGCAACCCTCTCCTTCGTCAACTTCCCTTATTTCCCCCCAGCCTTCGCCGGAAATAACCGATCCCACCGCTGATTGGCAGCTTTATGAAAATTCCGTTCAAAATTACTCTTTTAAATATCCCAGCGATTGGCAAATTAATACCGTAGGCGCATCAGTTGATATTAACAATAAACTCACCCTCTCTAAAAACAATTATCTGATTGCTATTTACGCTAATATTCAGGGTATTGGTGGCACCGCTAAACAGGTTCCCTCTGTCCCGGTCACCGTTTCCGGTCTGAATTTATTTAAGCGGGATATTGGCGATAATCTTTACACCAACACCGGTTCTTTTGAAATCAGTGCCACCGATTCCAACCCAACCTTTAAATACCAAGACAAAATTTACGAAATTTATCTTACCTATCCGTTAGCAGACAAGGGGACTGAAAACTATCAAGCCAACCTAAAAACCTTCGACCTAATTCTCTCGACTTTCAAATTTACCGATTGGAAAACTTATACCAACACCGCTGAAAATTTTAGTTTTCAATACCCCCTCGATGCTCAATTGCTTATCGGTGAAGACCATGTCGAAATAACCCAGGGTAAAAAAAACTTAGTCTGCGGTTACGACTTTAGTTTTGATGTTATCTTTCCGAAAAATGGAGTCACGGTCAATAAGAATTTTTCTACCTACCCCTTTAATGTCGCTAATAGAGAGGGCGAAAGATACGATATGCTTAATACTATCGAAGGCTGTCATAATCAAACAGGAATTATCTACCTAAAAAATATTGCCGATCCTCAAATCTACGATTACCAAATATATATTATTGATAATACCGATAAACAATTTTTATCCAACCTGATTCTCTCCACTTTTGTCTTTACCGCTTCTTCTGCTACCGACCTACAGGGTCCGACCCTGTAGGCGCTCAGTTTCCTTTCTTTTGTGTTATAATCGCCCGCAAATGCTAGAAACTTGGTTAGACATTGGTGGTTTAAGAGGCGATTATTATCAAAACCTTTCTCAACCAGAAAATCACCCCGGCGTTCAATTAATCATTCTTGATAAGTTTTTTTGTGGCCAGCCTTTGCCGCCAACCCTTTTCCCGGATAAGCCTGTTTTCTATCTTGGCGGCCAAGCTGAAAATTTGCCCTTAGCTGCGGCTTCTGTCAGCCGGATCGACACCAATTTATTATTTTCCAGAATTAAAACCGCCCAGGCTGTCATTCCTCGTTTATTTGCCGAGATTAATCGGGTGTTAAAACCGGGCGGCCAAGTTCAGTTATGCGAACACAAAGCCATTATTGAATTAATGTATATTTTCTTCCATTCTTTTAATCAAAACCAGTTTAACATCGTCCAAAAACCTGTTTCTGCCCGGCTTTATTCTCGAAGTGCCTTAGTTAGCTTTTTTTTCACTCCAGATATAAATGTTGATCCGGCCCTGGAACCATATTTTTTCCATTTTGCCAAAAAATAAGTAAGTTTACCTGCAAGGTCCGACCTCGCCGGGTTTTTTTAGGACCTACAAGGAGTCTCCTCGTAGGCGCCTCAAGTAGACATTTGTAGGTTTTTTGTATATAATTAGCCTTACTGCCTGAATTATCAGCAGTTTTTTTATAAAATTATGTTAGAAACCTCAAAACCATCAATTCCAATATTAAAATATAAAGGAGGGGAGATTAAAGACTATCGTCAATTTTTCCGACCTAAAACAGAAGAAACCATAGTTACTGTTTTATAAGCGAGGTCTTCTCGACTTAAGAAAAACTATTTTGTTCAAAAATGGTACTCTCATTTTTTGGAAGGAACACAAACAATTACTGATACAGCTAATCAAGAACTTAAGGCTCGAAAAAATTTTCAAGAACTGGTTGATAATTTTCGTCTGGTAAATATTTCTGAATCAACGGCCAGAAAATTAAACTTAATTGCTGGGGTTGATTTTACCGAAATTCCCGCCCGGGCCCAACTTTAACCTACAAGGAGTCTCCTCGTAGGCTACTCAAGTAGACAATCGCCAATTTTTTGTATATAATCCTCTTACTTATTAATTAATTCTGTTTCTCTTAAAGACATCGCTTCCTCAAGAGAAGCGATTTTTATTGCCCCTCTATGGCTACTCAATCAGACACCGCCAGAAAGCGTCAAGTGCCTCTGGACAAGATTAGAAACATCGGCATTATTGCCCATATTGATGCCGGTAAAACCACTACCACTGAGCGGATTCTTTTCTATACAGGCAAAACCTACAAGCTCGGCGACATCGACGAAGGCACCACCCAGATGGATTGGATGGCGCAGGAGCAGGAACGCGGCATTACCATTATGTCTGCCGCCACCACTGCTTTCTGGACTCCGACTATGTCTGGCGCAGTTGATCCGGTTGAACACCGGATTAATATTATCGATACCCCCGGCCATGTTGACTTTACTGCCGAAGTCGAACGATCTTTGCGGGTTCTTGATGGCGGCATCACTGTTTTGGACGCCGAAGAAGGCGTCCAGTCCCAATCAGAAACCGTCTGGCATCAGGCTGATAAATATCATGTTCCCCGTCTCTGTTTTGTTAATAAAATGGACAAACTCGGCGCTGACTTTCTCGCCACGGTTCAGGATATTAAAGACCGTCTCGGCGCCAACCCCGCCATTATGGCTCTGCCGATCGGTGTTGAATCTTCCTTCAAAGGCGTTGTCTTGCTTCTGGATCAAAAAGCCCTAATCTGGAAATCCGATGAAACTGGTGCCAAATATGATGTTACCGATGTGCCTGAGGACATGAAAGACCAGGTTAAAGAGTATCGCAATAAATTAATTGAACAGATCTCCGAACACGACGACGCTCTCATGAATAAGTTTTTAGAAGGCCAGGAACCAACTCCGGACGAACTGAAAAAAGCCTTAAGAAAAGCGGTTATCGGTTACCAACTCGTACCCATTTACTGCGGTTCATCTTTAAGAAACAAAGGCGTTCAGCCCTTGCTTGATGCGGTGGTTGACTACCTTCCCAGCCCAATCGATATTCCTCCCGTTGTCGGCATTAATCCCAAAACCAAAACTGAAGAAACCCGACCTAACCAAATCGACGCTCCTTTTTCTGGTCTGGCCTTCAAAATTCAAACCGACCCCCATGTTGGCCGGTTAACCTATGTCCGGCTTTATTCTGGTGTTTTAAAATCCGGCAGCTATGTTTACAACTCTACCAAAGATAAAAAAGAACGCGCCGGCCGCTTGCTCTTAATGCACGCTAACACCCGCGAAGAAATCGACCAGGCTTTTGCCGGTGAAATCGTCGCTATTGTTGGTCTTAAAGACACCACCACCGGCGACACTCTTTGCGACGATTCTAAACCAATCATTCTTGAAGGCATTACCTTTACCGAGCCGGTTATCTCTTTGGCCATCGAGCCTAAAACCAAAGCCGACCAGGAAAAAATGGGCTTTGCCCTTAACCGTTTAGGCGATGAAGACCCGACTTTTACGATTAAATCTGATCCGGAAACCGGCCAGACGATTATCTCCGGCATGGGCGAGCTCCATCTGGAAATCATTGTTGACCGGATGAAGCGCGAGTTTCATGTTGAAGCCAACACCGGCCAGCCCCAGGTTGCCTACAAAGAAACCATTAAAAAAGTCGCCCAGGCTGAAGGCAAGTACATTAAGCAGTCCGGCGGCCGTGGCCAGTACGGTCACTGTTTTTTAAGAATTGAACCCCAGGCCCGCGGTGAAGGCTTTTTGTTTGAATCGGAAATCGTCGGCGGTTCTATCCCGCGCGAGTTTATTACCCCGATTCAAAAAGGGGTTAAAGAAGCCTGCGAAAACGGCGTCATTGCCGGTTTTCCCCTGGTGGATATTAAAGTTGCTGTTTATGACGGTTCTTATCACGACGTTGACTCTTCCGAAATCGCCTTTAAAATTGCCGGTTCTATGGCCTTGCAGTCAGCCGTTAAACAAGCCAATCCGGTTTTATTAGAGCCGATCATGAAAGTTGAAGTCTCCACCCCGGAAGAATTCATGGGCGAGATTATCGGCGATCTGTCAAAAAAACGGGCTCACATTTCCGGTACCAGCAAGCGCGGCCGGGTCTTAATCATCAACGCCGAAGTCCCCTTGGCAGAAATGCCTCAGTATGCTACTATCCTAAGATCTATGACTCAAGGCCGGGCCAGCTTCTACATGGAGCCGTCCCACTACGAGGAAGTGCCCAATAATATTGCCATGAAAATTATTGAGAAAGCCAAACCCGGTTACCTCAAAACTGGGGATGAAAAAAAATAAAAAAACCAGTAAAATATGTTCAAAACTAAAATAGTTATTAATTTCTAAGGAGGCTCCGCCTCAGGCGGATCAGTTTATGGCTACATATCAACGCACCAAACCCCACGTTAACGTCGGCACGATCGGCCACGTTGATCATGGCAAAACCACTCTTTCCGCTGCGATTACCCAATATCTGGCTAAAAAGAACTTGGCTCAAGCGATGAAGTTTGAAGACATCGATAAATCTCCGGAAGAAAAGGAACGGGGTATTACCATTTCCATTTCTCACCTGGAGTATGAAACCGAAAAACGTCACTATGCTCACATTGACTGTCCTGGGCATAAAGACTACATCAAGAATATGATCACCGGCGCCGCTCAAATGGATGGCGCTATTTTAGTTGTTGCCGCCACTGATGGCCCTATGCCTCAGACCCGCGAGCACATCTTGCTGGCCCGCCAGGTTAACGTCCCGGCTTTAGTGGTGTTCTTAAACAAGGTTGATGCGGTGGACGACAAAGAAATGGTTGACTTGGTTGAAGAAGAAGTTAGGGAGCTTTTAACCAAGTATGAATTTCCGGGTAAAGACATCCCCATCATTCGCGGCAGCGCTCTTAAAGCCCTGGAAGGCGACGCTGAAGCTATTAAAGCCATCGAAGCCCTGCTTAAAGCTTTAGATGAATACATTCCTGAACCCAAACGACCTTTAGATAAGCCATTTTTGATGGCGGTCGAGGACGTTTTCTCCATTAAAGGCCGGGGCACTGTCGCTACCGGTAGAATTGACCGCGGCAAAATTAAGGTCGGCGAAGAAGTCGAAATTGTCGGCATCCGTCCGACTAAAAAATCCGTGGTTACCGGCGTCGAGATGTTTCGCAAACAACTCGATGAAGGTCAGGCTGGCGACAATGTTGGCATTCTCCTGCGAGGCATTGAAAAAGACGATATTGAACGCGGCCAGGTCTTAGCCAAATCTGGTTCAGTTACCGCCCACAGTGAATTTTACGCCGAAGTCTATATTCTTTCCAAAGAAGAAGGCGGCCGCCACACACCTTTCTTTACCGGCTACAAACCCCAGTTTTACATTCGGACTACCGATGTGACTGGCGATGTCGCTCTTGAAAAAGGCGTGGAAATGGTCATGCCTGGTGACAGCGCTAAAATGACTGTTAAGTTAATTCAGCCGGTTGCCTTAGAAGAAGGCTTGCGGTTTGCTATCCGCGAGGGTGGCTTAACTGTTGGGGCTGGGGTCATCACCAAAATCTTGGCCTAACTTAAAAAAGTTAAAATTATTAATTAATAAGATGAGCCTTAGGGCTCATCTTAACTCTTATGCCAAAAGGCAGAATACGTATCAGATTAAAATCGTATGATCATCGGATCATCGATGAATGCTGCCAAAAAATCCTCGACACCGCTCTGGCAACCGGGGCTAAAGTTGTCGGCCCGGTGCCTTTGCCTACCGGTAGAAAGTTAATCAGCGTCATTACCAGCCCTCATACTGATAAAAATGCCCAGGAACACTTCCAAATGTTGACTCACAAGCGTTTAATCGACATTCTCGACTCGACTGACAAAACCATTGACAGCTTAATGCATCTGGAACTGCCGGCCGGTGTGGGAATTGAAGTCAGGATGTAATTTTTATGATTAAGCAGTTCTTTGTTACCAAGCTGGCCACGACTCAAACCTTTGATCAACAGGGGAATCGGCTCGTGGCGACTCAGGTTTTAGCCCAGCCCTTAACCGTTTTGCAGGTTAAAACTTTAGCTTCAGATGGCTATGCCTCCATTCAATGCGCCATCGGTCAGAAAACCACCAAAAAACCTAAATTTATCCGCGAAATCCGTGTTCAAGAAAGCGACGCCTATAAGCCCGGCGACCAAATTAACTTAAACGATGTATTCCAGCCCGGTGATCGGTTAAAAGCCGCTGGTCTTTCTAAAGGCCGCGGTTTTGCCGGCGTAATCAAGCGCCATGGTTTTCATGGCGGCCCCAAAACTCACGGTCAGTCAGATCGGCCCCGTTCTCCCGGCTCAATTGGCATGCGGACTACCCCCGGCCGGGTTTGGAAAGGCAAAAAAATGGCCGGCCACTATGGCATGGCCACCAAAGCCATCCGCAATCTTCAGGTTCTTAAGTTTAATGAAACTGATCATATTTTACTGATTACCGGCACCATTCCTGGTTCCAGAAATACCTTAATCACCTTAACTAAAACTAAACCGGCTTAAATATTTTATGACTAAACTAGACGTTTTATCTACCAGCGCTAAAAAACTTGAATCCCTAACGGTTAAAGACAAGATTTTTAAGGCTAAAATTAATCCAAGCCTGATGGCTCAGGCGGTTAGAGTCTATCTTTCTAATCAGCGGGTGGCTTCGGCTGTTACCAAAAACCGCAATGATATTAATGTCACCCACGCTAAAGTTTGGCGCCAAAAAGGTACTGGCCGGGCCCGTCATGGAGCCCGCAACGCCCCAATCTTTGTCGGCGGCTCCAAAACCTTCGGCCCGTCCGGGCAGCAGAACTACTATCTTAAATTTCCTCAGAAAATGCGCTGTTTAAGTCTGTTTAGCGCCCTTTCCTCCAAATTCAAAGATCAGCAAATATTAGTTGTCGACGGTTTGGAAAAAATCAAGCCCTCCACCAAAGCTTTTGATAAAATCTTTCACGCCTTAGTTAAAACTCCTCATAAAATCCTGCTTTTAGTCGATCGGCCTCAGCTTTCGATCAAACAAAGCGTTGCCAACCTGCCTTATCTGCAATACAACCTCTCTAACTCTCTGTCTGTCTATCAGATTCTCAACGCTGATACATTAATCTTTACCAAAGCGGCTATTGTCAGCCTCCAAGCCCACTATAAATTATGATTTTAAAACCAATCATCACTGAAAAATCCATGAAGCTGGCCCAAGCCGGTCAGTTTACTTTTGCTATTACTAAAGACACTACCAAAGATCAGGTAAAAGCTAGCCTTCACCAGCTTTTTAAGGTTGATGTCGTCAAAGTCAGAATTCTCCGTCTTGCCCGCAAAACCCGCCGTTCAGCTAAGTCTCGCGCTACCCGCCAGACTCAGCTTAGAATTAAAGCTATTGTCACCTTAAAACCCGGTCAAATGATCGAGTATTTTAAACTACCGGAGAAGAAAAAAACCAAAAAAACCAAATAACCTATGCCGATTAAACATCATCAACCTACTACCCCCGGCCGCCGTCACCGCACTGACCTTGACTGGTCAATTCTAACGGCTAAAAGGCCGGAAAAAAGCTTAATTAGAAAGCTTAAATATAATGCCGGCCGGAACTCTACCGGTAAATTAACTGTCCGCCATCACGGCGGCCAGGAAAAGCGGCTTTTTCGCATCATCGACTTTAAACGGGATAAAAGAAACATTCCTGCCCGGGTTGCCAGTATTGAATACGATCCCAACCGCACCGCCAACATTGCCTTGCTTTTTTATCCTGATGGGGCCAAACGCTACATCTTAGCCCCGCAAGGCTTGCAGGTTAATCACTTAGTCGAATCAGGCGAGAAAGCTCCGGTCAGGCCCGGCAACTCTTTGCCTTTAAAAAACATTCCCATCGGCAGCCTGCTTCATAATCTTGAAATAACTCCGGGCAAAGGCGGCCAACTGGTCCGCTCTGCCGGCAATACGGCTACCCTGCAAAGTAAAGATAAATTTGCCATAATTAAACTCCCTTCAGGCGAGATTCGGCAAATTTCCTTGAATTGTTATGCTACAATAGGCGAGGTTTCTAACCCTGAACTTAAAAATATTAAGCTTGGTAAGGCTGGCCGCAAACGCCACCAGGGCATTAAGCCCACTGTCCGCGGTACCGCTCAAAACCCCCGCTCCCATCCGCACGGCGGCGGCGAAGGCCGTTCTGGTGTCGGTCGGATTCATCCGGTCTCTCCCTGGGGTAAACCGGCCTTGGGTAAGAAAACCAGAAATAGACGGAAATATTCATCCCGGCTTATTATTAAAGATAGGCGGATTAAATAACTATGAGAAGTAGTAAAAAAGGTCCCTACGTGGACGAAAAATTATTAAAGAAAATTAAAGCCCAAAAAGAGATCGGTAAAAAAGAACCGATCAAAACTTGGGCCCGCGCTAGTCAAATTCCGCCGGAATTTGTCGGGATTACCTTTAAAGTTCACAATGGCCATAAATTTATCGAAGTTTTTGTCAACGAGGCCATGGTTGGCCATCGCTTAGGGGAGTTTTCTCCCACCCGGACTTTCCATGGTCACGGCAAGATGGTCAAACGCTTGGTGACCAAAACTTAAAAATATGTTAATTAAATCCGAAATTAAATTTTTAAGGACTGGCCCGCGCAAGATTCGGCTCGTTGCCGATCTGGTTAGGCCTATGTCTGTTGCCGATGCCTTAACTACCTTAAAGCATTTGCCTCAACGGGGCGCCGTCCATGTTTTAAAGCTTTTTGAACAAGCAATTGCCAATGCGGTTAACAACCACAACTTAAGGAAAGACGTTTTATCGATTCATACTTTAGAAGTCAACTCCGGTCCGGCCTACAAGCGCTTCCAGCCGGTTTCCCGCGGCCGGGCCCACTCAATTTTAAAAAGAACCAGCCATTTAAAGCTGGTTTTAGAAAGCGTTGAACCGGAAAAACCAAAGGAGGCCAAAAATGGGACAAAAAGTTAATCCTCACACCTTTAGGCTCGGCACCATTTTTAACTGGGCTTCCAACTGGTATGCCGACGGTAAATCCTATCATCAGTTTTTGCTCGAAGATCTAAAGCTTCGAAAATTTCTTCTGGAAAAACTTAAACTGGCCGGTATTACTGAAGTAAAAATCGACCGGTCGATCAATACTTTAAAAATTACTTTATTTGTTTCCCGTCCCGGCGTAGTCATCGGCCGCGGCGGTTCGGGTTTGGAAGAGCTAAAAACCCAGATAGCTAAAAAAATAAAATTTGATAAACAGACTAAAAAAGCGCCTAAATTTGAACTTCAAGTAATTGAAGTGAAAAACCCAGATCTGTCTGCTCGATTAATCGGTTTGCGTTTGGCCGAACAACTCCTGAAACGTTATCCTCATCGCCGGGCCGCCGCCCAAGTCTTGGAAAAAACCATGTCCGCCGGCGCCAAAGGCGTTAAACTGCTTTTTTCCGGCCGTATTGGCGGCGCCGAAATTGCCCGCCGCGAAAAATTTATCGCCGGCAGCATCCCTCTAAGCACTATCCGTTCCAACATTGATTACTTTCAACAGCCGGCCTTTACCAAATATGGCTATGTGGGCATCAAAGTCTGGGTCTATAAAGGAGAGGAAACCGTTAAATAACTATGCTGCAGCCTAAACGTCAAAAATTTCGAAAAAGTTTTCGAGGCTCTATGGGAGGCTTAAGTTATGCCGGTTCAACCTTAAGTTTTGGCGACTATGGTTTAAAAGCCTTAGCTTGTAGTTGGGTCACCGCCCGTCAGATCGAAGCCGCCAGAAAAACCATTGCTCATCACACTAAACGCGTCGGTCGTCTCTGGATTCGCATCTTTCCGGACAAAACCTATACTAAAAAAGGCGCTGGGGTTAGGATGGGCGGCGGCAAAGGCGAAGTCGAAGGCTATGTCTGCGTCGTTAAGCCCGGCCGGATCATGTTTGAACTGGCCGGAGTTGAGGAAAAAATTGCTCTTGAATCTTTTCGTTTGGCTACCCAAAAACTTTCCCTTAAAACCAAAGTGGTTAAAAAAAGTTAAAATATTATATGAAAACCAATTACTCTCAACAATTTAAAGCCAAAAAACCTGCTGACATTAAACAGGAGCTAGTCTTAAAACAACAGGAACTTAACCAGTTAAAACTCGACCTTAAGGCTAATAAGTTAAAAAATACCAGTCAAATTAAAACCATTCGCTATCAAATTTCTATCTTAAAAAGTTTATGAAACAACTTAAGGCCACGGTTATTAATACCAAAATGGCTCAAACCGCCGTCGTTCAGGTTACCAGGCGCTGGACTCATCCGCTTTACCAGAAAACCTTAACTAAAAAGAAAAAATTCTTATGTCAAAACCAGCTGGAGCTTAAAGCCGGCGATAAAGTTGTCATTCAACCGTGTCGTCCGCAAAGCAAGCTTAAAAAGTGGCAGGTAATTAAAAAAATATGATTCAATTGCGCACCATCTTGCATGTTGCTGATAATTCCGGGGCTAAACGCCTCCGGGTTATTTTGGTTCACGGTGGTTCTAAGAAGAAATTTGGTTACTTAGGCGATCTGGTTACTTGTTCAGTTTTTGAAGCCAACCCTCACGGCGCCGTCAAAAAAGGCGAAATCGTTAAAGCAGTCATTGTCCGCACCCGGAAAGAACATGGTCGTCCCGACGGTTCTTATATCCGTTTCGACGATAATGCCGCGGTTATTTTAGAAAATGTCGCTACCAAAGATCCCAAAGCCAGCCGCGTTTTCGGTCCTGTCGCCCGCGAAATTAAAAATTTGGGGTTTAATAAAATTGCCTCCCTGGCTCCGGAGGTGCTCTAACTTTATGAAATTTAAATTAAACGACACCGTTAAAGTCACTCTCGGCAAAGACCGGGGTAAAACCGGTAAGATCGAAGCGGTTCTAGCCAAATCCAACCGGGTTATTGTCGCTGGCGTCAATCTTTACAAAAAACACTTAAAAAAACAGAGCGACAAACAGCCCGGCGGCATTCTTGACCTGCCTCGGCCTCTGTCGTTGTCAAAAATTGCCCTAATTTGTCCTAAATGCCACCTGGTTACCCGTATTGGTTATGACGGAGTCAATCAGAAGAAAATCAGAATCTGTAAAAAATGCCATAAACCAATTGACGGTGGAGGGATTAAATCATGAACCGTTTACAGGAAAAATACTTTACCACCATTCTTCCGGCTTTAAAAAAGGAATTAAACTTGACTCACGATCTGGCCGCGCCTCGTTTAGAAAAGATTGTGATTAACTTAGGGATAAAAGAAGGCGCCGGCGACAAAGGTGTCGCCAAAAAAATCAGCGACTATATGAGTTTAATTGCCGGTCAAAAAGCCGTCGTGACTAAAGCCAGAAAAGCCGAAGCCGCCTTTAAAATTCGTCAGGGTGATCACATTGGTGTCATGGCCACCTTAAGAGGCGATCGGATGTATGTCTTTTTAGACAAATTAATTTCTCTGGTTTTACCTCAAGTCAGGGATTTCAAAGGCGTCAGCAAAACTGCTTTTGACGGCCACGGCAACTACTCGCTGGGTTTTCAAGAACAGATTATCTTTCCCGAGATTGATTATGATACAATCGACCAGACTCGGGGCTTTCAGGTAACCATAGTTACTTCTACCTCAGATCAAAAGCAAGCCCTTCGTTTACTCGAACTGCTCGGCCTGCCTTTTACTAAAGAAGACCCTCAGCCAAAGGCTGATATCTATGGCCAAAATTAAATTTCTCGTTAAACAATTAACCAATAAACCTAAGTTTTCCACCCGGAGACAAAACCGCTGCAAGCTTTGCGGCCGGCCCCGTGCCTATTTACGGCATTTTGGCCTCTGTCGGTTATGTTTTAGGGAATTGGCAAACAAAGGTGAACTGCCGGGAGTTACTAAAGCAAGTTGGTAAAAACTATGACCGATCCAATCGCCGATCTTTTAATCAGAATCAAAAATGCCCAATTATCCCATCACGCCACTGTCGCTGTGCCTTACTCAATTTTAAAAGAAAATCTGGTAAAAATATTGATTAAAAATGGCTACTTAATCGACTCTAAGGTTGAGGGTAAAAAACCTCACTTAAGCTTAAAACTAACCTTAAAATATCTTAAACGCCAACCAATCATTCTCCAGGTTAAACGGATTTCCAAGCCCGGCGTCCGCCACTTTGCCAACCAGACCAATATTAAGCGTTTAACCATTGGCCGGGGCTTGGTCATTCTTTCCACCAACCAAGGTTTAATGACTGCCAAAAAAGCCCATTCGGCCAAACTTGGCGGCGAAATTATCTGTAAAATTAATTAAATTATGTCCAGAATCGGTTTACAAGCTATCAAAATCCCGGACAACGTCACCGTCACCCTGCAGCCGGGTTCCATTATTATTGAATCCGGTTCAAACAAGCTGGTTCAACCGATTCACCCCAACATTAAAGTCAGTCAAAAAGACAAAGAAATAATCGTCGCCATTAAAACTCCCTCTCGCCAGGCTAACGCCCTTCATGGTTTAGTCCGCAGTCTGATTGCTAATATGGTTGAAGGCGTTATTACCGGGTTTTCCAAGACCTTAGAAATCCAAGGCACTGGTTTCCGGGTTGCTCCCAAAGGTAATGGTCTTGAATTTTCCCTAGGTTTTTCTCACCCGGTTGTTTACGAACCGCCCCAGGGAATCAAGCTGGAAATTAAAGATAATAAATTTATTGTTGTCTCCGGGGCTGATAAATATCTGGTCGGCCAAATCGCTGCCAAAATCAGGCATTTCCGTTCACCCGATGCTTATAAAGGTAAAGGCATCCGTTATCAAGGCGAATTTATTCGCTTAAAACCAGGTAAAGCCGCCAAGGCTGCCGGAGAATAATATGATTAAAAGATATAAATCAACTAAACTTCAAAGACAGTATCGCAGCCGCCTCAAAACCAAAGGCACTGGCCAAAAACCTCGCCTCTCGGTTTTTCGGTCCTTAAAAGCGATTTACGCTCAGGTGATCGATGATGTTAAAGGCGTAACTCTCGCTTCGGCTTCAGGGTCAGACCCTGAAGTGGTCGGTACCAAAGTCGCCGAAACTGCTCTCAAGAAAAAAATTGTTACGGTTGTTTTTGACCGCGGTGCTTATAAATATCACGGCTCCATCCGCCGTCTGGCTGACGCCGCTAGGAAGAAAGGCTTAAAATTCTAATATGAATCGTTACGAAGAAGCTAAAGAATTTGAAGAAAAAATTATCCAGATTAACCGCGTTGCCAAAAAAACTAAAGGCGGCAACCAGTTCGGCTTTTCTATTCTTATGGTCGTCGGTGACAAAAAAGGCCGGGTCGGCGTCGGTTTGGGTAAAGCCCCGGATGTTCTCGCCGGTATTAAAAAAGCCATCCGCCGCGCCAAGAAAAGCCTCTTTACGGTCGCGCTTTCCGGTACTACTATTCCTCATGATATCCGGGTCAAGTTCGGCGCCGCTGAACTTCTCTTAAAACCCGCGCCTCCTGGCAGCGGCATTATTGCCGGCGGAGCGGTTCGGGCGGTCATGGAAGTCGCCGGAATTAACGACGTTTCCAGCAAAGTCTTAGGCACCCGCAACAAAGCCTCCAATGTTTATGCTACGATTAAAGCCCTTAAGCTTTTAGTAGGTAAGGAGGCTAAATGAAACTTTCTTTACGGCCAAAATCAGTCGCGCTTTCCAAAAAACGGGTCGGCCGTGGTTATGGTTCTGGAAAAGGCGGTCACACAACTGGTAGGGGGGCTAAAGGCCAAAACATCAGAAGCTCTCGACCGCTTTACTTTGAAGGCACGTCGATGCGTAAAAGTCTCATTCGCCGCATGCCGATGCTCAGGGGTAAGCTTAAATTTAAATCCTTTAAACCCCACCAAACCATTATTATCTCTCTAGACCAGTTAAATGTTTTGCCCAAAAACAGCGAAGTCACCCTGGCCGCTTTAATTAAAGCGAAAATATTACCGGCAAAGCTGGAAAAATACCCGATTAAGATTTTAGGCAATGGGGAACTCAAACACTTTTTAAAAATCTCTTTGCCAATTTCTAAAAGTGCCGCCAAAAAGGTTGCCAAACTCAATGCCTAATCCCTTTAGTGCTGTCAAAAATTTATTCAAAATTAAAGAACTCAAACGCAAACTTTTAATTACCCTCGTAATCTTTGTTATTTTTCGCTTTGTTGCCCACATTCCCGTTCCCGGCATCGACCTAATTGCTTTAAAACAGCTTTTTTCTTCCAATCAACTGCTCGGCATGCTGGATATTTTTTCCGGTGGCACCCTGGCTAACTTTTCCATTTTAGCCCTGGGCTTAGGCCCGTACATTAACGCTTCGATTGTCTTGCAATTATTAATGATGGTGATGCCGAAACTGGAAGAACTCAGCAAAGAAGGCGATTTTGGCCGGGAGAAAATTAATCAGTACACCCGGTTATTATCCATTCCTTTGTCTGCCTTTCAGGCAATCGGCATGGCCGCCTTGCTTAAAAATCAAAATATTTTAACCTTGTCCGGCCCTTTAGACTTAATCAGTATTGTTGTTACCATGGTTACCGGGACTATCTTTTTAATGTGGCTGGGTGAACTCTTAACTGAGTTTGGCATTGGCAACGGCATCTCTGTTCTGATCTTTGCCGGCATTGTCGGCCGCCTGCCGATCAGCCTGCTCCAAACCGGTTCTATTAGCCAAACCCTAAACTTAATGAGTTTAATTGTTTTCTCTGTTCTTGGATTAGCCGTGATTGCCGGTATTGTTTTTGTCAATGAAGCTGTCCGCCAGATTCCGGTCCGCTATGCCCGCCGCCAGCGCGCCGGCGTCACCAGTACCGGCCAGACTACCTATCTGCCGCTTCGGGTTAACCAAGCCGGCGTCATCCCGATTATCTTTGCCGTGTCTTTGGTCATTATGCCCTCTGTTATCGGCGGCTACTTGCAGAAAATGGCCTCGCCACAGTTGGCTGCTATCGCCGCTAAAATTGTCTTCTTTTTCGACCCGAACCGGGCGCCCTACCACTTAATCTATTTCATCCTGGTCATTGGTTTTACCTACTTTTACACTGCGGTTACCTTTAACCCGGACAAAATTTCCGAGGATATTAAAAAATACGGCGGCTTTATTCCCGGTATCAGACCGGGCCGGCCCACTGCCGACTATCTCTCTTACGTTTTAAACCGCATCACCTTGGCCGGCGCCATTTTTCTTGGCCTGGTAGCCATCCTGCCTTCAATTGCCAGCGGTATCACCGGCATTACCACCCTGACTATTGGCGGCACCGGTATTTTAATCGTGGTTTCGGTTATCCTGGAAATCAGCAAATCTCTGGAATCTCAGCTTATCATGAGAAATTATGAAGGTTTCTTAAAGGAGTAGTTTATGTTTATTATCTTTTATGGCCCGGAAGGTTCCGGCAAATCCACTCAGGCCAAAATGCTCGCTCAAGACTTGAATCTGCCCTATCTTGGTTCCGGCGATCTGGTCCGGCATTATTCTGCTTCAGACAAGGGGATTATGGGCGATATCTGCCGTGAATCCTTAAAACTCGGCCACTATGTTGCTGACTCGGAAATGTTTGTCCTTTGGAAACAGCGGCTTAAAGAACCGGACGTTCAAGCTGGTTTTATCATCGACGGCTTTCCCCGGAATCACTCTCAAGCGCTTTTTTTAGACGATAAACTGAATAAATATGGTAAAAAAGTCGACTTTGTTTTTTATCTTAATGTTTCTGAAGCCGAATCAGTTAAACGGCTTCTGGCCCGCGCCCGGACCAACCCTGACGGCTCGCTTCATGACAGCTCGGAGAAAATTAGCCAGCGGTTAAAGATGTACTCTGAACAGGAAGCTGATGTTTTAAAGTTTTATGAAGCTTCAGGCAAACTTCATAAAATTAACGGCGAGCAAACAATCGAAGCCATCTATCAGGATATTTTAAAAATTGTTAAAACCGCATGAATTCAGTTACGCCTATTATTGCCATTGTCGGTATGCCCGGCTCCGGCAAAACCCTGGCTTGTGATTTTTTGAAAACTAAAGGCTATCCGGTTTTAAGATTTGGCGACGAGACAGACTTAGGGTTAAAAGCTCAAGGGTTACCCCTGACCGCAGCCAATGAAAAAAACTTCCGGGAAAACTTAAGAAAAGAGTTAGGCATGGCCGCCTATGCCATCAAAATCGCCCCCCGCATTAAAGCCACATTCCGTACATTCCGTTCCGGATCGGAATGTATTATTTTAGACGGCCTTTACTCTTGGGAAGAGTATTTATATTTAAAAAAACTCTTCCCCCAGCTGACTCTTTTATGCATCTATGCCCGGCCGGAAATCCGCTACCAGCGTCTGGCAGTTCGGCCGATCCGCCCTCTCACCCTTAAGGAAGCTAGAAAAAGGGATATTGCCGAACTGGAAAACTTAAACAAAGGCGGCCCCATCGCCATTGCTGATTACTTAATTACCAACAACGCCGACGAACCGACTCTATACCATAACCTTGAAAAACTTCTATCTAACAACCTACAAGATCCGTCCTTGTAGGTCTGGAGGTGTCAAATAAACCTTTAAATAAGATAAGAATGTTTTAATGTTTTATAGTCTTGATCATTGTTAAAGATAGCTTGTTTTACCACCCCTCGGTTATACCGATGATAATAACCATCTGCCGAGTACTCTTTCAGAATATTTTTTGCCGGCATTCATTCTAAATATACACCAATAACTCTAATTCTCTATCGCTAAAGTGGTATGTTGGTATGTCAAAATGTTATAATACACCTATGCAGATTGAACAAAAAGGCACCCCTCCATACACTTTATGGACTGCCGAAACACCAATAGATTATGGAGGTAAAAGTCAGCCTGCTCGATTTGATGAATACCTCGATATGTTTTATGGTTTAATTGATTTAACCAACTGTGGCGAAGAAGCTTATAAACCGGAAATTCATATTAAGCCAATCAGAGTAATTGATTCCAAAGAAAAAATTATTTTATCTATGGATAATCCTGAGGATGTAAATTTAATAAAACTGGTTATTCAATCACTTAATGCAATGGATCAGATAGAAGTTGTTAAAAAGCCTCAACCGATTTCCCCTATAATAAATAACTATCAGGTATAATTTCTTATATGTCAGAAGGAAAATTCGATTTAAAAATAGGAACACCCAAAGAAAAATTTTCCGATGCTTTAAATGCATATTTTACTCTAACTTCATATAATGGAAGAGAAGATCTATTTCAACAACAAACAGCAACTCAAACCATAACTGATCCCACAGCCGAATTCTTCTACGATACAGTTAAAAGGAGCGCCTGGAAATTGGCCAAAGAAGAGGGGAAATATCCACAAGCCATAGAAATGGTTAGAACAAACTTAAATAATCTTAATGCACAGGGTTTTAATGATCATGACAATAAAGCAATAACAATCTTTTTCTTAAGAAGGATAGGAAGCATTTTTGAACACCAGGCTACTTTTGCTGAAAAAGATAAACCACATGATGATTCAACCAGAAAAGCTCATTTTTTTTCTGCAGCTTATTATTACATGCTTGGGGATATTGAGCTAGGAGTCATGACAGAATATTCTGGGAGAATATCTGAAAGTCTAAGAGGTGCTGGATTTTTTGAGCAAGCAGCGGAATTTGATACAGCATTTTGGAAACAAAAAAAGGTTTATGTTGGTGAAAAACAGGTAGATAAATTAAGAGGTAGAGGTAGTAGAAGAAGCAATGTTTCTGTAGCGGAAGAGAGTGGAGCTGTGAAAATTGAAGAATGGTTAGATGAATTACCGGACAATTTCGATGATATTATTCAAAACGATAACCCTCCCTCTGGCAAATAAATAGCCATCTGTTATAATACTTCTTATTACCTCATGCCATTAACCGACCCCAAAGAAATCATTGAAGCCGAAGGCGAAGTCTTAGAAGCTTTGCCCAACGCCACCTTCAGAGTCAAACTTAACAACTCAGATAAAATTGCCCTTTGTCATTTGGCGGGCAAGATGCGCCTCTACCGCATCCGCGTCCTCCCCGGCGACCAGGTCAAGATCGAACAGAGCCCGTACGACACCACCAAGGGCCGTATTGTGTATCGCAGTAAATAGTGTATAATTGGGCTTCGTTTTGATATCTATAAATAAAAGGAGAAGCCAACCCTGGTTATCTCCTTGATTTTTTTATTATGAAGGTTCAGGCCTCAGTCAAAAAACGCTGTTTAAAGTGCAAAATAGTCCGCCGCAAAGGCCGGGTTTATGTTATTTGTACCAACCCGCGCCACAAACAGCGTCAAGGTTAAATTTATGCCTAGAATTTCCGGTATCGACATTCCTGCCTCTAAACGCACTGAGATTGCTCTCACCTATATTTTTGGTGTCGGCCGCCAAAACGTCGGCAAAATTCTTAAATTAGCTAATATCGATCCTGATAAACGGGCAAAAGATTTGACTTCAGATGAGATCGGCCGGATTCAAAAAGCCCTGGATACGATTCCGACCGAAGGTCCTTTAAGAACCAGTATTTTAGAAAATATTAAACGCTTAAAACAAATCGGCACTTACCGCGGTCTCCGCCACAGTGCTCAGCTGCCGGCCCGCGGCCAGCGCACCCGCCACAACGCCCGGACTAAACGGGGTAAACGGATGACTGTCGGCGCTCTAAAGAAAGAAGAAGCTGCTAAAGTCGAAGCCGCTAAAGCCGAAACCGCTAAACAGGAAGAGAAAAAATAATATGCTAAAGAAAGAAGTTACCAGAAACATTAAAACCGGCAATCTGTATATCACCGCTACCTTTAACAATACTTTAGCCACAATTACCGACACCAATGGCAATGTAGTTTGCTGGGGGTCAACCGGACTCTCTGGTTTTAAAGGCGCCCGAAAATCCACCCCTTTTGCCGCCACTACCGCTATTGAAAGCGTCGTCAAAAAAGCCAAAGATTTCGGGCTATCCAGCCTTCAGGTTTTTATCAAAGGTCCTGGTGCCGGCCGCGATGCGGTTTTAGGGGTGATTAAAGCTAGTGGTTTAAAAGTTACCCTAATTGCCGATATTACTCCAATGGCCCATAACGGCTGCCGGGCCAGAAAGCGCCGCCACGGTTAAAAACCTATGTCCAGAACTATAAAATCCCGTTCCAAAATCGTCAGAAAATTCAATGAAAATATTTTTGGCCAGAAAAAGTTTGATAAAATTCTGGCAAAAAAACCCGCGCCTCCGGGCATGCATGGTAAAAAACTCCGCCGCCGGACCTCTGACTTTGGCCAACAGTTAAAAGAAAAACAAAAACTTCGGGCTATCTACGATATCGGTGAAGCCCAATTTCGTGGTTACTACACTTCCGCCCGTAAAACTCAAGCCGCCACCGGTGAAAAACTGCTTCAGATTCTTGAATCCCGTCTGGATAATCTTATTTTTCGTTCTGGTTTTGCCTCCACCCGGGCCTTTGCCCGCCAATTGGTCAACCACGGCCATGTTTTGGTTGATAATACCAAAAACTCAGTTCCTTCAGCCATAATCAGAGTTGGTCAAGTGATTAGTATTACTCCTAAAACTGCCAAAATTCCTCTCGTCAAACAAATGCTGGAAAACAAAGATATCAATGTGCCTAAATGGCTCAAACGCCAGGCTTTAGCCGCCAAGTTTGAGCGTTTCCCGACCCGGGAAGAAATCGACGTCAACATTCAAGAACAATTAATAGTTGAGTTCTACTCAAGATAGGAGACTATGTTTAAACCTAATTTTAAAATCACTGCCATCGCCGAGACCAAAGACTTCGGTAAATTCGAATTTAGTCCTTTAGAAAAAGGCTACGGTTTGACTGTTGGCAATGCCCTGCGTCGGGTGCTTTTAACCAGTTTGCCGGGTACGGCAATTACCAGCATCTTGGTTGACGGCGTTACTCACCAATTTACCACCCTTAAAGGTATGCGGGAAGATGTGGTTGAGCTGGTTTTAAACTTAAAACAGGTGCGTTTCGCTTACGCCGGCGACAAACCGGTTCAAGGTTCAATCTCTGCTACTGGTCCTCTTAAAGTCAAAGCCGGCGACATCAAACTTCCGGCCACCATCAAAGTCGTTAATTCCGACTTTGTCTTAGCCTCCTTGTCTGATAAAAAAACCAGCCTTGAAGTTAAGCTGGAAATTAATTCTGGTTTCGGCTATTCACCGGCCAGAGAAAAAACCAGCACCAAATTGGGTGAAATCATCTTAGATGCTACCTTTACCCCGGTTGTCAGGGTTAACTACACTGTTGAAGCCGCTCGGGTTGGCCGCTCTACTGATCTGGATAAATTAATCATGGAAATTTATACTGACGGCACCATCAAGCCTTCAGAGGCTCTTAATCGTTCCGCTGAGATCCTGATTACTTATTTTAATCAGATCATTAACCCGACTTTTGCCAAGGAAGAAAAAACCGCTGTGGTTGCCACCGAAGATGATGAATCATTAAAACTCTCGGTTGAAGAGCTCGATCTGCCGACCCGGATTGCCAATGCTCTAAAAAAAGGCGGCTATGCTTACGTTAAAGACTTCTCCGGTGCCAGCCGCGAGGATGTCTCTAAGGTTAAAAATTTAGGCGGCAAATCCATTGATATTATTATCAAAAAATTAAAAAATAAAGGGATTGAGATTAAATAATCTATGCGTCATCGCCAAGCCGGAAAAAAACTCTCTCGCAATCACCATCAGCGTCAAGCCTTGTTCAAACAGCAAGCCGGTGCTTTAGTGATCAACGAATCAGTCATGACCACTGAAGCCAAAGCCAAGCTCCTGGTTCGTTTGATGGACAAACTAATTACTAAAGCTAAAAAAGGCACCTTATCTGCCCGCCGTCAGCTTTTAGCTTTTATGTCTCCGTCCAAAGCCGCCAACAAACTGGTGGACGATATTGCTCAGCGAAATCCCAGTCGCCAAAGCGGTTTTACTAAAATGATCCGTCTTGGGGTCCGCCGTGGCGATAATGCCATGATTGCCAAAGTCGAACTCATGGACAAACCTCTGCCCAAGAAAAAGTAAATTATGACTACATCTATCACCAAACTTAAAGATATTAAGCGCACTTGGCACTTGGTTGATGCTAAAGATCAGGTGTTAGGCCGCCTGTCCACTCAAGTTGCCATTAAGTTAATCGGCAAAACCAAGCCTTACTTCACCCCTCAGCTGGATTGCGGCGACTATGTCGTGATCATTAACAGCGATCAAATTGCCCTCACCGGCAATAAAAAAATGCAAAAAAGCTACTACCGCCACTCCAACTATCCCGGCGGTTTTAAATCAATTACCCTTGGTGATCAATTGGCCAAAGACTCCCGCCAAGCCTTAAAATGGACGATCTCTAAGATGCTGCCGAAAAACAAGCTCCGCGAGCCGCGTTTAAACCGTTTAAAGATTTTTAAAGACGCTAATCACCTTTATCAAGATAAATTTCCAGTTAAAAAATAACTATGCCGACAATTAAAAAGCCTCTTTTTATCTATAGCCGCGGCCGCCGCCGCACTGCGGTTGCCCGCGTCCGTTTGTTTAAAAAAGCCGGGGAGAATCAGGTCAATGGTCTGCCTTTTTCCCAGTACTTTCCCGGCGCGATTGCTTTAAAAACTTTTCTAGAACCTTTTAAACTTTGCGGTGTTGAGGATAAATATCATGCTACCGTTAAAGTTGTTGGTTCCGGCAAGTTAAGCCAGCTGACTGCCGCAGTACATGGTTTGTCCCGGACTTTGATCTTAGCCAAGCCTGAAGTTAAACCCTTATTTAAAAAGCATGGGCTTTTAACCCGCGATCCCCGTACCCGCCAGCGCCGCATGATCGGCACCGGCGGCAAATCCAGACGCAAGAAGCAATCTCCCAAGCGGTAAAATTTTCACCTCTCACACCTCTAAGGTGTGATAGAGGTAATCTTATGCCCTTCGGCCTCTGACTGCTTCCGGTCCTTGCGCCTGGCGCAGCGTGTCTTGTCCAATCATCTGTCCTGGTTCGCTCGGTATTCCCTCAATGAGTAATGATATTTGATTTCTAACCCCTTCAAGCTTGTGAAATATTTTAGAAAAATGTTTGTTATCAAGTTGATCAAACCCCTGAAGCTGTAAAGATAATTCTGCTTCTTTCTTTCTTAAACTCTTCAAACTCATAAAATCTCGCTGTTGGCGCTAGCCGTTGCTCCAGCAGTTAAAATATACACCTCCCGGCCCATTTCGTCTGAACCAACCCTTTCCCCCTCGCCCTTCAAGATTTTTTCCAATGGCTCGCAGGCCCGACAGCCCTGGTGTGGGCACTTAAAGCGGTTCAGTTGTCTGGCCAGCTTCATTTCCTTGGCAATCTTTAAAATCTTTTCCCTGGCTTTATCTATATCCGGCAGTTTTTGTTCTTCCGGTTTTGTTGCCCGGTCAACATACCAGTAACTTAGTTTTTTCACCGGCCGATCTTGGGTATTAGTTGCCAGTAAATAATAAATCGGCAGCTGCAAAGAATCGGTTTTTTCCTCACCCTTTCCGCTCTTAAAATCTATGATATGAACCGCATTTTCTTTTTCCAGGAACTCCAGCCAATCCAGCTTGCCGCAAAGAATAATATTATCCTCTTCCGACAGCCAGTAGTAAGGTAGTTCCATTTTAATTTTTACTGCCAGGTTTTTTAAGGGTCCAGGGTTTTTCTCCACCCGCCTTAACATTTCTAGGCCTCTTTGTTTGTATTTTGCTTCCAGTTCAGCGCTTAAAAATCCGCCCTTTTTCCCGGTAACTTTTTTCCAGACAGTCTCTAGCCGGTTTACCAGCGGTTCCCTAAACCGCCGGTTTAAGGGTAAGATCGACAAACTTTCAATTACTTCATGAACTGCCTGGCCTAAACTTAAAGGCGGGCTGACAATCACGATTTTCTTGCCGGTTTTTAGGTCTTTATACACGTTTTTTAAATAGTACGCCCGCGGGCAGGCTATAAAGTCAGAAATCGAAGAATGTGACACCCACACCGCGCTGAATTTGTCTTTTACCATTTTATTTATTCAGTCTAACCGCCAAGTTAAACTGTAGAAAATACCTTTCCCAATCTTCAGCTGAAGATTGATATTGATTAATTCCTAAAAACCAATCGCCGAACATTTCCTTGCTCCGGTTGATTTCTTTTAATCTTTTTCTGTTTTTTGGGTCGGTTACTGTCAATTCAAATAGTTCCAGTGCCCGGTAAAACGCTGATTTTGCCAGATTCTCGTCTTTATTTTTCCAATTTATGGCTCTACCCACTTCGGCGCCGATGTTAGCCATTTGTTCCATTAAGCTAAATTTTTTCCACCGGCCTGACGCTAAATTTTTATGTAAATAACTCATGGCCGAATTAATTTTTTAACAATCAGCTTAATTTTTTCTTTAATTTTTTCATCTTCCACCCCTCGACTTAAATTATTTTGTGTCGGCCGTAAATTAATCATTGAATCAAATTCAATAAAATCACTCCCTTCATATTTTTCCGGATAAATATTGATTCCCCACAAATCTTTTTGCTGCGAACCATTTTCTAAAAGTTTTGCTTCTTCGTCTGCGTGCATATCCGCGTCAATGGCCATCACTTCGATTTCCGTATCAACAACAGCCTTTATCAGTTTGCCGAAACTGTTTTTTGCCATGTTTTTAATTAAATCTAATTTTATTGGCTGATCGATTACCTGCATTAACTCTTATTATACTTTAAAAACTGCTAAAATCAGAGAAATGGCCCATATTTGGCAAACTCTCCCTAAACCGATTTTCTGTCTGGCGCCGATGTTTGGCGCCACTGACTCTGCCTTTCGCCAGCTGCTTTGTAAAATCGGCAAACCCGACTTGATGTTTACCGAATTTATTAATGTCCAGGCGATCTACTCTCCGGAGATTAAGTCACTGATTAATCTTTTAAGCTACTCAAAATCCGAACAGCCGCTTATC
Source organism: Candidatus Beckwithbacteria bacterium (assembly GCA_043803225.1). Taxonomy (GTDB): domain Bacteria; phylum Patescibacteriota; class Microgenomatia; order UBA1400; family CG1-02-47-37; genus JAZDKF01. The sequence goes on from JAZDKF010000012.1 coordinate 182,767, forward strand.
TGCCAGCTTTGGGGCTTGGATCCGGAAATGTTTGAAGTTGCTGCCGATCTGGTTTATCGCTTGGGTTTTCAAGGTATAGATATCAACCTTGGTTGTCCCGAAAAGGCCGTGGTTAAAAAAGGCGCCGGCGCTGCCTTGATTGATAATCAAGATTTAGCCGGAAAAATTATTCACTCAACCCTAAAAGGCGCCCGCGGTCGGCTTCCGGTCTCGGTTAAAACCCGCTTAGGCAACAAAACTATCGTGACTAACTCCTGGTTTAAATTTTTATTGTCCCAAGACCTCGCCGCCGTCTCTGTTCACTGCCGCACGGCCAAAGAATTATCCGTCGGCCCGACTCATTGGCCGGAGATTGCTAAAATTGTAAAGTTAAAAAAACAGCTCAAATCCCAAACTTTAATTATCGGCAACGGCGATATTTTCTCCCGGGAAACTGCTTATCAAAGAATTTCTCAAACCCAGATCGACGGCGTCATGATCGGCCGGGGAGTCTTTCACAATCCCTGGATTTTTAATCCTACTCAAGCCGACCTGCCTCAATCCCAAGCCGCAAAAATTGCCGCTTTAAAAACTCATATTCAGCTTTATCAAACCACTTGGGGACCGAATAAGCCGATTCATCCGCTGAAGCGGTTTTATAAAATCTATCTTCGTAGGTTTAAAGGCGCCGTCGCTCTACGCCGCCGCTATATGGCTAAAACC
>JAZDKF010000013.1:0-7022 GCA_043803225.1 Candidatus Beckwithbacteria bacterium
GGAGGTGAGAAAAATGAAAAAAATATTATTCTTATTTGTGATAGTCGTAGGTATAGCGATTCTTGGTCAAACAACTAAACCGGTCGTGGCAGCAAAGACTATTGATACATGTGCGTACATTAAAGACGGCACAATACTGGACAAATTCGGAGATCCAATAGGTTTAGGATATAACCAGTGGGGATATAACTATCAAGCACACATGTTTAATGGAATGTATTGTGATGCTTATGCAAATGCAGATTGGTGTCAACAATTCAAAGATGTTTCGTTGATGATGAAGTGGAATGATGCTTGGTTAAGCAATAAAGACTGCGGAACCCAGGGAGATGACCAACTCGCTTACTCCAGTTTAACTACTCCAGACAATAAATTAGATAGACACTATCCAACCAATAGTTATATCGGGAGTGGCGCTTGGTTAACCAATCACGCTGAAGGGACTTACACCAGCTCAACAGAATATCACTGGGACGTAACTGGTAACTGGTTGCTGGATTTTGCAGGAGGAACCGATAACAGAGAGTTTCGTAACTTGGTTCAAGATGCTGCAGGTAATGTAACCGGGGAATTTTGGTGGCTAAACGGGATTAACTGGGAATATGGTGGAACATTGGTTGGCACTGTATCCGGAGATACCCTACAACTGCATTACGACAGAGCCCCAATTCTTTATACTGGGGATTTTGTAGGTGCGGTAGGGAATGATGTTATAACTGGCGGTACCTTTAGTGACAGTCATGGTAATAACTTACTTTGGACAGCAACGGGAACATCAACACAAGTCTATGATACCTGTACGGTTAGTGACTTTGTGAAGATAGTTGCTGCACCAGCAGACGCTTATATGGTTGGCGTTAACTGGGTAGCTGCAAACGGTACCGAAATCGGTCCTGCTATTTGGGGTAGTTTCGCCATAATCCAAGAAAAAGCCAGCGACCCATGTGGAGAGTACGAAGTAATGAATTATATGAGTCCTTTGAGGAAGGGTCTTGGAAATTGGTGATCTTGTATAGTTAAAACAACCTCCAAAGCATAATAAAATATTTATGCTAGGGGGTTGTTTTGTTATATTTTTGATAGATATTTCTATTTTTAAAAACCCTAGGGGTTTTCAATCCTCATTTTATCCAAACAATTAGGTGCAAACTTGATAAACGACATCAAGCGTACTTTAACAAGCACAAACTCTTTATCGTTTTTCTTATCTATAAGAGCCACGCTATGACCACGAAGCTCCCACCTGTAATCTCTTAACTTTCTTGCTAGCATAATCTTCACCTCCTAACTACTTCTTAAACAGCCGATCTAAACTGGAAACACAACGCAAACTAACGGATTCGGAGCCATAGAAAGACACACCTTGAGCCTGGAACTGACGCCTGGTGTCAACTGGTGAGTCCTGGTGTGTATCCGGAGAGTTAGCCTTGAGCGGCTGCCAACTGAAGACTGGTCGGTGCAGAAAGTGCTGGAATCTCGATAGAATATGTCTTAAAATAGGTTCGAACTATCTCTATAGTTCGCAACAGAGATGTTTTTCATTAAGTAAAATTAAGAGGATTGATATGTTAAAAATAAAAGATGAGGGAGTAATTTTAGAAAAAACAAATTTGAAATTTGAAAATAAGGCCGTTTTCAACCCGGCCTGTATTCAAGTCAATGACATAACTCATATGTTTTATCGGGCAGTTAGCCAGAATGATGTTTCTTCTATAGGTTACTGCCAGTTGAAAGATAATCTCGTGGTAAAAAGACTTAAAAAGCCAATTCTTTTTCCAGAACATGACTGGGAGAAAATGGGGGTAGAAGATCCAAGAATTACTTTTTTAAGCGGAACCTATTATTTGCTCTATACGGCTTATGACGGCAAAAACGCTCTGATTGCTTATGCGACAAGCCCGGATTTAGTTAATTTTGTAAAACAGGGAATTATCTCGCCAAAAATCTCCTATGATGAAGCAGAAAACATTTTTCGCAAGGCGAAAGTCAGAGAAAGATATACGATGTTTGAAATGTTTTACAAAGAGAAATTTGGGAAAAATATTTTACTGTTTGAAAAAGATGCTTGTTTGTTTCCCAAGAAAATTAATCATAAAATGGCCTTGCTTCATCGAATTCTGCCCGGAATCCAGATTATTTACTTTAACCGATTTTCCGAGCTAACTAAAGACCACTGGCGGGATTATTTCAAAAATTTAGGTAACTTTATTGTGCTTGATCCTTTATTTTGGTTTGAAAACCGTAACGTCGGCGGCGGGTGTCCGCCGATTGAAACCAAGGACGGCTGGCTAATTATCTATCACGCAGTGGAGGATACCCCTTTAGGGAAAATCTATCATGCCTGTGCTGCCCTGCTGGATATTAAAAATCCTCTAAAAGTTTTAGGGAGATTAAAAGAGCCTTTGTTTTCTCCAAAAACAGACGGTGAAAAAAACGGGATTACCAATAATGTGGTGTTTCCAACCGGAGCCGTAGTCAGAAATAACCGACTTTATATTTATTATGGGGCTGCCGATAGGTTAATTGCGGCAAAATCTATTAATCTTAAAGAACTTTTATCAGAGCTTAAAAAAAACCCGTTAAAGTTATGAGCGCTGATAAAAAAAGTAAGTCTTGGATAGTTTTTCTGTCCACTTTTCCTCCCCGACAGTGTGGCATAGCCACTTTTACGACTGATTTAAGCGATGCGATTGATCAAATGTTCGGGCCGTTAGTAAAGTCAAAAGTTGTAGCGATGAATCCGGCTAAAATAAATCAGCTTCCCTATCATGATAAAGTTATTTTTCAAATTAGCCAATCCTGTAAAGAGGATTATATTAAGGCGGCTTATAAGCTTAATCGTCTGGAAAAGGTGAAACTGGTCAATGTTCAGCATGAATTCGGTATTTTCGGAGGTGAGTACGGAAATTACCTGCTGTTATTTTTGAAAAAATTAAAAAAACCAGCGGTGGTTACATTTCATACGGTGCTGCCAACTCCAAATGAAAAGTTAAAGAAGGTCGTTAAATCTTTAGCGCAATATTCTCAAGGGATAGCGGTGATGACTGATCAAGCAAAAGAGTTTCTTAAAACAGATTATGGTTTAGAGCTGAAGAATATTAAAGTTATTCCTCATGGAATTCATAGCAGTTCCTATAAAACCAGTGAGCAGGCTAAATCGGCATTTGGTTATGCTAACAAACTAATTCTTTCAACTTTTGGATTAATCAGTCCGAATAAAGGAATTGAGTATGTTATTGAAGCCCTGCCGGCAGTAGTAAAAAAGTATCCTCAAGTCTGCTATCTTATCGCCGGGGTAACCCACCCGAATATTTTAGAGCAGGAAGGGGAAAAATATCGTAATTTTCTAATCAAAAAGGTTTATCAGCTTGGTTTGAATGATTATGTTTTATTTTATAATACCTACTGGAATATTAATAAACTGTTGAGATTCTTAGAGTCAACGGATATATATCTTTCACCTTCATTAGATCCTGAACAAACTGTTTCCGGAACTTTGTCTTATGCTTTAGGGAGCGGCCGTCCGGTTATATCTACAGCCTTTGCTCAAGCCAAACAAGACGTCACCAAAGCAATCGGTATCTTAGTTGATTTTAAAAATCCACAGGCTTTTACTAAAGCAATTATTAAATTGATTGAAAATAAAAATTTGAGCTTACAGATGGGTAAAAAAGCTTATTTCCGGACCAGACATATGACTTGGGAAAATGTGGCTAATTCATATATGAGATATTTTTCTAAATTTTCCCCAAATTTAATTCTTGAACAGAAAAAGCTTCCCAGCGTAAGACTTGATCATTTGGTTAAATTAACTGACTATTTCGGAATAATTCAGTTTGCCAAATTGACCGAACCAGATCTTTCTTCAGGTTATACTTTAGATGATAATGCCCGGGCTTTAATTGCAGTTACCTTTTATTACCGAAAATTCAAAGCCAAGTCAGTATTAAAGCTTATTTCAATCTATCTAAATTTTATTAAACAAGTAGCTAAACCTGACGGCTATTTTGATAATTATGTTAATCCTGACAGAACGGTTAATAAACAGAGAAATATCCAGGAAAAATCTGAAGATGCCAATACCAGAGCTTTATATGCCCTGGCCTTAGTTTTTTCCACGAAGACCCTGCCTAAACTGATTAAAGACCAGGCCTTCTTTCTTTTTAATGAAAGTTTGAGGAAACAAATTGCTTTTTATTCTCCCCGCTCGATAGCTTTTTATATTAAAGCATTAAATTGTTCACTTTTAAGATTGAAAGATCCCAAGATCCTGTCTGAATTAAAGTTTTACTGCAAAAAACTAGCGAGCTTTTATAAAAAGAATCACTCTTCAGGCTGGGAATGGTTTGAACCATTTTTAACCTATTCAAACGCTACTTTAATTGAAGCCGTTCTGCTTGGATACAGAATCACTAAAGAGACAAAATACCTTAAAGTGGTTGAAAAAACCCTTAACTTTTTGATTTCACATACTTTTAGGGACAAGATATATATTCCCATCGGACAAAGCGGCTGGTTTTTTAAAGGTGGAATCAGGCAATATTTTGATCAACAGCCAGAAGATGTAACGGCGACTGTCGAAGCGCTTAATACAATGTTTCAGGTAACCCATAAAAAGGAGTATAAAGAATTAGCCAATATCGCATTTAACTGGTTTTTGGGAGATAATATACTAGAGCAAGTTGTTTATGACAGGACTACAGGGGGATGTTATGATGGAGTTGGTGAAAAATTCATTAATCTTAATCAAGGGGCTGAATCAACAATTTCTTACCTTCTAGCCAGACTATCTTTTGAGAGCTAAAAATTTGTTATAATAGTAAAACGGCTAGGTGGTGAAACCGGTATACACGCAAGACTTAAAATCTTGTGGTCGCAAGACCGTGCGGGTTCGATTCCCGCCCTGGCCACTTCGCTAGGCTCAGTGCAAGCACATTTTCGGGGTGTGGCTCAGTTGGCTAGAGCGCCTCGTTTGGGACGAGGAGACCGGCAGTTCAAGTCTGCCCACCCCGACAAAAGCGCGGGATTAGTTGATCGGTTCAACGTCAGCTTTCCAAGCTGAATAGAGGGGTTCGACTCCCCTATCCCGCTCCAATTTGCGAATTGTCGCGGCGGCGCCGAGCGCCGCCCAGGGTTTTCTTGAGGGGAAATAAGCTTTCTTATCTTTTAAATAGAAGTCCGCGCCGGTGTTTAGCAAAAAGTGACGTTTGGATAAGTAGTCAGCTGTAGGCAAGGCAGTTTCCTTGGCTTGTAAAGCCAATTTAACCCAATCCCGGAAAGGTCCGAGCCAAGTTGTTTGGGAGTCATGGAGATTGACCGATTGTTCCTCCAAATCTTTCTTTTGGGCCATCAGCCTGTTTTTGTTTTCCAGGTAATCGTCACGGTCAATCACTTTATCTAAATAACTTTCTAATAGCTGATCTAAACGGCTTTTGATGGCCGCAAGCTTTAATTTAAGCGCTTGGCCGGATTCAAGCAGGGATTGGGTAATCTGCTTTTCTTCATCGTCGATTCTTTGATAAAACTGTTTCCCCCATTCATCGGGCAAAGAATGTTTTTTGATCAGCTCGTTTAGCTGTCCGGCTAAAACTTCTTCACGGATAAACGGCTGGCGGCAGTCAATGGTTTTACTTTTCCGGGTGCAGCGGTAGTAAGTATATTTAACGTGTCTATCAGTTTCTTTGTAATACTTGGTTTTAGCTTCAGCGGTAATGATATAGCCACAGTGGCCGCAACGGATAAATCCGGCAAAAGGATAATTGTTTGATTGCTTGGGATGGATATACCCGCGATTGCTAACTACCGTCTGCACCTGATCAAAAAACTTCTTAGTGATTAAGGGTTGATACTTTCCCTGATAAATCTCGCCGTTATAGCGAAAATTACCGTAGTAAAAGGGGTTGGTGAAAATTCGTTTTATTACACTGACTTTCATTAATTTATTTTGTCTCCAGCCTAAAATATTTTTGGAGGCAAAAAAGCGGCTGACAGCTTCCAGAGAATAATTCCCGGTGGCATAAAGATTAAAAGCTTCCAGAACAATAGGGGCTTTTTTCTTATCGATAACAATGGTTTTATTCAACCGGTCGTTAAGGTAACCAATTGGCGCTAAAGACGGATATCCGCCCTGACGAATTTTTTGCCGCAATCCCCTTTTGGTATTTTCGCTTAAAGAATCGACGTAATATTTACTTTGGCCAAAGGCGATTGAAAGCATAAACAAACCGTTAGGATTGTTTTGAAAGTAAACCGTTGGGAATTTAAGATCAACCAGCTTTTTGGTATCCAGCAAGTAGATAATCCGGCCGGCATCCACGGCGTTTCTGGCCAGCCTGTCCGGGTGCCAGGAAATAATCCCGTCGGCTTCTCCGGCTTCAATTCGAGATAACAGGTCATTAAAGATTTTCCGGCCGGGCTTTTTAGCGGTTTTGCTTTCAATGAAAGTATCCAGTACTTCTAAATTTTCTTTTTTGGCAAATGTCCGAAGTTCGTCTATTTGGGCCGGTATGGATAACAGCTGTCTTTCTTCATCGTCGGTTGACTTCCTGGCATAGATAAAATACTTGGGCATTAGTATTAGTATTACTTTCGGGTTTTATTTTGTCAATAACTTATAGTGCGGGTTTAGTACGTGCTAAACATATACCAGATACTGGTTGGTTACGTGTTACTCAAAATCCAAAAAGAAAATTTAGCCGGCTTTGGCCACTGGTTGACGAATAGTCAAACCAGTATTATTTTCTCTAATTCAATTAATTAAACCGTGGTTATTTTTTCTTTTCTTTCCTTGTTTTGCTTTTTACTAAAACAAAACAAAAGCTTATTTCCCCTCAAGAAAACCCTGGGCGGCGCTCGGCGCCGCCGCGACAATTCGCAAATTGGAGCGAGTTTACAACGAAGCTCGGACTTACTTCAAAGAACGCTATGCTAATTCTACCATAGAGCTTACAGATACAGGAAGTTGCGACAGTTCGGGCGACATCGCGGCCGCCGGACGACCGGCGCCGACAGTCTTGCCAAGG
>JAZDKF010000014.1:0-7849 GCA_043803225.1 Candidatus Beckwithbacteria bacterium
TCGCCGTTTAATGGTCAAAGTCGGGGAGCAGTTGGCTAAAAAACACCACTATCAGGCTTTAATTCTTGGCGACAGTTTAGGCCAGGTCGCTTCCCAAACCCTGGAAAATATCTGCGCTGTCGATCAAGCCGTGAATCTGCCAATTTTTCGCCCTCTGATCGGTTGGGACAAGCAGGAAATTATTAATTTAGTCGGCAAGCTGGGATTAGAAGAGGTTAGCAACTTAGCCTACAAAGACTGTTGTTCGCTAATTTCCACTCATCCGGCGACCAAAGCCAATCCGGTTAAAATTGCTAAATTAGAAAAACAGCTTAAAATAGAGACTATTATTTACCAGATTACTAAAGATGTCATCAATTTCACTTTCTAAAATTCACCAACAGGTTAAAAAAATACTGCCCCCGGTTAATAAAAAGCTTTTGGATAATTTTTCCAAACCCCAGCAAATCTTTTATAAACCCAGCCGCCATGCCTCAATTTCCGTGGTGACCCGGCTTGATAGCCAAATTGAAAACTATCTTAAACAAGAATTAAAGAAAATTTTGCCTCAGGCCGGATTTATCGGTGAAGAAACCCCGATTAAGGTTAAAGAATACAACTGGATTGTGGATCCGATTGACGGCACTTTTAACTACGCTCAGCAGCTTCCTGACTTTGCTGTTTCTATCGCCCTTTGGCATTATAACCAACCGGTTTATGGTTTAACCTCATTTCCGATTCTTCACGAAACTATCCATGCTTTTAACCGACCGGGTATTTATTTAAATCAAAAGCGGTTTCAACCGAAAGCTGATTTAATAAAAAAACCCTTAGGTGTTTATTCAATTGTTTCTAATCAGCCGTCAATGAATCACATCTTTAGCCAATTTAATTCTGTCATTCCTTCGCCCAGAAGTTATGGCTGCTGCGTGCTTCACGGCGCCTTTACGGCCTTAAGTCGGATTCATGTCGCGGTTTTAATCAATCAGGCCATCTGGGATATCGGAGCTATTCTTTTATTGGTTCAGGCCGCCGGATTATCTTGCCGCTGGCTTTCCCCGGAGCCGGATTTATCTAAACCTCAGGTTGATGCTTATAAACACTCCCTGATTATCGGCCAGTCGGAGTTGGTTAATCGTCTTTCTTCTAAAATTAAGCTATGATTACCTGTTTTTTTGAAAATAAAAACAAAGCTTCTCTCCGGCACGTGGTTGTTGATATGTTAATTGTGAAAGATAAGCAGATTCTCTTAGTCAAACGTAGCAGTAAGTGGCTGGAAACCGGCAAGTGGGCTTTACCTGGTGGCTTTGTCGATCGGGATGAAACTACTGCTCAAGCCGCCGTGCGCGAAACCTTAGAAGAAACCGGCTACAAAGCCAAAGTTATTAAGTTATTTATAATCAATGACAATCCTAACCGTCGTCATGAAGATCGACAGAACATTAGCCTAATCTATTTATTAAAACCCATCAAAAAACTTAAAAGCCATGACGGTGAAGTTAGTCAAACTAAATGGTTTGACTTAAATAAGCTCCTGCCGGCTAAAGATTTTGCTTTTGATCACTTAGAGATAATCCGACAATACAAAACCAGTCTTGACAAGTAGTACCAATACTGGTACTACTTATTTATATGGATAATTTATCAGCAGTTTTACCGGCTAGTCAGGCAAGGGCCAACTTTTATGACTTGTTGGACGAAGTTAGTGATAAGTTGCGCCGCTTTACCATTACCCTGCGCGGTAAAGTAAAAGCAGTCGTGATGCCGGCAGAGGAAGTGGAGTCTTGGGAAGAAACTTTAGAAATTATGTCCAATAAAAAGCTGGTTACTCAAATTAACGAAGGCCTTGATGATATTAAACATGGCCGGGTAATTAGCCACGAGGAATTGTTAAAAAAACTGAAAATAAAGTAAAATAGTCGGTAGATGAAATTGGAATATTCGGATAGGGCATACAAAGATTTTAGAAAAATTCCAAAAGGCAAGACTAAGTCAATCGTCAAAAAAATTGAGCTTTTGTCGGAATCTCCTTATTTTGGCAAAAAACTCGGCGGTAAATTTACCGGTTTCTATTCGTTGCCGGTATGGCCCTATCGAGTAATTTACCAAGTCATTAAGCGGCAACGGATTGTTATGATTGTTGCTGTCGAACACCGCCAAGGAGCGTATAAATAATCTATAGTTATTTCAGATAAATTCTTAGCCAACCAATATTACCCCTATTGTTACTATAATTCCCGCAATTAAGTTCTTCACCAAACCTTGTTTTTCTTTGAGAAAGATTGCCCCAAGAATGACTGTTAATACAATTGACGACCTGACTAAAGGGGATAATTGAGACACGGGCGCCCCTTTTTGAAAAGCCAAATAATAAGCAATCCCTTGGATTGAATAAAACATGCAAAAAATACTCATTATTTTCATCCGTCTAAAGTCAATTAATTGTTTACAATGTAAAAGGTATTTAGGAAAAAGAGATAATAAAACAAAACCCGGCAGCAAAGAAATAATCGCCATGTAAGAAAAAGCTTCGTAGGATTTAAGAATAACAGCGTCATTGGCAACGGCTATTCCACCGCAGGCGGCTGACAATAACGCAAATAAAACTCCTTTTCTGGAGTTAAATGATAATTTCTCTGAATTAATAATTAGAATGGCGACAAATATCAACAATGTGCCTAATATGACTGATATTTTTAAAGCTTCACCTAAAAATACCACTCCCAAAATAATGGAAATTATGGTGCCGCTGGAGCCGAGAATCGTTATCTCTCCGGCGGAAAGACTTTTTATGGCTTTAAAATTAAAAACAGTCATTCCCGCCCACAAGAAAGAAGAAGCTAAAAACCGTGGCCAGAGTTTAAAATCCGGCGGAAAAACAAATTTATTAAGTAATAAAGTAAATATTAAAGAAATAATCCCTACCATAAACTGAAACACGATTGCATAAGTGACTGGATTACTGGCTTCTTCCCTCATTAATAATCTTTCCAGCAAAGTTGCAATCGAAACACCGCAAACACAAACTAAAGCAAAAAAATACCAAGGCATAAATTCAATTATATCTTATGCTTTTAATATTAAATATCGATTGCTTTTGTCGCTGATAAAGTTATCAAGTCGTTTTAATTTTAAAGGTTTGATTAACTCCCTGATTTCTTTCTGGCTGTAAAGATGGCAATAACGTTCTGCATCCACTCCCATATGCCAGTCAAGAATATAGTCGTTATCGCCTAAATCTTTAATAATCTTTGATTTTTGGTATTGGTTAAATCTCCAAAAGCTTAAAAATAATATTCCACTTGGCCTTAACCCGGCCGTGGCTTGTTTTAATAAGCCTACCCGATTTTCTTTAGGTAAATGATGCATCACTCCCAAAATTGCCACTAAATCGAATTTTCCCTTAATCTGCCAGGGTTTAGTCAGGTCGCGCTGCAGCAGGCAAGCGCCCGGCAGATTCTCTGCCGCTTTATCCAGTAAATATTGGTTATTATCTATGCCGGTATATTCAATCTGCTGGTGTTCTGCCAAAAACTTGCCGAACCGGCCATTTCCACAGCCCAAATCGAGCACCTTCAGGGTCCGACCCTGTAGGTGCGGCAACAGTTTTTTCCAGCCGTCCCAATAAAACTGCCTCGAAGTGTTAAAATACTCTTGGGTTTTTAAGTAAAACTCTTCATTTAATTTATTTAAATCCATATGGCTAAATTTGATTTTAACCCAAAGACATATCAAAAGAAATTAAAGCCCCTTTTGGAAGAACTGGTGTCCGGTAAAACTTATGACTTGGTTTTACGCCGCTATCCCAAAACCAAGACCCGGCTGTTTACCAAAGCCGAAGTTATCAGCGCCCTTAAATTTTTCCACTATCCGCCCAGTCTGATCGCCAAGCCGATCCGGACTGCTTCCGGAGTTGTGCCGGTCACGGTTCTCACTAAACCCTATCCTTGCCCCGGCCGCTGCCTTTACTGTCCCAATGACCCCAAGATGCCTAAAAGTTATCTTTCTTTGGAGCCTGGTGCCCAACGGGCGGCCGCCAACCAATTTGATCCTTACCGCCAAGTCAGTTCCCGTCTCACCACCTATCAAGCCAACAATCACTCAGTGGCCAAAGTTGAATTGATTATTCTGGGCGGGACTTGGTCTTTCTACCCCAAAACCTACCAATCCTGGTTTATCCAGCGCTGTTTCGATGCTTTAAATCAGAGTCGTTCTCACTCGCTGAAACAAGCCCAAATCTTAAATGAAACCGCTGACTCCCGTTGTGTTGGTTTAAGTTTGGAAACCCGGCCTGACTTTATTTCTCTAGCTGAATTAATCCGCTTCCGCCGGCTTGGCTGTACCAAAATTCAAATCGGTTTGCAAAGCTTATCTGATAAAATTTTATCATTAAATCAGCGCGGCCATTCGGTTAAAACCAGTCAGCAAGCCATTGCCCTCCTGCGCCGGTTTGGATTTAAAATTCAAGCCCACTGGATGGCTAACCTCTACGGTTCCACTCCCCAGAAAGACCTAATTGACTTTAAAAAACTTTTTAATGATCCGGCTTTCCGTCCGGATGAGTTAAAAATCTATCCCTGCAGTTTAATCCGCTCCAGCCGGCTGTATCAAAACTATCTTAACGGTTCCTGGCAGCCGTATTCAGCCAAACAACTGTTTGACTTAATGGTTAAAGTTTTGTCCCTGGTTCCGGCCTACTGCCGTGTCAGCCGGATGATCAGGGACTTTTCTGCCTCCGATATTGTTGCCGGCAATACCACCAGCAACCTTCGTCAGCTGGTTGAACAGCAGTTAATCCGGCAGGGGATTAAAATTCAGGAAATTAGGTTTCGGGAAATCCGCCGCCAACCAATCAGCTTAAGCACCTTAAAGTTAAACTCAATTGCTTACCAGGCTTCAGCCTCCACGGAAATCTTTTTCCAGTATCTTGCTTCAAAAAATCAAATTGCTGCTTTTTTACGTCTGTCCTTACCCAAATTAAAACCCTTAATTCAGGAACTGGCAGACTCGGCGATTATCCGGGAAGTTCATGTCTATGGTCCGGCTCTTAACCTTGGCGCTTCCCCGAAAACCCAGCACCTGGGTTTAGGGATAAAATTGATTCAACAGGCCGTTAAAACCGCCAAAAAATACCGGTACAAAAATCTCGCGGTGATTTCTGCTGTCGGCACCAAAGAATATTACCGCCGTCAGGGTTTTACTGACGGGCAGTTATACCAGCACCTTAAAGTTGGTTAATATCCCCATCAATTGCTTTAAAATCCGCATCAAAATCATTTATCAAAGTATTGTCTAATTCGCTTTCTATTGTTCCTAGGCTGTTATTATCCGATATAACCGGCGCCGCAGTTTCCGGTTCGCCCACGGTCTTGGTTTCATCCGGTTTTTTTAATACGCAGCCGGTCAAGCTTAAGCTGAAAATGGTTAACAGGGTTAGATAAGATATTTTTTTCATAGCGCCTCCAGTTCTTGTAAAACATCAACCACTGATTGTCTGGCCGCTTTCACCAGCTCTCTGACTGCTTCCAGGTCAGTTTTCAGTTGCTGCTTGGCTGTGCTCGCCCCGACTTTTAAGCCGGATTCATCGGTAAACTCAATCACATACTCGTTTTTAACTTGTATCTTTACTGCTTCCTCAGCTTTGACAATTGCTGCTGAAGCCAGAGTCATTAACTCTTCTGCCTTGGAAGTATCCAAACCGTCAGTCTTGGCCTGATCAATTTTGACCGTTAACTTATCCATCAAAGCCCTTAATCTGGTTAATACGTTAGTAAAATGAGTCGTTATTTGCTTATTTAAATGAGCCAGTTGAGTGTTAATTCTTTCCGCAATTTTCTGCTTTCTCTCATCTTTAATCAGTCCCAGTTTGGCCTTAAACTCTTCCAGTCTGGTTCTTATTCTTTCTTGGTACTCGTTTCTAATCGTTGCTGCATTAGTCGCTTTTAACTCAATCCGTTCTTGTTTTTCTTCCCTAGCCCGAACCGGTACGGCTGCCAGTATTAATAGTAGAAAAAAGAAAATTATTTTTTTCATCTGCCATTAATATACCATCTTTGCTACAATAATTTAAATGCTTGAATTCATAAAACCCAAGTTTTTACTTAAAGTGGTTTGGGCGGGTTTTGCCGCCTTTGGTGTTTTTATGTTATTCAAACAGTATTTGCCCGACTTTTTACCCAATTTAATAAACTCCTCTCTGATTAAAGGCGTTCAGTCCGGCCTCGTGGAAAGCCAAACCCCTGACTATCCCAGCACCAGCCCCGATCAACCTCTGGATTTAAAGACGCTTACTAAGCTTGATCCTCAGCAGGCCAGCCTGGTCATCTCCGAAGTTATCCGCACCGAAATTACCAAAATTTTGGAAACCACCACCGAGGAAATTAAATCCTTCCCGGCTAAGCAAGTTAAAAAAATTAAAATTGGCGCCTGCGAAGATTTGCTCGAAGCAGATATTTGTTCGGTTGCCAAAGAGCTGCAGTGCCAATAAAATAAAGCCTATGATCTTTTTAAACTTTAAAATCTACCCAGAAACCAGCGGCAAAAATACCCTAAAGCTTTGCCGGTTGATAAAATCAAAAACTGTTATACCTTGTCTTCAGGTAGTGGATATCCAAACAATTCATCGTCTTCTGCCCCGGTTAGAAATCTGGGCCCAGCATGCCGATCCGGTTGATCAGGGCAAATTTACCGGCTGGCAGTCGCCCTTTTCCTTGAAAGCTGCCGGGGCAAAAGGGGTGATTATAAATCATGCCGAGCATCAGCTGCTGCCGGAGGTGATTAAAAAAACTGTCATCTTTTGCCGTCAGGCCGGATTGAAAATCATGCTTCTGGCACCTGATTTAGCCACAATTAAATTTTTTAATACCTTAAAACCCGACTTTATCGGTTTTGAAGATCCCCAGTTAATCGGCGGTCCGATTCCCATGATTGAAGCTCACTATGATTTAATCTGTCGGGCAGCCAAATTATCCCGCTATCCTTTGATAGTCGGCGGGGGAATCCGTACCGGCGCCCAGGTGAAAAAATCTTTCTTAGCCGGCGGACAGGGCGTTCTGGTCGCTTCTGAATTTGCAAAATCTAGCGCTCCTAAAACTACCTTGGCGGATCTGCTTGATTCTTAGCACTCAATTGTATATACTGCTAAATTATGTCCATTCTTTTAGGCCCGAAACAACCGGCCAGTCAGATTAAAACTCTGCCCCTCGTCACTTTGAGGGAGGGCGTTGTTTTTCCTCATACTGAGGCAGTTTTAACCTTTGGCCGGCCCCAGTCTAATGCTGGTATTGAAGCGGCCTTTAGAACCGACCGCTTAATCGTCTTTGTTACCCAGAAAAATCCGGATGTTAACGATCCGAAACTCACCGATATTTATTCTGTCGGGACTTTATGCAGTGTGGAACGGATCTTAAAGACCAATGGCGAAATCAATGCCCTTGTTAAAGGTTTAACCCGGGTCAGAATCTTAAATTTAACTGCCAGCCAGCCTTTTTTAATTGCCCAGGTCGAAGAATTAAACGAAATTATCGAAGAATCAGACGAAGTCACCGCTATGACTAAGCACGTGGTTAACAACTTTAAACATGCGGTTAACATCGGCAAATCAGTCGACTTTCTGATGTTTATGCGCACCATGAGCGGCGTCTCGCCTTCAGAGGTGGCTGATCAGATTGCCGCCTCTTTGGATATGCCGACCGAAAAACGCCAGTCAATCCTGGAAATTCTGGAAGTTAAAAAACGCCTTGAAGAAGTTTCTGACTTTTTGTCGCAAGAACTGAAAATCTTAGAAATCGAACGCACGATTGCTTCCAAAACTCAGAAAAAGTTTGACAAATCCATGCGCGAAACCGTCTTAAGGGAAAGAATTAAAACC
>JAZDKF010000015.1:0-2541 GCA_043803225.1 Candidatus Beckwithbacteria bacterium
GTAAAACACTGATCATCGGTGTTTCGTCTTCGGCTAGTTCAACCGGCCGGTTAATCACTTCGGCGCCGTAAAACTTAGCCAGTTGGGCATACTTCTCCGAATCAGTCGATACCACCACCTGATCAATCTGTTTGCAGGCTAAACCGGCTTTTATTGACCAGGCCATCAGCGGCCGCCCGCCCAAAGGCCGGATGTTTTTGTCTTTAACTGATTTTGACCCGCTTCGTGCGGGAATGACGCCGAGAATCATATTTGATTTATTTTAGCAGTTTCAATCACTTCCAACACCCGACGGCCGTCGGCGGCGGTGACCAGCGGTTTTTCTTGGCCGCTACAAACTTTTATAAAGTGTCTCATTTCTTCCACATACATTTCATTATTGGGTTTAAAATCCCAGCGGAGAGTTTGATTACTGGTTTTAATTTCACAAAATCTGGCTGGGTGACGGCTGGCATAGCTTAAATGGATATCCGCTTTTATTCCCGAAACAAACTCTAATTGTAAATCGGCAATGGCTTCTGTTTCGATTTCCAGTTCCGGTGCCATTTGCAGTTTGGCCGAAACTTTTTTCACCGAACCGAAAAACCACAAAGCATAATCAATTTCATGGGACAAATCCAAAAGCACCCCACCGCCCAAACTTTTTTTTGCGCTATAACTTAATCGGTAATCAGTTTTCGGATGCCAATCCGGCAGGAAGCTACAGCAAACTATTTTTACTGATTCAACTCCTTTTGCAGGAATGGTTTTTTTAAATTTTTTTAAACTTTCATCAAACCTTAAACAATAACCAATTAAAATATTGCCTTTTAATTGATCAAGATTTTCTAAATTATGAGACAAAGGTTTTTCAATAAAAACAGGCAGGCCGAGTCGAATTGCTTTCAGCGCTGTTTGAAGATGAAGCGCGGTCGGATTGCAAACTAACACTCCATCGGCGTTTTCAAAAGAGAGAACGATCTCCTGGCCTAAAAACTCTAAATTTTTTTTATGTCTTTTCCCAATTGAGCCTAAACCGACAATAACCAGCTTCACGTCAGTTGCACTTTTTCTAATAAGTTTTTTATCTCTGCTTTGGTCATTAATTTTTCCGGTTGCACGCCCTCTTCCGGTACCGGCTTCCCCCCTAATTGTTTAAAATAATCAAAACTGTTTTTAACCACATCTTCGCTGACATTCGGATAATCAATCGCCGTCGGCAGGACATACATGTCTTTTAACTCCAATGTTTGCTGGGCCTCAGTCCGGGTGACAATTTTTTCATATAATTTCTCGCCCGGCCGCTTGCCGGTGAATTTAAGTTCGCTTTTCTGCCGGCTGAATTTTTCTAGTAACACTTCAGCCAAATCAATGATTTTTAATGCCGGCATTTTCAGGATAAAAATTTCTCCGCCTTGAGCCATAGCTGTGGCTTTAAAAATTAAACTAACCGCTTGTTCTATTGTCATAAAATACCGAACCATATTTTTATCGGTTATAGTCAAGGGTTCGCTTTTTTTTAATTGGTCCAGCCAAATTGGCAGTACCGAACCGGAAGAATTTAATACATTGCCGAAGCGGACCGAGGTAAATATTGTCGGGGAACTGCCTTTAAAATAATTAGCGCCAACCGTCAATCTTTCTGCTAACAACTTACTCGCTCCCATGGTGCTAGTGGGGTTAGCGGCTTTGTCCGTGGAAATATTCACAAAAGTTTTTACCTGATTATTTAAAGCCGCCTCCAGCATGTTTTGCGTGCCTAAAACATTAGTTTTAACTGATTCAAACGGGCTGTACTCATTTAAAGCCACGTGTTTTAAAGCCGCCGCGTGAAACACGACGTCTACATTTTTCATCGCCCAGGCCACCCGCTCTTTATCCCGTACATCTCCTAATAAAAATCTTACCTTTTTATTATCACCGTACTGCCTTATGGCGTTAAATAAACCGGCTTCATTGTTGTCTAAAACCCTGACTTGCTTGGGCGAATGATTTTCCAGCAGTTTTTCCACCAAGACTGAACCGATCGAACCGCAGCCGCCGGAAACTAAAATCGTTCGGCCATCGATTTTTTGATTAACCATAAGTCTATTTTAAGATTTTATTTAATGTTTTACAAACTAAATCGACAGTCTCTTCTTTTATGGCTGAGTAAAAAGGTAAGGCCAAGGTTGAAGCAGAGATAGCTTCTGCCAGCGGGAAATCCCCGGACTTAAAACCGTACGATTTCATATAAGGTTGCAGATGGATAGAAGGCAGGTAGGCTTTTGAGGGAATCCCGGCAGCACCCAGTTGCCGAATTACTTTATCCCGGTTATATTTTTTATCTAACCTGATCACATAAACAAACCAGCTTCTTTGATGGTTTTTATCATCTTTTTTCAGTAAATTGACTCCGGGTATTGTTGACAATCTTTTTTCATAGCATCGGGCTGCCTGTTGTCTTAATTTCAACAGCTGGTCTAATTTTTTTAACTGGCTTCTGCCCAAGGCTGCGGCCATTTCCGTGATCCGATAGTTGTAACCCAGATACTCATGTTTTAGCCACTGGATATCCGGCCC
>JAZDKF010000016.1:0-34931 GCA_043803225.1 Candidatus Beckwithbacteria bacterium
AAAAATGTTTTGGTTTAATAAATTAGAAACCGTAAGAGTGCCTTTAGGAGCAAAGTGAACATCGCCTAAGTTTTCTATCTCAGCCATCAGGTTGATCGGGCCGTAGTGGCTGAAAAAATTATCCACTTTGAATTCTTTTAAATTGGCGGCTTCGACGGCGTCGCCGATGACATTAAAGTAGATCAGGCTGCCGACTTTTTGGGTAATGCTGCTGCTGGAGCCTGGTCCGCCGATCATACCGGTCAGATCAGGATTATAGGTGATCATGCTGTAGTGGCCGCCGGCTAGGGCATTTTTTGGAACATTGATAACCAGGTTAATTATGGTAGTTTCCTGGGGCTGAAGGAGGATTTTTTTCGGGGAAAAGCCTATCCAGGAAGCTAAACTCCAGCGGCCGGAAACAGCTTCAGTAACCGCGACTGGTGTGCCTTGGTTATTATTAACAATAAAGTCACTGGCAGTGACTTGAAAAGCCATGGGGGAATCTGAGTCATTGCGGACTTTAATCGATTCTTGAAGAGTCACACCGGGCAAAGCTTCCAGCTCTAAGCGGGGAGGAATAGCGGTGATGGAAACAGCTTCCTGGCCTAAAGCAGGAGTGGCGGAGAGGAGAAAAATTAGCAAGGGCAGGAATTTTTTCATAAAGTTTAAAAAGTAGCGGTGGCGGTATAAGTAATGTTGTTTTCGTAATCGCCGGCGGCCTGAGTGGCGCCGACGGATAAACGGTAGCAGACAAAAAGGTCGCCGGCATCAACCACAGCGCTGCCGCTGTTAAAGAGTTCTTTAACCGTGTCAGCATGGGCCAGATTGGCAAACTGGCGGGCGCAGTAAGTACCGACGATACAGTTGCCGGAGACAACATTGTAAGCAAAAGCTTCGGTGACATCAGCCGCGCCGTCACCGTCATCATCAAGAGAAAAACCAAAGCCATTATTAGTAGCCGTATCCCAGTCTTCAGTAACCTGTTCAGTCATGGTTCCCGGGCTATCTCCGGATGAGTCAACAATAAGCGGAGTAGTAGCGCCGTCTTTACCGAGGTGATCATTTTCTCCGGCAGTAACCGCGCCGCCGCCGACTGCATTAGTCGATAAAGTCAGTTTTTGCGCCAAGTTTTTAAAAGTGTTTAAAGCCATCGAGCCAAAGGGAACAGTGGTGGCGGTGGTAGCAACAGATGAAGCTAAACCGCAAGCAGTTGAACCGATACCAACTGAGGCAATGGTAAAAGTGATCGTTGGTTCAACCGTAGCGGTAACCCGGACTGATTCAACCAGGGCAATTTTGCCGGTGGTGGAATCAAGAACAGCGTAGTCATTGCCGGCAGTACGGTCTTTTAAATGCTGGACAATGAAAGTATAAGTATCGGCTGAACCGGCTGAACCGGCTGCATGGGCGGGCGAAGGATTAATCAGGCCGTCGATATACATTGTCAACGAAGCATTAACGTTATTGGTGCCGTTGTAGCGGGCTTCAAAACAGTGATAGCCGGCGGCACAGCCAGTTCCGCCGGAAGCAGTAGCCGTAGCAGTTTCCCAGGAAGTAACGCCGCCGCCGGTCGGAGCCGTAGCGCCGACGCCGACTGAGTCGGCAAAGTCAAAGCCGTCATGATTGGGAATGCCGTCGTTGTTATTATTAGTGCCGGCAGGAATTAATATCCTGATGGCGCCATTAGGCACAGCCGTCGCCGTGGTAAAAGTAATCGTATGGACAGCCGAGCGGGTGGCAATCACGTAATCGTCTAACTGAATATCAGTTGCATCCAGTCCGGCAGTGGTAGTGAATTGGGTGGTACTGAAAATATCATCGACTGTATAAGTAGTCGCGGTGGTGGTATCGCCGATTAAAACCGTGTCGCCGGTAAACAAATTGCCGGTAGTGGTGACATTAATCAAGGAAGTCCCCAAAGTGTGAAGAACGCTTAAATGGTCGTGATAGGACAGCCGGGAAGTGGAAAGAGTGTCAGCAACTGCGGTCAAGTTAGCTGAGTCCAGAGTCCGGGGAAAATAAAACGCCAATAGACTGACAATCAGCAGTTTGGCTAAGAACTTTTTCATTTAAAGTTATTATGAATCTTTTTTCGGATCATTGTCAAGATGGTAAATAGCAGTATCAAAACCAGCAGGGCTTTGTAGGGTAAAACATAGAAGTGGATGGTTTGGGAAATGGTGTTGGCAGTGTTTCTGGGAGTAATCGTGGCAGTGGCAGTATACCGGCCCAAGAATAGCTGGGGCGGTTGAGTTTCGGTAATCAGTTGGCGGATAGAGTGAGCGAGCACATTATCTTCGCGGATGGGCAAGGTGGCAATAGTGCGGTTAAAAGTGTTTTTCAGTTCAATCTGGCCGATAACCGCCAAACGGGTAGAGGTAGTGTTTTTTAAGCGGAGGATAAAGTTAAGCGGGGAGAAAGAATCGAGGATGATTGGACCAGCAGAGAACTGTTCGATTTTAGCCATGGGTTGAAGCACGCCGGTTTGAGAAACAGTCAGCAGGATGTTGGCAGCAATCGAACCTAAGGTGCGGGCGCCTGAAGCAGAGATTAAGCCTTGGGTATCAGCGGAAAAGAGAAAACTAAAGTAGTGATCTGAATCAGGAGCAGTTTCCGGGATTTTGATCTTTAAGACAAACTCCTGGGTTTGCCCGGTTTTTAAAGCAATTATGGCGGGCAGATCTAAATCAGCATTTTGCAGGGAAAAGTAACTTAGGGCGGGCGAGGCGGTTTTAGAAAGAGTAATGTGGCCGAGTTCATCGCTGGGTTCGAAGGGAACCACGCTGGCGTTAACCACGGTATCATCGCCTAAATTGGTTAAACGAAAGACTTGGGTGATGGCTTTGCCGGGCTGAATAACCGTGTCTAAAAGCGGCGGCCAGATGGATAGAGAGATAGTTTGAGCTTGAATTGGAGCTGGGAATACCGCGAGAAAACAAATTAAGACGATTTTGAAACAGATTTTTTTCATATCAGTAAGTTGGGGTAGCTAAAAACATAATTGAGGTGGCATAGTTACCGGCGGCTTGGGTTGGAGAGACGTTAACTTGGTAAGTAACAATGGCAACGCGATTGGTGCCGACATTAGCGCTGGCCATGACAATCTGGGATATTTCCAGGGAAGATTCGTCAGCAAACTGTTTAAACAATATATTGGGCGGATCGATAAATTCGTCCGGAATGTCATCGCCGGCTAAGCTGTAACCAAAGCCGAACTTAGCGGTGTTGGTCCAGACATCAGCTACGGTTTCGCTGCAGCTGGTATCACAGGTGGTATCGGGAATGGCGGTGGCGGTGCCTTGGAGTTTTAGGGGTGTGGCTTCACTGGCAGTGACTTGATAACCGCCAGCACCGCCAAAGCTGATAGTTAAGGTGTTAGACAGAGGAGTTAAGGTGGAGGGGATTAAGGCGCCAAAGTCAATCGAAATATCTGAGATGGTAAAACCAAAAGGAATAATGGTTTTAATATAGGGAAAGCCGGCTTTAACATAAA
Source organism: Candidatus Beckwithbacteria bacterium (assembly GCA_043803225.1). Taxonomy (GTDB): domain Bacteria; phylum Patescibacteriota; class Microgenomatia; order UBA1400; family CG1-02-47-37; genus JAZDKF01. Next base: position 3,476 of record JAZDKF010000016.1, read on the forward strand.
AGCCGGAGGAGGTATAGGTGCCCGGAGCAGTCTGGCCAACAGTATCCAAGATATTGTAGTTATTTGAGGATTTGGAGCCGGAGGTCATATTTAAGTTAGGAAACTTGAGTTTGTAAGAGTCAGATTCCATGCGGGCAACCGCCGAGGCAGGGGTAGAGGAAAACAAAATGAGTATAAACAAGATTACGAACCTTAAAATAACTGATGGTTCGTAACCTGAATTAGTTTTCATCGCTAAGGCGGTCTATCTTGGTTTTTAACTCTTCACCTGATTTAAATAGTTCTTTCAGGTCAAAGTAAATGGTTTTGAGTTTTTCCCGCTGGTGATAGGGAATCGTGGAAAGTTGGGAATAGATCTGGGAAGTTAGGTCCAGAGCCTGAGTAATTTGCTGGTGAAAGTTAAGGGTTAACCAGATAAGAGTATTGCCTTCTTCTTTAGAAAGCTGCTTTTTCAGCTGATCGGATTGATATTTAAGGACTTTAATTTGTTTTTGACCCTCAAGCAGTCGAAGGTATGAAGTGCCAAAAAAGCTGGCCAGCGGTGCCATTAATAAGAGGGAAACGAGGTTGGCAAGATTAGTCCAGTTAAGTGAGGCAATATTTAGCAGCCAGAGCAAGGTGAGTGCTAAGCCGGTAAGTAATCCTAAGTTGGGAGCAAACCAAAGGCTTAAGCCGAAAAGCAGAAAATCAAGGGTAAAGAACAAGGGAGAGGCTAACCCGCCTGTATCTAAGATTAACAGCAAGCAAAGACAAGTAATAATTAAGCTATTTGATATATTTTGATACTTTATGAATGATTTATTTTGGGAATTGTGCCGACCTAGCAGATTGTGAAAAAGAAAAATAGTTAGCAACAGAGCCGCTAACTGAAGAGAAAATTTGGACAGTTCAGGATTGTTATGCCAGAAGAAGGTAAAGCCGGCGGTGATTAAAAGAAAAAGTGAGTGGAGCATTATAATAGTGATATTTGTAATTTAACATCTAAAGCCTGGGCGATTTTTTTGGCCAGATTATACTCTGCCTCAGATTTTTGCCAGGCATGATTAAATTGAAAAGAATACGTCAGTTTATTTTTCATACATAAATGATAACACCTTTCCCATAAAGAAGTAATAGTTTAACTATCTAATAAATACAATTGACAGTCAAGCTTTAATCCTATAATATACTAATCTATAATTTATGACAGAAATTCCCAAAGTAACAACACCAGATAGATTAAGGGACTATTTAATAAAAATTTCTCCTAGAAGCGGGGGGTTAGTAGATATAGCCAGAGAAGTTTGGGGATATAATCAGGGTGTTGATAGTGATTTCAATAATAATATCCGAATTACCGTGAACAGGATAAGGGGTTGTTTGCCGGATAATTTAAATCTGTATGTATTAGATGGTTTTAGCCGATACTTATTGGCAGAAACAATTGATGTGCCAAGTTTTATTCCAGGGGAATACGAATCTAAGATTCAAGCCTTATCGGTTGAGTGGCAGCCGGCGGCAGAAAGGATATTTAGCTTTTCGGTTTATAATCAAAGCAGTGTTTTAAAGAATACTTTTGCACTAAGCGAACTGGATTTAGTGGGAAAAATATTACAGGCTCAAGGTCGGATTATTAATAAGAGTGAGATAGAATATAATAGAGAATATCTCGCAGTTTTATTGTCTGCAATTAGAAAAAAATTGGTTAATCATAAGATTCCATTGCAGATTATTACAGTTGAACAGCGAGGTTATCGGGCTGAATTATAATGTTGTTAGAAAGTTTAGCAGAAACAAAAATAAACGTTACCGAGCCGATTAATTTTGAGTTAGGGAATTACCGGTTTTGTAATCTGAATACTCCTGGAGGAAAATTAGGTATTTTTGACATGCGTTTCGGCTATAAAAAGAACCAATGGTTGATGGTAACCGCCAGATATTTTAGCCAGTATGAAAATAAATGGTTGGTGCCGGCTGGCTGGGGAGCTAGATTAATGTCCGGTTGTGATCAGTTACAACTGATTAGTATCGGCGCCGGCTTGGATGAAACTTTGAAATATGCTTTAGTAGCCAAGACACCGCCGATTATTATTGATCCGATCGAACCGGGGCAGATCGTCGCCGGCTTAACCCAGGCATGTCGAGACTACCAGTTATCAAATACAGAAAAAAAGTGGGCTCTAAGGAGGATTAGGCGGGCAAAGACTTATGAATCAGGGAAAGTAATTCATTATAAGATGACTTTTCAGCAAGCAATGAAAGATCATTGGAGTGATTTGACTGGCAAGGCTGATATTGTGATGGATCTGTTCGGAGCCTGGTTTTATATTAACTGGAGTGGACAGACAATATTAAGCAGCGATGATTTAAAGGCTGCTTACAGGCAATTGTTAAAGCCAGACGGTTTAGGGGAAATTTGGGCCAGCAGCAGCGATCATGGTCCGAGTGTGACTTTAGGTTAGAACTGATATAATACCTGGTCATAATGACAGAGAGAGAAATAAAACCGATTAATGTAAAAGACCAGGAGTTTTATCTTTGAGAGGCCAGATAGAAATTGAGAATATCCGCGGGCAAGGATATCGATTAGTCATCAAAGACAGCTGAATTTTGCTATACTGACATCATGGCGAGCATTGATCATAAAACTATTGAGGTAAAGTGGCGGAAGAAGTGGCAAGAGGCCGGTACTTATAAAGTGGATTTAAAAGGAGCGAAAAAGAAATTTTACAATTTAATGATGTTTCCTTACCCTTCAGCTGAGGGGTTGCATGTGGGGAATATGTATGCGTTTACCGGGGTAGATGTGTTTGGCAGGTTTAAAGCGATGCAGGGTTTTGCTGTGTTTGAGCCAATCGGTCTGGACGGATTTGGAATCCACAGTGAAAATTATGCAATTAAGATTAACAAGCATCCGGCCGGCCAAGCAAAAATCAGCGAGAAGCATTTTTATGAACAGTTGAGCCGGATCGGCAACCGGTTTTCCTGGGAACAGCGACTGGAAACCTATGGCCCGGAATATTATCAATGGACGCAGTGGCTGTTTGTGCAAATGTTTAAACATGGCCTAGCCTATAGGAAGAAAGCCCAGGTGAACTGGTGCCCGTCCTGCAAAACAGTGTTGGCAGACGAGCAGGTTGAAGCGGGATTGTGCGAAAGATGCAAGACAGCGGTAGAAAAAAGGGAGAACGAGCAGTGGTTTTTTAAGATTACCGAGTACGCTCAGCGATTATTGGATAATATTGAGAAAATTGACTGGCCGGAGAAGATTAAGATTGCCCAGAGGAACTGGATCGGGAGAAAAGAAGGGATAAATATTAGTTACCGAATCAAGGTTCCGCACTCTCTGAAAGTTCGGAACCTATCTGTTACCGTATTTACGACCCGGCCGGACACGAATTTCGGAGCGACGTTTGTGGTGTTGGGAGCAGAACATCCATTAGCCCAGGAATTAGGAAAAAAAGATCAGAAAATTCAAGCATATATTAATCAAACGTTGAAAAAATCTGATATTGATCGGATTGCTGAAGGCAGGAAAAAGACCGGGGTGTTTACCGGCTTATACGCGATCAATGATTTAACCGGGAAAAAGATGCCGATTTATGTGGCGGATTTTGTGCTGGGAACGGTGGGTACCGGCGCTGTTGTCGGCGTACCCGGCCATGACAAAAGGGATTTTGAGTTTGCCCAAGAATTCGGCTTGGAAGTAATCAGGGTAGTAGCGGGGAAAGACGGGGATAAATCCGCGATTACCAAGATTGAACAGGTGCAAGAAGAAGAAGGAAAGATGATTAATTCCGGGTTTTTGAACGGGGAGGATATCCATGCGGCCACAGAGAAAATCATGGATTATATGGAGAAGAAAGGAAGGGGGAAAAGAATGGTGACCTACCGGTTAAGAGATTGGTGCATCAGCAGACAAAGATACTGGGGGCCGCCGATTCCGATGATTTTTTGTGAGAAATGCGGCTGGCAGGCGGAAAAAGAGGGAAATTTACCGGTGAAATTGCCCTATGTCCAAGATTTTAAGCCGACTGGAGATGGGAGAGCACCACTGGCTAAAGCGCCAAAGGAGTGGTTAGAGGCAGTTTGCCCTAGTTGCGGAGGAACCGCGCGAAGGGAAGTAGATGTATCTGATACGTTTTTAGATAGTGCTTGGTATTTTTTAAGATACCCTTCGGTTGGATTACCAACCTCAGGACAAGTCCTTTTTGACAAAGATATTACCAATACTTGGCTGCCGGTGGACGCGTACATCGGCGGGGCAGAGCATGCGGTTCTGCATCTGTTATATTCCCGGTTTGTTTGGATGGCTTTGCAGGATTGGGGTTATTTGGATAAAGAATTAGGTGACGAACCATTTCCGTTTTTATACGGCCACGGTTTGCTTATTAAAGACGGAGCTAAGATGAGTAAGAGTCGGGGTAATGTGATTACTCCGGACGAGTATATTGATAAATTTGGGGTTGATGCCTTGAGGATGTATTTAATGTTTATCGGTCCGTATGACCAGGGCGGAGATTTTAAGGATACGGGGATGGCGGGGATGAAGCGGTTTTTAAACCGGGTAGAAAAAATATGTTCCAATAAGGAGATTCCTTATCAGGAACCTACGAGGAGTCTCCTTGTAGGTTTACGGCATAAAACCATTAAGAAACTAACTGAGGCAATGGCGAATTTTAAGTTTAATGTGGGAATTGCTAACATTATGGAGTATGTTAACGGATTAGAGAAAAACGGGGCAGATAAAGAAGATATTAAAACTTTAATTTTACTCCTAGCCCCGTTTGCGCCGTATATAACAGAGGAGTTATGGGAAAAGATCGGTGGGAAATTCAGCGTTCATAATCAAGCCTATCCAAAATATGAAGAGAAGTTAACTAAAAGTGCTAAGGTGACAGTGGTAGTTCAGGTAAACGGCAAGTTAAGAGGTAAATTAGAGTTAGATCCGGTTACAGCTAAAAACAAGGCCAAGGTTTTAGAGCTGGCCAAAGTTTATTTTAAAGATAAAAAACTAGTTAAAGAGATTTTTATTCCGGGGAAACTGGTGAATTTGGTGATGGTATAATAATTTTTATATGGCTAAACCGCCGTGGCTGACTTTGGGTTTACTGGGAATATTGCTGGTTTTAGGCGGGATTTTTTCGATAATGGCGGTGTCTAATCAGAGCGATTCTGAGGTGGTGATTGAGAAGATAGGGGAGGCTGAAGGTCGGTTAATGGTAGATATTAGCGGAGCAGTGGAAAAACCAGGCGTATATGAGTTAAAACCGGATGCGCGGGTTAATGAAGTTTTGATCATGGCTGGCGGGTTAGGCAAGGAGGCCGATCGGGATTGGGTGAGCCAGAATTTGAACTTGGCGGCTAAAGTGGTTGATGGTCAGAAGATATACATACCAAATATAAATGAATCCAATAAGGAGACTCCTCGTAGTGGCCTACAAGGAGTCTCCTTGAAGGAGTTAATTAATGTAAATACTGCCAGTATGAGCGAGCTGGACACCTTGTGGGGAGTAGGTGAGGTAACGGCAAAAAAGATTATTGATAACCGACCATATGGGTCAGTCGAGGAACTATTGACCAAAAAAGTCTTGAAAAGCAATGTTTATGAGGCAGTTAAAGATAAGGTTGCTGTTTATTGATATGGCTTATAATCAATGAGAAGACTGATAATCCTGTTGATCTGGTTTACCATATTTAGTTATAGATTTTGGCTGCAGTCACTGGCAACAGTGGAACTTGGACATTTAGCCGAAGAGAAAGTTTTAATTCAGGGGAGAATATCATCAGAACCTTTACTACAGGGTACTATTCAGAAGTTTAAGGTGGACCAGTTTGATATAGTGACTAAAAGTTATCCCAAGTATGAATACGGTCAAAAAGTAATAATTTCTGGCAAATTACAGAGGAGACTGATAAATAAGTGGTATAGTAAGTTTAGCTTGATGTATCCAGATATTCAAATTATTACATCCGATAGCGAAAATTCTATAGGCTGGCAGTTTAAAAGGAAAATTTTCAAGTTTAGGCAAGAAATTGAGTCAAGATTTGACCAGAATTTGCCTGAGCCGGAGGCGAGTTTGTTGGCGGGAATTGTGTTGGGGAGTAAGCGGGGACTGCCGGAAAAGTTTTATTTAAGTTTGCAAAAAACCGGGACTTTACACATTGTAGTAGCGTCTGGTTTTAATGTGACGGTGATTTTAGGTTTTATGGCGGCCTATTTATCTGGTTTTTTACACCGATCATTAGCGATCGGTTTTGGGGTAGTAGCGGTGGCAGTTTATACAGTCATGGCTGGGGCAGAACCAGCGATTGTCAGGGCAGCAATTATGGGTAGTTTAGGGTTTTTAGGCCAGATATTAGGTAGGAAAGCGGCCAGTTTGCGATTACTATTGATTACTGTTTTGACAATGATGCTGATTAAGCCTTTGATTGTGTTTGATATTGGCTTTCAGTTATCAGTGGCAGCAACCTCTGGGCTGATTTTATTAGGATTAAGGTTGGAAGCAGTATTTAGTAAAGTTTGGCTGATTGGTAAAGACTTAGGCCAGACTTTAGCGGCTCAAATTGCAGTTTGGCCGTTGATTATGCTTCATTTTGGCCAAATGAGCTGGTTTAGTCCATTAGTTAATGGTTTGATATTGTGGTTAGTCCCAATTATCATGGGTTTTGGAGCTATCCTAGCTTTAACTAATAGCCGTTTAATCGGCTGGCTAACTTATATTCCTTTAACGATGATGGTGAGAATAATCGAAGGGTTTGGAAGATGAAAAAACTAAACTTAATCTTGATACTGGGTTTAATGCTAGTGGTGTTTTTGATCTGGCAGTGGCCGGACAGAAAGCTGTTTTTAAGTTTTTGCGATGTGGGCCAGGGTGATGCGATTTTGATCAGTCAAGGATTTAAGCAGATTTTGGTTGACGGCGGTCCAGACACCTCAGTTTTAGTCTGTCTGGGGAAAGTAATGCCGTTTTGGGACAGAAAGATTGAGCTGGTAGTTTTAACTCATCCGGATGCGGATCATTTAACCGGCTTGATTGAAGTGGTAAAGCGGTATGAGGTCGGACAGTTAGCCGGGATGGAGATAACAAATCAGACACCTGAGTATGAGGCTTTGGCTGATGGGGTGGCAAAACAAAAAGTCAGACTTGTTTTTGTCCGGGCCGGGGATCAGATTAAAGTCGGCCAGATAAGATTAAAAGTGATTTATCCGGATCAGACTAAATCGATCAGAGGATCAACCAATGAGTTGGCGACAGTGATTGAGGGTGAGTTTGGGGCGTTTAACTGGTTACTGACTTCAGATATTACCGAAGCGGAGGAGGCAGAGTTAAGACTGTTGGGGCGATTAGAGCCGGTGGAGGTATTAAAGGTAGCCCACCATGGGAGTAAGTATTCAAGCAGCGAAGCGTTTTTGAAGGAAGTCAGGCCGAGATTGGCGGTGATTTCTGTGGGCAAGAATAGTTTCGGCCACCCAACTGAGGAAGTTTTAGAAAGATTAAAGCAGGCGTGGGTTAAAGTTTTAAGAACAGATCAGCAGGGGTTAATTCAAGTGGTCAGTAATGGTCAGACTTGGCAGGTAAAAAAATAGTGTAGAATAGGTTTATGAACTGGATTAAGGCGAACAAGTGGCAGTTAGTTTTTTTGACTGGCTTGGTTTTGATCACTTATGGCTGGACTTTAAATCATGCGTTTTTATCTGATGATATCTATGGAATTGTTAATAATCCTCAGATTTTTGATTTCAGTTGGGTTTGGCAGAATCCGCTGATAGTTCTGGGGCGGTTTATCTATTTTTCAATTGCTAAGATGTGGGGGATTGTGCCCTGGCCATACCGCCTGCTTAATATTATGGCTCATTTACTAACGGTGATCGGGGTAATGGAGTTGACGGCGAGGTTGATTAATCGGAAAGTCGGCTTGCTGGCGGCAAGTTTAGCGGCGGTCCATCCAATCATGATTGAGTCAGTGACTTGGATTGCCGGCGGCGGCCATAGCATCTACGGAGCTTGTTTGGTTTGGAGTTTGATTTTATATTTAAAAGCAGAAAAGAAAATAAAGTGGTTGGTAATTTCGACTGTTTTATTTTTAGCGGCCTTGCAGTTTAGTGAAAAAGCGGCCATGTTTCCGGGAATTTTATTAGTTTATCGACTGGCGGTTAATAGAAAACGCGGCCGTTGGTTGGATTTAGCGCCATATATTTTATTAAGCTTAATTTGGTTAATATTGAATGTGAGAGGAATAGGCAGCCGTTTAAATTATTTAGAGACCGAGTATAATAGTCAGAATCGGGAAGCGAAAAACAGCGTTTTTATCCAAACACCAGTGGCGATAGGTAATTATTTGGGATTAATGGTTTGGCCGGATAAGTTGACTTTGTACCATTCAGAATTAATTGTGGGGAAGTCAAAATTTATCATAATGGCAGGAGTGTCGCTGATTTATTTTGGATTAACAGCTTGGTGGTTATGGCAGGGATTTAGGGGTAGAAAAGACTTAGGATTAGGGGGATTTTTGCTGGCTTGGTTAGTGATTGGTTTAACACCGACTTTATTACCCTTAGGGGTGGCTTGGATTGTGGCAGAAAGGTATGTTTATTTTGGATCGTTGGGAATTTATATTTTGGTAGCCTGGGGTTTAATTAAGTGGAGCCAGAAGCCAAAACATACCGAGTTTGCCTGGACGGTGATTGTGCTTTTGGTTTGCTTGCTGTGGTTAAGAAGCGTGATTAGAAATAGTGATTGGCAAGATCAAGATCATTTATGGCTGGCGGCAGAGCGAACTTCACCTTCCAGCCAGCAGAATCATAATAATTTGGGAGATTTGTATGGCCGGAGAGGGGATTTTAAACTGGCAGAGTGGCATTTTAAACGGGCGATTGAGCTTAATTCTAGTTATGCTGACGCGATGCATAACTTAGCTAATACCTATTTGCAATTAAATCAGCCAGATGAAGCGATTAAGTGGTATCAGGAAGCTCTAAAGAATAAACCGAGTTTATGGCAGTCGCATGTTCAGCTGGGGGTAATTTATTATCAACTGGGACAGCTGGATTTAGCTAGGGAAGAGTTAGAAAAAGCGCTTCAGTTACAGCCGGAAAATAAACAAATCAAACAGATGTTGGAGCAGATGTAGTTTTACAAGGGTTCAACCCTTGTAACAAGGCCTTTGATAAAGAAGCAGGCGTAGGTGAGATGGGTGAGAATGATGATGATAGGCAAGGTTAAAGAGCGATAGTAGAGTCCAGCTAAGATTAATATTGGTAAGTAAAAGGGGAAGAGTAGGGGTAAAAAGTAAATGAGTTTTAGCGAGGTTTTGGGAAAGAGTTTGACAAAACGGCCGCGCTGGAAACCATAACGGCTGATTTGCTGCAAGTGATCTTTTAAAATTGGCCGGCGATGGTGATAAACCAAGATATTTGGTTGATAAAGAATTTGTTTTTTAAGTTTAAAAACCAGATCATGGCAGAGCTTAGTGTCTTCGCCCGGCCAAAATTTGGTGTTAAAACCGGAAACAGCCTGGAAATCTGGCTGTTTGACAAAGAGGTTAAAGCTGGGGTAGTCATCGACTAGTCTTGGTTTTGCCTGGCGGTTTCGAAAGGCCAATGAGCCGGCGCCGAAATAAGAAGACCAGATCTGGCCAGAGAGTTTTTGGGTCTTAGAGTCAGTGGGCGGAGTTAAGCCAGGCCCGCAAACAGCGGCGAGTTTGGAGTTGGATTCGAGTTGTTGCGAGGCAAGTTTTAGCCAGTTTTTATCTGGATAAGCGTCAGAGTCAATAAACCCTAAAATTTCTCCTTGGGCTTTTTTGGCACCGAGATCGCGTTTTTCAGCCGGACTGCCGGAGCAGATTTGATCGTCAACGATCAGGATTTCGAAATTCTGGCAAGTTTGGTTTTTCAGAGACGGGAGCAGTTCAGGACAGAGATCAGCCTTTTTTTTACAGGGAATGATAACACTAATCATAGTATTTAAGGATTTTAAGTCGGTAAAAGACTGCCAAAGTATCATAAAGCATATGCCAAATGGTGTTAACCGTGGCCGCATTAGTAACCGAGCCGAACTTGTACTTTAATTTTATCGGCGCTTCATAGATTCGCTTAAAACCTAAGCGATGAGCCACCGAAAGCATCTCAATATCAAAAGCATAGTGTTTAACCACCAATTTAGAAAGAATTTTTTCCAGAACTTTGCGCTTGAAGATTTTAATGCCGGGTTGAGTGTCTTTGATTTTAACGCCAAAAAGTAAGCGCACTAAAAAATAATAACCCCAACTTAAAATTTTGCGGTCCCAGGGGTAGTAAACCACTGAAGCCAGGTGGCGTTTTGAACCGACGATGATATCGGCGTTATACCATTCGAGGTGTTCCAGGAGCATAGAGATGCCATTGGGGTCGATTTCCATGCCAGCATCGATAAAAGCAATATAATCGCCTTTGGCTTTAGCCATGCCATAGCGGACAGAGTAGCCTTTACCTTGATGGGACTTGGTTTGATAAACTTTAAGTTGAGTTGAAGCAAGTTTTTTTATTTTAGAGAAAGTTTGGTCAGTTTTACCGTCGACAACAATAATAATTTCAAAAGGGTAGCGAATTTGGGTGAGGACGGCTTGAATTCGATTAATATCCCGAACAATAGTGTCAGCTTGCTTAAAGGCAGGAATGATTACAGAGACCAGGTGATTTAATTTCATGAGCTTTAGTATAATATACCATTATGGAAGAAATAACTCAGATTAAACCGACAAAAGGTTTGGTTAAAATTAACTTTAAAGAGCTGTGGGAGTATCGGGAATTATTGTGGGTATTAGTCGAGAGAGACATTCGGGTTAGGTATAAGCAAACGGTTATCGGCGGGATTTGGGCATTGCTGCAGCCGTTTTTAACCATGGTAGTATTTACGATTTTTTTCAGCCGGCTGGGCGGTTCTTTTTCCGGAGATACGCCTTATCCGTTTTTTGCTTATTCAGGTTTGATTTTATGGACATATTTTACCAATGCGATCAGCTCGGCGAGTTTAAGCATGATTGACAACTGTTTTTTAATCAGCCGGGTTTATGTGCCCAAAGTGTTTATTCCGGTAACGGCAACTTTGACTCCAGGTTTGGATTATTTAATTGCCAGTGGGTTGCTATTCGGGTTTGCGACTTATTATCATTTGGCGGTCAGGTGGGAGTGGCTGTTTATTCCTTTGGTTTGGGGATTAACCTGGATGCTGGCAACCGGAGTCGGTTTTTGGCTGTCAAGTTTAAATGTTAAGTATCGGGATGTGCGCTATGCTTTGCCGTTTTTTATCCAGTTAATGATTTTTATTACTCCGGTGATTTATCCATTAAGTTCAGTCGGCAAGTTTAATTTTTTATTGAAGTTAAACCCAATGAGCAGCTTGGTTGAACTGCATCGGGCGATAATTTTGTCAACAACAATTGATTGGGGATTGATGGTTTATGGTTTAGGCGTAACCTTGGTTTTATTTATCAGCGGCCTGTTGTATTTTAAATCCGTGGAAAAATATTTTGCCGATAAATTGTAAATATGAATCAGAACTTAGCCATAAAAGTAAATAATGTAAGTAAAGTGTATAAGATCGGCGGTCTTTCTTATGCCACTTTAAGAGATTCACTTTCAAGATTGTTTTTTCAGGATAAGTTAAAAAAAGATTTTTGGGCATTGCGTCAAATTAACTTTCAGGTAAAAAAGGGGGAGATTTTTGGAATTATCGGTTCAAATGGCGCCGGCAAGTCGACAATTTTAAAGTTATTGTCCAGGATTACCGAACCTTCAAGCGGAGAGATATTAATTCGAGGTAAATTAAAGTCATTGTTGGAGTTGGGAGCCGGGTTTAACTCGGAATTAACCGGCCGGGAAAATATTTTTTTAAACGGAGTAATTTTGGGGATGAAACGACAGGAAATTGCTAAAAAATTGCCAAAGATTTTAGATTTTTCCGGAATTGCCAAGTTTATTGACACTCCGGCCAAGTATTATTCCAACGGTATGTTTGTTCGCCTCGGGGTGGCAATTGCCTTACAGGCCGAGTTTGATATTTTGGTAATTGATGAAGTTTTAGCGGTGGTTGATAAACGCTTCCAGGAGCGGGTATTTATGTTTTTAGAAGCAGCTAAAAAACAAGGGAAAACGATTATTATCGTCAGCCATAACTTAAATATTATTAAGCGATATTGTAAGCGAGTTTTAGTGCTGGAAAAAGGCAGGGTAGTTAAACGAGGAATAACCAGTAAAATAATTTATGGACAGAGTTATTAAACAGTTAAAAAAAGAAATTATCCAAATGGCTTACCAAGCGCAAGAAGGGCATATTCCCAGCGCTTTTTCGATTTTAGATATTTTATGGGTGTTATATGATCGAGTCTTAAACAAAGACTATTTTATCTTGAGCAAGGGTCAGGCAGCTTTGGGTTTATATGTGGTATTGGCGGAGAAAAAGTTTTTCCCTAAAGCTTGGCTGAATGATTTTGGAAAGGCAAAGAGTCATTTGGGTGGCCATCCTGATTCTCGTCAGGTGCCGGGAGTGGTCGCTTCGACCGGATCGCTGGGCCATGGTTTACCTATGGCCGTGGGTATGGCCGTGGGTTTAAAGATTTTAAAAAAGAAAAACAAAGTTTATTGTTTAATCGGCGACGGGGAAGCCAATGAAGGCTCGATTTGGGAGGCAGCGATGCTAGGGGCGCACCATCAATTGAATAATCTAGTGTGTATTGTTGATTATAATCACTCGAGCGATCGGGCACTAAACTTGGGAGACTTGGGAGAAAAGTTTGCCAGTTTTGGTTGGCAAATAATAGAAATTGACGGCCATAACCATCAAGAGATAGAAAAGGCTTTGAAGCTAAAGACTGATAAGCCATTAGCCATAATTGCCAGAACGATTAAAGGTAAAGGAGTTGAACAACTAGAGAATAATCCGGCTTGGCATCACCGGGCGCCGACTAAAGCAGAAATGGAGTTAATATTAAAAGAGCTAAATTAAAGATATTATTTGTTTTGGACAAAAATAGAGAGTGGGAAACAAACCTGTGGCAATCGTTAAAGACTACCGGCTTGGCCCGGGTTTTTGTGATTTATAATGATAATTATGAAATAGTGTTGAAAACCTGTCAGGATATTAAAGCGGACGCAATTTGTTTAGTGCTGTCGTTATTACCAGGTAGCATTTCACGGGTTATGCAGTGGAAAGATTTAAAAGTTCCGGTAGTGGCAATTTGGGGGGATTTGCAGTCACCGGAGCAATTAAAAGTGTCACAAAAATTAGCAGAGGAAGTAGATTTTAATATTTATACGGCTACCAGTGTGGCTCTGCACGGTCTAAAGTCAACAAAACCTTATATTTATTTTTGGGTGCCGAAAGATAAAACGGTTTTTTTCAACCCAAAAAATAAGCGAGATATTGACGTAAGTTTTGTCGGCACTTTAAGACATAATCGAAAAAAGGTAATTGATTATTTAATTAAACATGGAATAAGGGTTTTAGTAAAAGGCGGTGATTTGTCTACCAAAGAGTACTCGGGAATTTTACAAAGATCAAGAATCAGTCTGAATTTTAACCGCTCCGGCTGGCTGCCAGTGATTACTGCCAGGGTTTTTGAGATTACCAGCTGCGGGGCAATGTTGTTAGAAGAGGCTGGACCGGAAACAGCCAAGCTGTTTGTTCCGATGAAAGATTATGTGCCATATTTTTCTAAACAGGACTTATTAAAAAAAATTCAATATTATTTAAGCCATAATCAGAAAAGAGAAGCGATTGCCAATAATGGTTATTGTCGAGTTAGTCGAGATTATTCAGCCAGGAGGTTTTGGCAGTTGGTGTTAGCCATGATTAAAGGAGACAGAAAAAAATCAACGGTGGTTAATTTGTTAGAGCTTAAAGATTGGAAATTAAAATTGTTAGACTACCTTTTTCGCAACCAATATTGGAGTTTAATTTGTTACTATTTAGACAGATATGCGACAGCAATTAGTTAAAACAATTAGCGATTTATTAGTCAAAGACAAGCGAGTAGTGTTGTTGTTAAATGAAATCGGCGTTTATAGTTTTCAGGAGATGTTTAAAGCTTTTCCGGACAGAGTTTTAAACCTTGGAATTTTAGAACAAGCGACGATTGGCGTAGCCGCTGGATTAGCCAAACTTGGTTTTATTCCGGTGTTTTATACGATTGCGCCGTTTATAGTCGAAAGAGCCTTAGAGCAGTTAAAGATTGATTTTGGTTATCAAGAGCTGAGAGGTAATTTTATCAGTGTCGGCGGGAGTTATGATTATGCAGCGCTAGGAGCGACTCATCAATGTCCGGCAGATGTTGAAATATTAAAGCAGATACCGGGAATGGAGATAGTGATCCCAGGAACTGGAAAAGAATTTGACAGTTTATTTAGGGAAGTTTATAGCCGGCCGGGGCCGCATTATTTCCGTTTAAGCGAACAGGTGAATCAAGTAAGCCAAAAAGTAAAATTCGGACAACTAAAAGTGATAAAGAAAGGTCAAAAAGCGACAGTATTAGCAGTTGGGCCAATGCTTAATAAAGTGCTGGAGGCGAGTCGGGGTTTAGATGTGGCGGTGATTTATTGCACCACCGTAGCGCCAATGGGAAAATACAACCAAGGTAATAAATTGCTGATATGCGAGCCGTATTATTCCGGCGCCTTAACTGCGGAAATAGTCAAAGGTTTTTACCCAGAACCAATAATCATTGATCAATTAGGGGTAGAAAAAAAGTTTATTAAACATTACGGCAGCCGGGAAGAGCAAGATAAATTTCAGGGTTTGACTGTGGCTAATATTAGAAAACATCTAGTGAGGTTAATTCATGACTAAGATTTTAGTAACCGGCAGTGATGGTTTGTTAGGTCAGGCAATCAGAGCCCTTCGGCCTAAAGGAGTGGTCTTTGCCACCCGGCAAATGGCAGATTTGACAGATTTTTTCCAAACAAAAAAACTTTTAGAAACCGTGAAACCTGATCAAGTGATACATTTAGCCGCAGTAGTTGGCGGTTTAGGCGGGAACTCAACCCATTCAGGTAATTTTTTCCGTCAAAATGTGATGATTAACGTTAATGTGTTGGAATGCAGCCGATTGACGAAGGTAAAAAAATTGCTATCATTGATGTCGACCTGTGTTTTTCCGGATAAAACCAGTTATCCGATTAAAGAAAAATACCTACATTTAGGTCCGCCACATCCATCTAATTTTGCCTATGCTTATACTAAGAGAATGTTGGAAGTTCAAAGCCGGGCGTATAGGCAGGAGTGGGGTTGCAATTACATTGTGGCGATTCCAACTAATATATATGGACCGCATGACTTTTGGGGAATAGAGGAAGGACACGTGATTCCGTCATTGATTCATAAATGTTTTAAGGCAAAGAAATCCGGAAAGGAATTAAAAGTTTGGGGTAGTGGTCGGCCACGGCGGGAGTTTATTTTTTCCCAAGATTTAGCCAAAATAATCTTGCGATTGATGAAGCAATACAATGAAGAAGAACCGATGATTATTTCTTCAGGGAAAGAAGTCAGGATCAAAGACATAGTAAACCTGATCACCCGGAAAATGGAGTTTACCGGGAAGATAGTTTTTGATCAGACGAAGCCGGACGGACAATTGAGAAAAACTTCCTCCAATCGTAAGTTTAGAAAATACTTTCCGAAATTTAAATTTACTCCTTTAGAAACCGGTATCAGCCAGACAGTTGATTGGTTTATTAGTCATTATCCTCAGGTAAGAAAGTAATGAATCAGTTAGCAGACTTGATCATCAAAGAAACAAAGAGAATCGACAAAGAAGTTGACTTAGCTCGGTTAAGGGGGAAAACAGTTATTTTAACCGGGGCTTCTGGTTTAATCGGCACCTATTTTTTAGCCAGTTTAAGGCAGTTAAGGGGAGTAAAATTGGTAGCGGTAATTCAGTCAAAACCACTTCAATACTGGCGCCAGTTAGCTGATTTTTCCGGTTGCCAGGTAGTTAGAGGCGATTTAACTAAACTTATTACTTGGCAAAAATTGCCCAAAGCTGATTATATTATTCATACTGCCGGTTATGGTCAGCCGGCCAGATTTTTGGCAGAGCCGATGCAGACGTTAAAGTTAAATACGTTAGCGGTTTTTAAGTTATTGGAAAAATTAAAACCTAAAGGCAAGTTTTTATATATCAGTTCTTCGGAAATTTACACTAGGGCAGAGATCAATCATCCCCGTTATGTTTATATTGAAGCCAAGAAAGCCGGGGAAGCAATTTGCCGAACAGTTCAAAGCCAAGGAACAGCGGTGAAGATCTGCCGTTTGTCTTTGGCATATGGGCCGGGAACAAAAAAGGAAGATTCTCGGGTGTTAAACCAGCTGATTGTTAAAGGCTTGGCTGGGAAAGTAAGTTTGTTGGATCGAGGCGAGGCAAAGCGGACTTATGGATATGTGACTGACAGTGTCAGCATCATGTGGCAGATTTTACTTAAAGGGAAAAAGTTGGTTTACAACGTAGCCGGCGAGTCGCAGACAACGATTTATAGCTTAGCAAAAAAAATCAGCCAGTATTTGAAAGTGCCATTAGTAAGAGGGCAAAAAAATAAAGGAGTTTTAGGCGCACCAGAAATTGTAAAGATAGATATCAGTCAAGTAAAAAAGGAGTTTAATAAACTTAAATTTGTTTCCCTGAGTGAAGGTTTAAAACAAACAATTAATTGGCAGAGGCAGTTATATGCAGCTTAAAGCTAAGGATTTTGAAGCAGTGATAAAAGAAAAGTTAAGCCCTAGATTAAGGGAAAAAATCGATAGTTTAAAGCTTAATTATCAATTGATGAGCAAGAAAGAAAAACAAATGTGGCGTAAAATAATAAAAAAAGAGTTGGAAGGGGAAAAAATAGTTCCGGCTGGCAGGACGAGACTGAGTGATTGGGAAAAAGGCTGGCAAGAAAATTTAAATGAGGGTTCGATTATTCCGCACTATTTCGGCAAGTATCCGGTAATCAGATTTGACCAAAACTTAATTAAACCACTAAGAAAAAATTTTGAGTACTTAAGTTTGGCGATTATTACTAATTGGTTATTTGAAAAATATTTTAAAAAGACTGAGACAGTTTATGAATTTGGCTGCGGTACCGGCCATAATTTACTTAGATTAAGAGAAGTAAATCGACAAGCAGAGTTATGGGGTTTAGATTGGGCAGCCAATTCACAAAAAATACTTAAGAGAATGGGTCTTAAGTCGATTAATTTTGATTTATTTAAACCAAATAAACAATTTGTTTTAAGAAAAAATGCAGGTGTTTTTACGGTGGCGGCATTGGAACAACTGGGGCGGAGATTTAAACCAATAGTCCAATATTGGTTAGACAACCAAATTAAATTATGCATGAATATTGAACCGATTAATGAATTGTTAGATAAGAGTAATTTTTGGGACAAGTTGTCCATTAAATATGCGAAAAAACGAAATTATCTTGATGGATATTTGACCTATCTAAGACAACTGGAAAAACAGGAAAAGATTGTGATTCATCAGGCGCAAAGAAGTTATATCGGCAGTTTATTTCTGGATGGTTATTCAGTCATAGTTTGGTCAGCGCGGATATGAAATCGATTAGCGTGATCATGCCCACATTTAACAGTATCAGAACAATTGAGGCTTGTTTAAAGAGTGTTCGAGAGCAGGATTATCAGGGAGAGGTGGAAATTATCACTGCAGATGGCGGATCAACTGACGGAACCATAGAAATTATTAAAAAATATAAAGGAATAATTGTTAATGAAAAATCAGGTAATCCGGAGACAGCTAAGGCGATTGGTTTGAAGCAGGCAGAGGGAGAGTTGGTGCTATTGATAGCTTCAGATAATGTACTGCCGGATAAATTATGGTTAAAAACAATGGTAGTGAGTTTGCTTAAGGAGCCGGAGGCGGTGGCAGCTTATCCATGGCGTTATGCTTATTGCCAAACCGACTCCAGTCTGAACCGGTATTTTGCTTTGATGGGAGTGAATGATCCGGTGGCCAAGTTTATGAGTAAGGCCGACCGGCAGGGTTGGGGTAATAATCAATGGCGGCTAAGCGGCGAAGCAAGAGATAAGGGTAAATACTGGTTGGTGAAATTTAATCAGGAAAATATACCGACTTTAGGCGATAACGGGGTTTTAGTTTGGCGGAAAAAGTTAATGAGGGCGAAAATTGATGCCAAGAATTTTTCGCATATTGATGTGTTTTATGATCTAGTAAGTTTAGGTATGAATCAATTTGTAGTAGTTAAAAACTCAATAATCCATGATACCGGAGAAGTCTGGTGGAAGTTTTTAGCCAAACGCTATAAATATATGAAGCAACTGTATTTAAAGAGGCAAAAAATAAGACGATATAAATGGGTAAGGGGGTGGCGGGATAAAGCAAGATTAGGTTGGTATGTGATTTACGGCCTGACATTGATTGGACCGATACTGGTGGCGCTGAGGGGATTTATAGCTAAACCGGATTGGGCTTGGTTCTGGCATCCGGTGATGAGCGCGGTGATAGTTTTAGTTTATGGTATAGCACTGATTTTATGAAAAAAACTAACCGATCAATAATATTGTTAACTGTCAGCGATCAGCAGAAAAATCCGCTGAGTCAATATCCCGGGGTTCATTTAAGCTGCGGTTTTTCCACTAAAAAATTGTGGCAAGGGAGTTTAAAAAAGGTTTTTACTCGGGTGATTGAATGGGATATTCGAAAGGAATATTTAACTGAAGGTTTTCAGCAGACAAGCAAAGCTTTGATAAAACTAGTGAGAAAATATAAACCAAAATATCTAATTTGGCCGGCTTACAGTGATATGGAAATTAGTGAAGAAAGTTTTAAAAAGATAAGAAATTTAGGGACGATAATTATCGGGATTTTTTTTGATGAGGGTTCGACATTTGAATCATATTCAAAATATTGGCTGCCGAGTTTAGACTATGTGGTGACTGTTGATTCCAATCAATCCTTAAAACTACATCGGGCTTTAGGGATTCAGGCCATCTTTGAACCTTGTTGCGCTTCCTCGATAATTTATAAAAAAAAGCACTTAACGTTTAAATATCCGGTTTCTTTTATCGGTTCAGCTTACGGTCCCAGAAAAAAGATGGTAGAAGATTTAAATCAGCAGGGTATTAAAGTTAATACTTTCGGGAGTGGCTGGCAAGGTAGGGGTTATATTAAGACGGAAAAAATAGTTAAGATATTTAATCAAAGCCGGATTAATTTAAATTTTACTAATGATGCCCAGCAATTAAGAGCCAGAATGTTTGAAATCTGTATGAGTGGTGGTTTTCTGCTGACGCAATATGCTCAAGGTTTGGAAAAATTGTTTAAAATTGGACAAGAGATTGAAAGTTTTCACACAATCTCTGAAGCAGCCCAAAAAATTAATTATTATTTAAAATACGATCAGGCAAGGCGTCAGATTGCTCAAGCCGGCTATCTTCGAGCGCAAAAAGACTATTCTTTAGAAGCGATGTTTATCCGGATTATTAAAACAATAGAAACTGGGAAGGTAAAAAAGATTAAATTAAAAAAATTCAGGCTCGATGAGAAAATCATTAAACAGAGAAATTTACGGTTTGGTT
Organism: Candidatus Beckwithbacteria bacterium; assembly: GCA_043803225.1. GTDB lineage: Bacteria > Patescibacteriota > Microgenomatia > UBA1400 > CG1-02-47-37 > JAZDKF01. Next base: position 23,029 of record JAZDKF010000016.1, read on the forward strand.
ATAAGCACGCGGCTTTAGCCATTGCCGGTTATTCGGAGAATAAACCTGAAGCTTGGTGGCAGGAGGAAGCTGGCTTGGCTAAAAGTTATAAGGCTGGTAATATGATGCTCAAGCTGTTTTATTTTTATCGTTTATGGCCAAAATCTATTGCCAAGTTGATTAGCAGTCAGGTCAATAAGATTTTTAAATTACTGCAAAAATTTACCTGGTTGCAGAATCAGGTTGTCAAAGCTTTTTATTACTAAATTTATGAAAATTGCAATTTTAAGTTTTACCAGCGGAAAAATTAACCGGGGAGCAGAAACAGTGGTGAAGGAATTGGCAAAACGGCTTAAGATAAAGCACGAGGTAAAGGTGTATTCTTCTAAGAGTTTGGGGATTGATGATTTACAAAAGTTTAATATTCAGGCCTTAAAAGAGGCGGATAAGTTTGGGGCAGAGGTGATAATGCCGGTTAATGGGGGAAGGCAGAGTTTATTGACAAGGCTATATTGTTGGTTAAAAGGAAAAAAAATGGTAATTACCGGCATGGCGGGTTTGGGGTGGTGTGATGGTTGGAATTTATTGATGCGGCCCGATGTTTTTGTGGCTTCAACCAAGAGAAATTATAACTGGGCGAAGAGATTTTATGGTAAAGGAGTCAGGATTGAGGTTATTCCTCATGGTGTGGATTTGACTAAATTTAAGATGGAAGGCAAGAAGAGAAAGTTTGCGGTTAAGAGTCCGGTTATTCTTTGTGTGACCGGGCCGAATGAGTATAAGCGAGTGGAAGCGACTATTAAGGCTGTAAGCCGGTTGGATAAGGGGAGTTTGGTATTAGTGGGTGGGAATGACAGCTGGGAGCAGTTGGGGAAGAAGTTATTAAAGGATCGGTTTCAAAGAATCCAAGCTACTCATGAAGAATTGCCGGAGATTTATCGAGGCGCGGATGTTTTTACCATGGTCAGTGGAGAGAGTGAAGAATTTGGAATCGTTTACTTAGAAGCTTTGGCTTGTGGTCTGCCGATTGTAGCGACTGACGATGAGTTAAGAAGGGAAATTTTAGGGGTGTATGGGATTTATGTAAAAGATGTTTTTGGTCAGGAATATACGGAGAAGATACAACAAGCTCTAAACAAGGTTACGAACCTTGTTTATCCGGATAAATGGCTGGAAAGGTTTAGCTGGGATCGGATTGCTAACCAGTTTGAAGAAATTCTTTCTCAGCTTTAAGACCGCGATAGGGGCCTTGTTTAATGGTAATGATTTTGGAGGGTTTTAAGAAAGTAAATCCATGGCCGCCTTTAAGTTGCAGTAAACAGTCTCCAGGGTTTAAGCGATGTTTTACAAGGGTTGAACCCTTGTAAAAGAATTCGACCTCGGCTTGGCCGGAAACTAGGTAGATAAATTCCTGGTTTTGGTGAGTGGTTTTGGCTAAATGGCGGTGCTGATGGGGTTTTACCTGGTGGTTTTTAGGGAATTTAAGGACTCCTAGTTGCAGCGGATTGGTTTTTGAGGTTAGAAATTGATTAGGTTTAGCCTGGTGATTGGCACGAATGATGAGGGCAATTAATTGGTTATTAGCTTTAATTTGAATCATAGTTAATATAGTATACTAAAAAAGATGAAGCTATCGGTGATAATTTGCACTAGCGGCAGACCAGAGAGTTTAAAGCAGGTTTTGGAAAGTTTAAAGAGGCAAAGCTATAAAGAGTTTGAGACATTGGTAATTAAAGAAACGCCGCTTTCCCGGGCCAGGGATTTGGGCTGGCAACGGTCCAAGGGGGAAATTGTCGCCTGGATTGATGATGATGTAATCGTGGATAAGGATTGGGCGAAAAATTTAATCAGGATTTTTGAGAATGATCAGAAGATCGGCGGAGTGAGCGGTCCGACAATAATCCCGGAAAATTTGCTAAAAAACCGGCTGGTATTTTGGTGGTATGGGAAAAAGAACTTATTAAGCCGGCTGTGGGTGAGACTGGTGTTAGATAATATGCCTGAAGCAGTGGGGAAGATTACCAGAATCGGCTGGTGGACTCCAGGGTCTAATTTTAAGAGTTGTTTAAAAATAAAAGTACAGGAAGTGGATTACTTGGAGGCTTGCAACATGAGTTTAAGACGTAAACTGGTGGAGAAAGCCGGCGGGTTTGATTTGGGCTTCAAAGGTACCAGCGAGTGGTGTGAGTTGGATCTGGCCATGCGGGTGAAAAAATTGGGATACAGATTGGTGTGGAACAGTCAGGTGAAGGTAGAACATCGGGTTTCCAGAAGCGGAGTGTTTAAGGCCCGGAAAAACTGGGGAGAAAGAGTTAAAAATTATTTAAGATTTAGGAGAAAATGTCTACGCTGTTGTTAAAGTTTTTACTGATGAATTTTTACTTTCAAAATGATCGGTGGGTAATTAATTTAGCTAAAAAAAATAACCAAAAAGGAAAAAAACTTCTGGATGTTGGGGCAGGCGAATGCGGCTATAAACGATATTTTAATAATTTGAAATATTTTAGCCAGGATATTAAACAAAATGCAAATAAGACGATTAATTACGTCGGGAAAATAAGCGGGATTTCCGGTAAGTTTGATTATATTTTATGTACCCAAGTGTTGGAGCATTTAAAACAACCGGAACAGGCTTTCAGAGAGTTTAAGCGGTTGTTAAAGCCTCAAGGAAAATTATTTTTGTCAACAAATTTTGTCTATCAAATCCACATGGCTCCGGATGATTATTGGCGTTTTACCGAGCATGGTTTAAAGTATTTGGGAGAAAAAGTAGGATTTAAAGTGGAAAAGATTGAGGCTCAGGGAGGCATTTTCCAGGTTTTGGCCTATGTGGTAATTACTTTACCTTTAAGGCTTGGAATGGAAAAATGGTATTGGAGTTATTGGCTATATATTGTAATTTTTTCGCCAGGAATAATAATAATAAATTTATTGACCGTGGTTTTGGATAAAATTTTTAAAAACAATAGTTTGGCGATAAATTACGCAGTGACATATGCAGCTTGAAGAACGCTATAAAAATAATGACCGGTCTAGGTTTCAACAGGCTCAAACCAATCAATTTTTAAAACTATTAACTAAACAATATGACCGGGTATTGGAAGTAGGCTGCGGCAAGGGTTATTGGAGTTATGTAGGGGCAAAACACGCTCGGTTTAAGAGTTGTTTTGGTGGTGATGTCTATGATGATTTTCAGAGAGAAGAAATAAGACAAAAGTGTCAACAGGTGAAATATGGACAGATCAAGGGTAAGACTCTGCCTTTTGGAACTAATCAGTTTGATCTGGTGTTTTCCATGGATGTAATTGAACATATAGAAGACGATAATTTTTATATTAAAGAAAATTTAAGAGTTTGCAAAAAGGGCGGGGAGATAATTATCGGCACGCCGAATTACTGGCGGATAACCAATATTCTATTGTTGCTGCTGGGAAGATTAAAATTTCCCAGGAATATGGGTCCGGACAGTTATGGCGATTGCATTCATTTGCGGGAGTATAAGCGGAAGGAACTGGTAAACTTAGTAACTAGAGCCGGCGGTAAAGATATTAGAATTTATCCTTGCTGGCTGGGAATTTTGGCTTTAAGCTTAGGTATAGAAAAACTGCCTTTTTGGCTCAAGCCGCTGTGCCACTTTTGGTTTATCAAATTTAAAAAATATGATTAAAGTTTCGATAATTGTGGCCAATAATAAGCCGGGTTGGACTTTTCCGCGGCAGGTTTTAGGGTCGAATTTGGAAGTAATTGTGGTGAATAACGGGATTACCGGCCCGGGCAATCCCTGCAAGGCACGCAATGACGGAGCCAAGAAAGCCCGGGGTAAATATTTGCTGTTTTTAGATAATGATGTGAGAGTAAAAAAGGGTTTTTTAAACCAAGCGATTAAGTATTTGGATCAACAGCCAAAAGTCGGTGCCGGATTGTTAAAAATATTACGGACTGGAACAAATCAGTTTGACAGCGCCGGGGAAATGATTACGACTAATGGTTTTTTAGTTGAACGGGCTAGAAGAGGAGAAGATAAAGGTCAATTTGATCGGGATGAACAAATATTTTCCGGAAAAGGCGCCGGGTTAGTTATCAGAAAAAAACTGTTTGAAGCAGTCGGCGGTTTTGATGAAGCATATATTTATTATTGGGAGGAACCGGATTTATTATGGCGGGTTTGGCAGAGCGGCTCTGAAGTCAGATTTTTATGGATGGGAAAGGTTTACCATGACTATGGTACAAAAGCCAAGCCAATTCCTAAAGAACCGGCAGTCGGACAGGTTTATTTGGCTTGCCGCAACCAATTAATGACGATAATTAAAAATGGGAAAACCCGGCGTTGGCAAATGTTATTTTGGGTGAGTTTAAGCTGGTTGGGATTAGAGACAATGTTTTTATTTAAAGGCCGGTGGCAGAGGGCTTGGGCGATTGAAAGAGCTTGGTTTTGGCTACTTTTGCATTGGCCAAAACAACAGATAAAAGGCAGTGATTTATGGCTTAATCAAGTGACGATTAAGCGAGATTGGCAGTGGTATTTTGGTAAAGGTTTAGCTTATATTTCCGGGAGAGAATTTTAATGAAATTCGATCAAGCGACTTTACTATGGCGAGGGGTGGAGGTAGGTTTGTTAAAGAAAAAGTGGGGCAGGAATTTAAAGGGGAAAATTTTAGATTTAGGCTGTGGTGAGGGAAAGATTGCCCGAGAAGTATTTGCCAGACAGTTAGAGTGGGGATTGGATAATGATAAAGAAATGATTAAAAGAGCGAAGAAGTGCGGAGTTTATAAGAAAGTTATTTGGGGAGACGGGACAAAAATAAACTTACCAAGTCGCGTAGTTAATGTAGTGTTTTCAAACTCGGTGTTGGAGCATATTAAAGACATTGATGGAGTTTTAAGCGAGATTAAAAGAGTGTTAAAACCAAAAGGCTTATTAATTGCGACTATGCCCAGCGATAAATTAGGCGAGTATCTGGGTTGGGGTAAACTATATGCCGCTTGGTTTAACCATAAATATCATCACTATAATTTATTAAGTTTAAGCGGTTGGCAAAAACGGTTAAAAAAGCACGGATTGAGTTTAATTGACGGCTATTATTATTTAAATAAAGCAACGATTAGACAATGGCATCGGTTATTGTGGCTGAATAAGCTGGGGTTAAAGGGAAAAATTAAACCACCTAAGCTAGAAGTTTTGATCAAAGGGGCGGCTTTAGCGATAATGGCTCAGAAAATAACTTAGATCTTCGGGTGTGCCTAAACGCCAGGCGCCGCTGCCCAAAGCAACGTAAACTTTTTTACCTTCATTAATCAATTGCTGGTAAACCGGAGCGACAAAAAATTCCTGCCGGTCCGTCGGGCCGGATAAGTTATTGTTTTTAATCATGGTTTCGATAGCTTGAAAGAAAATCTTGGCTTTTGAAAAATAATAAGCGCCGGTATTGGCATAAGCGCCTTGAGCGGCTAAAACCGGATCTTTTTCAGCGACAGCCAAAGCCAGGTTATGGTTATCGGCCAGGGCGTAACTGTATTTATTGGTTTTATCAATTGGTCGGTCAACCAGGGTAATACCGCTGGCATCCGCTTTTTTGTGTTTGATTGCTTTGAATAAGGGATTGGAGTCGATGAACTGGTCAGAATCGGCAATAATGATTTCTTCTTGCGGGTCAACGCTAATTTTTGCTGCCAAAGCGGTTTCGGCTGCGCCCCGGGTGGGCCGGGGAATAATGACCACTTTAATTTTGGAACCAAATAATTGCCTTAGTTTTTCTTTAACCTGATATTTAGTTTGATGTTCTTTTAAGATAATAAAGACAAAGTCTTCAACTTTGACCTGAGGAAATGATTTAGTGACGGCCCAAAAAATCATTGGTTTGCCCAAGACATCAATAAACGGTTTAATGGTATCTTTTTGACCAAAGCGGGTACCAAAACCGGCCATGGGAATAATTATTTTCATCTGGATTAATATAACATTTTTTACTATGATAGCTACATGAGAATAATTAGCCACCGGGGCAACCTTAATGGCCCGTCGCCAAAACAGGAAAATCAGCCTGACTATATCCGAAAGACTTTAAGTTTGGGTTTTGAGGCGGAAATTGACGTTTGGCGGGTTAAAAACCAATGGTGGTTGGGTCATGACCGGCCAACCTTCCGGACTGACGAGAAATTTATTAAACAACCGAAGTTATGGTGCCATGCGAAAAATTCCCAAGCTTTATTAAGATTGTTAGAATTGAAGATCAATTGTTTTTGGCATGAAACTGATGAAAGAACCTTGACTTCAAAGGGATTTATCTGGACTTATCCGGGAAAAGAGTTAACCAAAAAGTCAATCGCCTGCTTGCCGGAGCAGGTTCCAGGTTGGATAATTGCTAAAGCGGCAGGAGTGTGTACTGATTATCCTTATCGATATGAAAAAATTTAAGCTGAAAAATATGCGAGGCGGTTGGTTTGTCGGTAATTTCCAGCCGACGGCGTTTAAAACAAAACATTTTGAGGTCGGTTACAAGCTTCATAAAAAGGGTGAGCGGTGGCCAAAGCATTATCATCAACAGACAACGGAGATAAACTATTTAATTAAAGGGAGAATGAAGTTAAATCGAGCCGAATTTAAGAGCGGAGATATTTTTATGATTGAACCGGGAGAAATAGCCAAGCCGGAGTTTTTACAAACTTGTCAGTTAATAGTTGTTAAAGTGCCAAGTCTACCAAAAGATAAGTATGAAGTGGTTTAGAAAGACGGTCGACAGAGGGAAATATTGGCTGGCAGATTATTATTTGGAGTCAACCACTAATTTAAAAGAAGCCAGTTTTGCTTTGGCGGTCGGACAAAGCGTCGGCAACCCTTCGATCAGGAATCGGCGGGAAACAGCTCGGTTGCTGAAAGGGCACGGTGCGATAATTTTAGCTTCCGAGGTTAAATTGAAAAAGTTAAAAAAAGGCAAAGTCAGGATTGCCTTTCCGCTTAAAAACATGAATGTCAAAGAAGACGGAGTAACCCAGCTATTGGTTCAGGTAATGGGCGGCCAGCTGGATATCGACGGAATTAAAAAATGCCATTTGTTGGGTTTAACCTTGCCGCCAGCTTTCAGTTTTAAGTTTTCCGGGCCGCGGTTTGGGATTTCCGGGGTGAGAAAGTACACCGGAGTTTATAATCGACCGATTTTGGGAGGGATTATTAAACCAAAGGTGGGAATGTCCAGCCGAGAGTTGTTGGCAGTGGTGAAGGAAATGGTTGCCGGCGGTGTCAATTTTATCAAAGAAGATGAGATTATGGCCAATCCTAGCTGTTGTCCATTGGATGAGCGGGTAAGGGTAGTAATGCCGTATCTTAAGGAAAAAAAAGTAATTTATGCGGTTTGTGTGAATGGTGATTATCCTTATGTTTTGCAGCGGGTAAAACGAGTCTATGAGTTGGGCGGCAACGCAGTTCATGTTAATTGGTGGGCAGGTTTGGGTGTTTATAAAGCGATCAGAGAAATGAATTTGCCGCTGTTTTTGTTTTTTCAGAAAAGCGGCGACAGAATTTTAACTAATCCCAAACATCAGTTTCATATTGAGTGGTCGGTAATTTGCCAGCTGGCCGGTTTAATGGGTGTAGATATTATCCATGCGGGCATGTGGGGCGGATATTTAAATCAATCAGTGGACAGCTTAAGAAAGACAATGACTGTTTTGGCTAATTTTGGGGTTTTACCGTCATTAAGCTGCGGTTTGCATCCGGGTTTAATTAAGGCGTTGAATCGGCGTTTCGGTGTGGATTATTTAGCCAATAGCGGTGGAGCGATCCATGGCCATCCATACGGAATTAAAGCAGGAGTTAAGGCTTTTAGGCAGGCAATTGACGGAAAGCGCGGCCGGGAGTATTTGGCAGCAATCCGGTTATGGGGCGAAGTAAAGCCCTGATTAAAAATGAGGTTTGGACTTTGAGGAAAATTTTCCAGTCAAGCGGTTGGGTGAAGAGGTCGGGGAAGATTTTTTTTGCCAGCTTTAATTTATTAAAATATAGCTTTGGGCTACAGAGAGTCATAAAGACATTCATCAGAATGAATAGGCGCTGATAGGGTTGGTGGCGGAGTTTGGTTTGGTGGAAATGTTTAACAATTGCAAAGTAATTGGCAATTTTTTTTAAACGGTCAGAGGCGGACTTAATTTGTTTTTTAGCGTCAAAGGTTTGCTCCGGGTGGGAGCGATGGCAGAAGAGAACCTGATGCTTATAGAAGAGAGAGTGATTAAGCGATAGCCGGAAAAAGATGTCTACGTCAGCTTCAGTACCTAACTTGGCTTTAAAAGGAGCGGTGTTTTTCAGAACTTGAGTATTAAAAACCGTGGCGGCTGTCGGAGCAATTAACGGACAGTTGTGACGTAATAATTGAGGTAAAACTTCAGCGGCTTTGAGCAAACAGTCCTTTGAAAACGTATGGAAAACATGCAAAGGCCGATTATGCTGATTAATGACACAGATGGAGCAGGTGTAATAATCTGCCTGATAGCGTTTAATTGTTTTCAGCCAGGTTTGCTGCCAGGCTGGATCAATCAAGTCGTCGCTGTGCAAAAAACTTATATAATTGCCCCGGGCTAGGTTTAAACAACGATTATAGTTACCAACCATACCTAAGTTTTTAGAGTTTCTGATATAGGTAAAGCCAAGTTTTTTATACTTAGCCGCGATTTGCGGGGTATTATCAGTAGAGGCATTATCAACAATTAACACTTGAAAAGGTTTAATAGTTTGCCGGGCAACACTTTGTAAGGTTTGTTCCAGATAATCAGCCCGATTAAAAGTGGGGATACAGATTGAAATTGTTGGTTTTAGGCTCATTTAATAAAAGGTTTAACAATTTGATAATGCCGCTTTGGATAAAGAAAGTCCTGGCCGGAAAAGGGATGAGAAAATTCCTGATGGATTAATTTTATCCAGTTCCGGTCTTTATTATGGCCCCAGGTTTTAACCTTTTTTAGTAGATTTTCTTTAGGTTTCGCCCAACCGTAATGATGGATCATTGGTTGGCGATCAAGGCCTAAAACCATTCGGATTTTTTCTCCGGAAATGGATTTATAAATAGCGTTTCTTTCTTCATGGTCCATAAAAATCGCCTCAGCGAGGCTGGAGCGGCGGGCCAGTAGCGGATTATCTTCCCAGACATCGGCTTGATAAGAAGGGGAGCGCCAGTACCAGTAAGTGGCTAGTTTTAAAGCATCAAACTTTTGATAGTTTTTGATATTAAGCCATTGTAAAAAACGTTTAGCATCAATAATTTCATCAGCGTCAAGAAAAAGAACATAGTCGATATTATCGTTAACTTGAGTAAATCCAAGTCGGCGGGCGTAACAAATCCAGTATTGAGGTCCCCAAACGCGGCCTAAACCTAGATGACGGAGAATAAACTGCCAACCGCGCCAAAGAGTTCGGGTAGCTTGAGGATTATAGGGAAATTCGACAAACTGGACTTGAGGATTGGCTTTAATTGTTTGCTGAATGAGGGATTTATTTTCTAAACTAGCGTCGTAAAAGTGGTCGCAGTAAGGCACAATAATCTGTTGGGAAAATTTTGCCGTCTGATTGATAGCCGGCTGAATAAAATGATAATCATTGGAACAGTAGTTAATAACCGTGGCGATTTTCATGGAGTTCATAATTATTTATTATAGTATACTTAAAAAAATGAAGCTGATTGATAAATGGCGGATTATGACCAATGAGCGGGCAGTAAGATTTGAGGGAGAGGTGCGACACCGCTATGAATTGGCAGGGAAATTAGCTGTTAATAAGCAGGTTTTGGATATTGGCTGTGGTTTGGGGTGGGGAGCAGAATATTTGGCTAAGAAAAAGGCAAAACAAGTGCTGGGAATTGATCGGTCAGGAGCAGCGATTAATTATGCTAAGACCAATTTGAGGTTGGAAAATTTACGATTTATGCAATTGGATGTTAAAAATATAAGGAAGTTAAAAACCAAATTTGATCTGGTGTTGATTTTTGATGTCTTGGAACATTTACCGGTAAATAACGTGGATTGTTTTATAAAAGATATTAATTTAAAGTTGAAGCCAAAAGGGATAGTAATGATATCGACGCCGAATAAGTTAGTGACGAGGTTTTCGAATCCATATCACACTCAGGAATTTACCCCTGACGGCTTAGTTAAGTTGTTGGGTAAGTATTTTACTAACCTAAAATTATCGGGAGTTAGTTGTGTTAATCGCAAGTTGAAAGCTGTACGGCAAAAACATGAATTGATAAATTGGTTAGGGCAGTCCAAGTTAGTCCAGGAATTACTGCCGCTGGTGCCTAAACAGATAAAAAGAAAAGTGACCGGGGAGGACAAACTGCCTGGAGTGAAAAAGAGTGAATATGTTTTATCAACCAAGCAAGTGGAAAAAAGTGATAGTTTGATTTTAATCGCTAGGATGAAAAGTCTAAAAGCTGGCCGAAAAACCTAAAGCCGCTTTTGATAAAAAATTTAAAATCATTTAACGAGTGAATGGAGAGGATTTTTCTTAGAATAAATTTGGGGGTAAGAGCAGTCAGGTAGATTGAGCGGGTAAGTTGTTTCAAGCTTTTATCCGGGATAGGGGATTTTAGAATTGGCTGGCTCATATCATATTTATCCCAGTCAAGAGTTTTTAGCCAATGGTTTTTTTGGGCTTGAGCAAAGAGTTTGGTGCCGGGGTAGGGAATGACAATGGTAGCTTGGAGAGAGCTGATCAGATTTTGGCTAAACAATTTTTTAGTAAACGCAATGGTTTTCTGGGCCTGTTGCAGAGTTTCCCAAGGATAACCGACCATGCAGGTAACATGCGGTTCCAGCTGGCCGCCGGCCTGTTTAATAGTTATTAATTCAGTTTCTACCTGGTTAATTTTAATGCCTTTATTCAGGCGATTGAGGGTGGTTTGATTGGCTGATTCCAGTCCAAAAAGCAGTAAACGGAAGTTAGCTTGGGCCATCAGCTGGTAATCTTTTAGCTTTAAAACGCCGAAACGCAGGTTGCAGCCCAGAGTAATCTGACGGTGATAACCGCGCTGGATCATTCCCTGGCAGAATTGAGTCAGCCAAGTGCCGGCCATAAAAGTGCCGGTGTCATCAAAGACTTCTTTGACACCAAGCTTGATTAATTGGCCGATTTCATCCAGCAGGCTCTTTGGCGTCCGGACGGAAAACTGGGGGAAGAGAGTGGTCCAGGAGCAGAAGGTACAGCCGCCATGCTGGCGCCACCAGCAGTCGCGGCCGGCCATAGTATAAGTACCGGGGGTATACTTAAAGTTGCCGTTTTTATAAGCATAAAGCTGCCATTTAGTCAGCCGGCGATCGATTAAAGGAATTTTACAAGGGTTCAACCCTTGTAACACTTTTAATAAGGCGAGGTCATAGTGGCCGCCATGAAGAATGTAGTCGACAGGACAGTTTTTTTTGGTTTCGCCAGGGAGAGCAGTGACATGATCGCCGGCTAGGCAAATTTTCATTTTAGGCAAAGATTTTTTTAGTTGTTTGATAATCTGCCAGTGTTGTTTAATCACCGGGGTTTTGGTTTCTATGAACAAAAGGTCGGCATGAACGGCTTTAACCTGGTTGAACCAGTATTGGTATGACCACTTGGCGGCGATGCCATCAAGCCAGACAACTTGGTGGCCGTGGGCGGCAAGCAAAGTGGCGGCTGAAGCCGGAATAACCGGATAGATAAAACTTGGAGTTTTAAACCACTGGAACTGGCGATTTTGGGATAAGAGCGGCGTGCCTTTGTGATTTAGAAGTGGGGGAAAACCAATGATAATCTTCATGATTTAATAACTATAGTATAATTTAAATAAGATGAAAATAAAGTTGAGGATGAGAGACAGGTTGTTATGGGGGTTGGCGATCGGCGGCGAGATTGTCGAACAGATCGAATCCGGCGGCAGCCGGGCTTATGATTCAAATAAGCTGTATTTATGGAC
>JAZDKF010000017.1:0-4697 GCA_043803225.1 Candidatus Beckwithbacteria bacterium
GTTATCGCCTTCTTTCTTTTATTTAAATACCGTTTCCTGGATTAATTATGCACTTATCCGTTGTTATCGCTACCTATAATGAACAGGAAAATTTAAAAACCTGTCTAGATTCAATCGCCGGCCTGGCCGATGAAATCATTATTGTTGACGGCCGGTCCCAAGATAAAACCAGAGAAATTGCCCGCCGATTTAATGCTAAAGTCTTTGAGGTTGATAATCAGCCGATCTTTCATTTAAATAAACAATTAGCAGTAGACAAAGCCAGCGGCCGATGGATTCTCCAGCTTGATGCTGACGAACAAGTCAGTCCGGCTCTTAGGCAGGAAATCAAAAAGGTTATCGCCAACCCTAAACCTGGTTTTAATGGCTACTATCTGCCTCGGAAAAACTTTTTTTTAACCAGGTTTTTAACCAAAGGCGGCCAGTATCCTGATTATGTCATCCGTCTATTTAAAAAAAACCATGGCCGCTTTCCTTGTCAATCAGTTCACGAGCAGATTATGATCAGCGGCCCGGTCGGTTATCTTAAAGAGCCTTTAATTCATTATGCTGACAAGAAATTCAGTCGTTACCTGGTCCGCTTTAACCGTTACACTTCCTTAGATGCTGATTTGCTTTACCGCCAAAAAATTAAACCGGGTATTTTCATGGGTTTTAACTACTTTGTGTTTAAACCGATTGCTTGGTTTATGCTTGCTTACTTTCGCCACTTAGGTTTAGTTGACGGCCTGCCCGGATTTATCTTTTCTTTAATGTCTTCTTTGCGTTTTCCGGTTATTTACTTAAAATTTTGGGAGCTTTATTATGAAAATCGCCATTAATACCAGCAGTCTGTCTTCAGCTAGTAAAATAAGAGGAATTGGTTTTTACACCAGCCGCTTGATTACCCAATTGCAAAAAAATTCCTCGCTTCAATTAATTAAATTTGAGAAAAAAATCCCTGCGGGAGTTGATCTGGTTCATTACCCTGCCTTTAATCCGTTTCAATTTAGCTTTCCCTTGATTAATACTTTGCCTTTTCTAATTACCATTCATGACTTAATCCCCTTAAAATTTCCCTCCCACTTTCCTCCGGGTATTAAAGGTAAGTTAAGATGGTTAATTCAGCGCCGATTGCTTTTATCTGCCGCCGGGATTATTACTGACTCTAAAAGTTCTAAACAAGACATAATCGCCCTAACCGAAGTTTCTGCAGCCAAGATTCACGTTATTTATTTAGCCGCCAGTGAAGAATTTAAACCAATACCAGCCGTTAATAAATATCATTTACCAGCTAAATTTGTTTTATATGTCGGTGATGTTAACTATAATAAAAATCTGCCCTTATTAATCCGGATTTGTTTGGAAAATAATTATCCCTTAGTTCTGGTTGGTAAACAGATTGTCGAAAAAAACTATGATCAAAACCATCCGGAAAATCAAGACTTAATCAAAGTCCAATCACTGATTCAGGTTAATCAGAAAAAAATTATTCCTTTAGGTTTTCTGCCGACCCAAGATTTAAGTTTGCTTTATAACTTAGCCACAGTTTATGTTCAGCCGAGTCTGGACGAAGGTTTTGGTCTGCCGGTTTTGGAAGCCATGGCCTGCGGTTGTCCGGTAATCACCAGCCGGATGGGTTCTTTGCCGGAAATTTGTCAAGGGGCAGATCTGAAATTTAGTCCTAATAACCTGAAACGTTGTTGGCAATCACCGGCTTTAAGGCTTAAAATGTCGAAGCTTAGTGTAACTCAAGCCGCTAAATTCTCTTGGGAAAAAACCGCCCGGGAAACTATTAAAGTCTATGAATCTATTTAACTTCAGTCTAACCCTGGCCCTTATTGTCAGGTTCTATCTGCAATTACTGGCAGGTTTAGCCATTAAATTTGTTCCCTTTAAGGCAAGCTATCCTTATTGGGATCTTTTTTTAGCCCCTAAAGGTCCAAACTGGCTTTGGCTTTGGGCTAGCTTTGACGGCGCTCATTACATTGCTATTGCCCAGGAAGGTTATCTTTATGGTTTAACTCAAGCCTACTTTCCGCTTTATTCGATATTAATCCGCCTGTTAACTTTTCTAACCAAAAACCAGCTCTGGTCCGGCGTGATTATCAGCCACCTGGCCTTCATCGGCTTTATCTATTATTTTATTAAGCTGGGCCGTCTGGATTATTCAATTAAAACCATTCGTTGGGCCTTGCTGATTCTTTTGCTTTTTCCCACCAGTTTCTTTTTCTTTTCCCTATATACGGAATCTTTGTTTTTATTTTTTGTCGCTTTATGTTTATATTTAGCCCGGACTAAGCGTTTTATTCCGGCCGCTCTTGTTGCCGGTTTAGCCTCGGCTACCCGTTTGGTGGGCATCTTTTTGCTTCCCGCCCTTTTATGGGAATACTGTCAGGTGCATAAAAAACCCGGTTGGTTCAATCTTGCCCAGCTAACCGTTTTAGCTTCATCCGGCTTACTCGGGTATTTAATCTATCTTCAGCATCGGTTTCACAATTTTTTAATCTTTGTCACCGCTCAGCCTGGTTTTGGCGCCGGCCGCCAGGTAGACACGATTGTGATGCTCTATCAGGTCATTTATCGATATATCAAGATGTTCTTCGGGGTTAATGTTCAAAATGATATTTATTTGGTTTTAGTTTTTGAATTTGTTATCTCTCTGGTTTTTATTGGCTTAATTATTTACGCCCTGATTAAAAAATTCCGTCCCGGTTACTTGCTTTTTTTCATTCCCGCCTTTTTACTGCCGACCTTTACCGGCAGTTTTGCTTCCATGCCCCGTTATGTTTTGGCCGGTTTCCCCCTTTTCTATTTAATCGCCTCAACTAAAAGCAAAAAATTAAAAATCACTGCAATTATTATCTCTGCCTTGCTTTTAACTTGGGTTTTTATTAGATTTTCCCGAGGCTATTGGATCTCATGACCAAAAATATCTTAGTCACAGGCGGTTTAGGTTTTATCGGTTCGCACTTGCTGGAGCGATTAATTGAGTTAAATTATTCAGTTTCGGTGATTGATAATTTGGCTGCCAATTCCGGATATCAGCCGCCGAAACCAGTCAAAGTTTTCCGTCAGGACATCAGCCGGTCCCAAGTTATTGATTTAGTAATTAAGCTTAAACCCCAAGTCATTATTCATCTGGCCGCTGATAATCGGGTCACCAGTACCCAAGCCGAAGCCTTAAAGAGCAATGTTATCGGGACTTTTAATTTATTGGAGGCGGGAAAACAAGCCAAAATCAAGCAGTTCATCTTCAGTTCTTCGGCCGCTGTTTATGGCGACCCGGTCAAACTGCCGATCACTGAAACTCACCCGACCCGGCCGATCTCTGCCTATGGTCTTTCTAAGCTGACCGGTGAACTTTACTGCCGTCAATACCGGTCTGATTTTATTACCTCAATTTTTCGCTTTTCCAATGTTTATGGTCCGCGGCAAAGCAGTGCTTCTGAGGGCGGGATTGTTTCCATTCTGATTGACCGGTTATTAAACCAAGCCAAACCGATCATTTACGGTAGCGGTCAACAAACCCGGGACTTTATCTGTGTCAGTGACATTGTTGTCGGGATTATTTTAGCTTTGGAAAAACCCCAAAGTTTTACTTTAAATCTTGGCTCCAACCAGTCGACGAAAATAATTACCCTGTTAAATACCCTTAGCCGGTTAATGAAAGTCAAGCCTGAATTTATCCAAAAACCCTTCCGGCCCATGGAAATCAAGCACAGCTTGTTTGATTACTCTCTCGCCAAAAAAACTTTGTCCTGGCAGCCGAAGACCAATTTAATAGCTGGACTCCGTACAACTATCAGTTATTTTTCAAAATGAAATTAATTATTATCTTGCCGGCTTTAAATGAAGCCCGGGTTATCAGCCAAGTTTTAAAAGCAGTGGAACAAGCCGCCATTAAACTGCCGGTGCCAACAGAAATTTGCGTGGTTAACGATGGTTCTCAGGATTACACCGCTCAGGTAGTAAAAAACACTCAAGCGACTGTTTTAACCCATGTGATTAATCGGGGATTGGGCGCTTCTTTATCCACCGGCTTAGAATATGCCAAACAAATTCAAGCCGACTTTGCCATTACCATGGATTCAGACGGCCAGCACGACCCTGATGACTTAATTAAGGTTCTAAAACCGCTGATAAATAAACAAGCCGATGTGGTCATCGGCAGCCGCCGGCTTCAGCCCGCCGGGCACATGCCTTTATTAAGACAATTGAATAACCTAGCTTTTAACTTACTCACCCGTTTGCTCTATGGCGTGGTCACTACTGATTCTTTATCCGGCTTTCGCGGTTTTAACAAAAGAGCCATTCAATCAATTGAACTAAAGACCGAACGGATGGAAGTTTCCAATGAATTTTTTACTGAAATTAAACGCCATCATTTAAAATATAGCGAAGTGCCGATTAAAGTTATTTACACTGATTACTCTCTGGCTAAAGGAGTTAAGCCGGGTAATGTATTTGCAATTTTATTCCGGCTTTTGCTAAGATTAGTCAGATAATATGTCAACCTTTTTACCGGTTCAAATAGTTTTTAGCCTTTTTTTGCTTTTTGCCGCCTCGCGGGTCTGGCTTAGGCTTAAAGACGGCAGTTTAACTCTAGCCAGCTTTTTCTTTTGGTTTGGATTATTTGTTTTGGCGATTATCGGAGTTTTTAAACCCGAGCTAACCTCAGTGGTGGCTCTGAAACTGGGGATTAACCGGGGCAGTGA
>JAZDKF010000018.1:0-2876 GCA_043803225.1 Candidatus Beckwithbacteria bacterium
TGGAATAAAGCGGTTCAAGCCGCCGGCTTTAATCCCAATCAGCAAAAATTTACCCATAAATATCTTGCTAATGATAAACATGTCTGTGACTCTTTAGCTGAAAAAATCATTGATGACTGGTTATTTGCCCGGAAAATTAAACATCAGCGAAATCTTTACTATCCCAAACAGAAAAAATTTAAAACCGATTTCAAAACTGGCAATATTTGGATAGAATTTTTCGGCCTTGAGGGACAATTGCCAAGATATGACGAACTTAAAGAAAAAAAGTTAGATCTCATTAAAAAATTAAACCTAAATTTAATTAAAATTTATCCTCACGATCTATTTCCTAAAAATAGACTTGATAAAGTCTTAAAAAGTTTGTTAAACTGATATTAATTAACTTTTCTGCCCACGAAGGAGTATTTTTATGACGACAGATCCGAAACTTCAAGCAATTAAAGTGGCGATGGAGCAGATTGAAAAGCAATACGGCGCTGGTGCGATTATGAAATTAGGCGATCGTCAGCATCAGGATATTGCTGTTATTCCTACCGGTTCGATTGCTTTGGACATTGCCCTTGGTGTCGGTGGTCTGCCTCGCGGCCGGATCAGTGAAATCTTCGGTCCCGAAGCTTCCGGCAAAACCACTCTTTGCCTTCATATTATTGCTGAAGCCCAAAAGCTTGGCGGCACTGCTGCCTTCATTGATGCCGAGCATGCCTTAGATCCTCAGCGGGCTGAAGCGATTGGCGTTAAATTAGACGATCTGCTCATTTCCCAGCCGGACACCGGCGAGCAGGCTTTGGAAATCGCTGAAACTCTGATTCGCTCCGGTGCTATCGATGTCATTGTCGTCGACTCGGTTGCCGCCCTCGTCCCTAGAGCGGAAATTGAAGGCGAGATGGGTGATTCCATTATCGGCCTTCAGGCGCGGTTAATGAGCCAAGCCATGCGCAAACTCACTAGCGCCATTGCCAAATCAAAGGCCGTGATTATTTTCACCAACCAGATCCGGATGAAGATCGGCGTCATGTTCGGCAACCCGGAAACTACCCCTGGCGGCAAAGCCTTAAAATTTTATGCCTCGATCCGTTTAGACTGCCGCAAAATCGGCAATATCCAGGACGGTGAAGTCATTGTTGGTTCCCGTCACCGGATGAAAGTGGTTAAAAACAAAGTTGCCGCTCCCTTCCGCCAAGCCGAACTGGACATTTTAAACGAAGGCGGCATTTCCCGAACCGGCGGTCTGATTGATCTTGCCGTTGAGTACGGCATAATCAATAAGTCCGGCAGCTTCTATAAATACAACAACCAAGTTTTGGGTCAGGGCAAAGAATCAGTCCGCTTTAACCTGGACGAAGATGCTAAGCTTGCCAAAGCCATCGAAGCCGAAGTCTGGAAACATTTTAAGGCTGAAGAAACGCCGTCCGAGAAACGCCGTCGCGGCCGTCCGGCCAAAGACTAAATGGCTTTTGTGTCTACCCGCGAATACTTAACTGCCAAAGCCCTGCGTTTATTATCTTACCGTCCTCGCAGTGTTGCCGAAATCAAATTAAGATTAAGAAAAACCAATACTGATTCCAAAACCATCAACGCAGTTATCGCAGAGTTAGAAGAACAGGGATTGTTAAATGACCAGGACTTTGCTGCTTGGTGGGTCGATCAACGGGTTAATTTCCGGCCCAGGGGCAACTTTGCCCTCAAGCAAGAATTAAAGCAAAAAGGCATTTCTGAATCAATTATTAGTTCGGTTTTGCTTACCTTCGAGGCTGAATTAAAACTTGCCAAAAAACTCCCTCCGGCTCAGTTAGCCCGACGCGGATTTTCCTTTACGATCATTGACGCCCTGTCTCATTCGGAGTAAAATAGCCCTTAGAGATAAACAGTTGACCAAAAAATTATCAAATGTTATTAAATCAAGTTACTTTAGCTATAAAATAAAGACTCTTTAAGAGCTGGTTCAAGCTGTTCGTCTTCGAGGAAAATATGTCATTTTTTACGCACCTTACTAAAATTATTGCTGGTAAAAGTCAACCCGCCAAACCTTCACCCAAAGTTAAACCTCAAATTAAAGTCCAGCCCGCTCCGGCTCAATTAGCCGCGATCCAAACCCAGGCTCGGGAGTTAATCATCGAAGCCAAAGATCAGGCTTTTCAGTTAAAACGCCAGGCTGATGCCCAAGCTCAAAAAATAATTCAGGACGCCCAGCAGTTAAGAGAAAAATCCGTAAAGCAGTTAGCCGAAGTTGATCACCGTCTTGGTGCCGTCGAACAGCGGGAAAAAACTGTCATCGGTCAGGAAAAACACTTACAAGCCGAGTTAAAAAAACTTGAAGAAACCAAACAGCTTCAACTTAAAAAACTTCAGACGATTGCCAAGTTAAGCCAGGCTGAAGCCTACGATTTGATCTTAAAACTTTACTCTCGCCGGATGGTTCGGGAAACTGCCGAAATTATTAAAGATTCCCAAACTCAGGCCAAAGCTGAGGCAGAAACCAAAGTCAAAGAAATCTTGGTTGAAGCCATGCGTCATGGCGCGACCGACTATGTGGCTGAGTACACGGTTTCTTTAGTTAAAGTCGCTGATGAAGATATGAAAGGTCGGGTCATCGGCCGCGAAGGTAGAAATATCCGCACCTTTGAAAAAGTTACCGGCGTTGAAGTCGACCTGGATGAACCAGGAGTTATTCGGCTTTCCTGTTTTGACCCGGTTAGGCGTGAAATTGCCCGCGTTACTCTGGAAAAACTCATGGCCGATGGCCGGATTCAACCTTCTCGGATTGAAGAACTTCACGCCCAAACCACCAAAGATATTGGACGGATCATGCGCCGCGAAGGCGAACAGCTTTGCCACAGCGTCAAAGTTTTTAATCTGCCGATCGAAATTATCGA
>JAZDKF010000019.1:0-6429 GCA_043803225.1 Candidatus Beckwithbacteria bacterium
AGTGGTTTTATGGGAAAAACTGCCATTAATTGCTTTTTTCCAGCTTCCCTGGCGTTTTCTAAGCTTAACGGTCTTAACCACAGCTTTGGCTGCAGGATTATTACGCCGATGGTCCATGGTCATTATTATTTTAACCATTGGCCTGGCTTTACCGATCCTTAAAGTCCAGAACTATGAAGCAGTTGATGAAAATTATTACCAGCACTATTCAAAAACCACTACCTGGCATAATGAAGGTACGCCGGTTTGGACAGCCGGAGAAGCGGATCACTACCCAACAGCGGCTTATGAAGTAATCGGCCAGGCGGAAGTGACTGACTGGCAAAAACAAGATTTAAAGCATGAGTTTAATATTTTCAGTGATGAGACAGTCAGATTTATTGATAACACAATATATTTTCCCGGCTGGCAGGCATTAATCGACAACCAAAAACAAGAAATTCAATTTCAGGATCCAAATTACCGGGGCTTGATTACTTTTTCTATTCCTCCCGGAGACCACCAGATTGAAGTTGTTTTTACCAGAACCAAGGTCAGGCTGACAGCTGAATTAATCTCCATTGCCAGTCTGGCGGCACTGCTGTTAATCTTTAAACGTCGCGGCGGCATCACCGTATAAAACCTGGCTTTTATAATTTGACCATAGCCAGCGGGCAACATATCTTTTCCGGTACGAAGCAGCAGCGCTAGTCATTTTCCGGTAATTTTTCAGCATCGCCTGCCTGGACCGATCTTGCGCTATCCGGGCGGTTTGCCCTTTTATTAGAACAGTAACCACTAAGTTTGACGGTGCGAGAAATAATTTAGCCATTGAATCAGTTAATGGCCTAGTACGCTTCTCGGAATCATAACCTAAAATAAATTTTTGATTATAACCGATAAAAGCTTTAACGCCGTCTTTAATCAGTGTTTTTCCTAAAATTATTCCGGCATCACAACTTCTGGCATAAATGATTGTTCCGGAAACTGCCGATTTTTTACCAGTTTCTAAAAGCGGTTCCAATCCCTGACCAGTAACGGTCGTAGCATTGCCATGACCGTTCAAAAACAGAATCGCTGGTTGGTTAGATTTTAGACAACTGTTAAAATTCTTTTTATTGGCTTTCCTTCCAGCCAAGTCATAAACTACGAATAATTTCTGTTTGGCGGCTTTGATTACCAAAGTTGACCAATAATATAAATAATTAGTCGCTTCATCATGATTTGATCTTGTTACCAGAAGTGATTTACTCATTTTCGGTAAATTGCCCCGGATACCAAATCTTTCAAATATTCCAGCTCTACCCGCATTATTGTTTTTCCGATTTCATCTTCCTTCTCAATGTGTTTAATTACCGCCAGCTTATTCAACATATTTCCGCCAATTGCCATGTTAAGATTTTCCGGCATTAATTTAGCCCTAGCTAAGGCAATTTTTTTTATTTCATCTCTGGCTCTCATTTGAGGATTTCTAGTTTAGTTAAAATTTCTAAAATTTCTTTTCCGACTGGCGTGTTTTGTTCAACTTCCAGATGGGCAGAATTCCAAGTTAATGGCTCATTGTTGACGACGACGACAATTTCGCTTCTGGCAGATAGGGGCAAATTGGCATAAATTTTTAGAAATCTTATTCTTTTATCCATATAAAAAATTATAACACGAAATGCTATTATTAACTGCCTATTGACAAATGGATCACTGTTGTAATAATATTACAACAGTTAAATAAAAAGTCAAAGTATGATTACCCAAAACTTCGGCCAATTTTTTCGCTCAAAAAGAATCTGCCTCAACTTAACCCTAAGAGCCTTTTGTCTGAAATATAATTTAGATGCCGGCAACATCAGTAAACTGGAAAGAAATATTTTACCTCCATCGCTCAACGACAAAAAATTAGCCGCCTATGCCATGGCCTTACAGATTAGTCGGGACAGTGAAGAATGGATTTTATTTCATGACCTTGCCCATATTGCAAAAAAACAAATTCCGCAGGATATAATTGACGATTCAAACTCCCATAATGCATTGCCGCTGCTTTTTAGAACAGCCAGAGGTAAAAAACTTTCTAAAGATAAGCTTCGGAATTTAATTAAACTGCTTCGGAAATCTTAAAACCATGAAATTAAATCTGCCCCGGTTATCTGACGGAAAAATCGGTGAAATCGCGCAAAAGTTTTTAGAAGAAAATCACTCAACTTTTAAACTCCCTATTCCAATAGAAGAAATTGCTGAAAGTAAGTTGAATATCGAAATCATTCCGGTAAAAAGACTAAAGCAGGATTTTGATGTTGATGGCTGTTTAGTTTCCAATTTGTCAAGAATTTTTATCGATTTTGACCTATACATGAATCAGGAAAACCGGACTAGATTCACCCTCGCCCACGAAATCGGCCATTTAATTTTACATTACGAAATTTTTCAAGAATTAAAAATTAAAACAGAATCTGATTTATATAAATTAACAGAAAATATTAATAACGAAGATTATAAATGGCTAGAATACCAAGCATATTCCTTTGCCGGTCATGTTTTGGTACCGTCTACATTATTGGTAAATGAAATTAAAACCAGGCTGCCAATTAAATCTCATGGTGAAGTTAATGCTGAAGATCTTTATCCGATTTTTCCGGAATTAATCGAAAAATTTAATGTCTCCGGTGAAGTCTTGCTCCGCCGCCTCCAAAAAGTCGGTTTAGTAAAAAACACCAGATATTAAGCTACTCCAGATGTGCTAAGATTACTTTAATGAAACAAGTTTTGGTCACCGGTAGCAACGGCTTTATCGGCAAAAAATTAATTGAAAAATTAAGGCAAAAAAAGATTGAGGTGAGCGAATTTTCCCGCAAAAACGGCCGGGATGTGACAAAAAAAGAAGATTTTGCCGCCTTGCCAAAAGCAGACACTGTTTTTCATCTAGCGGCTGTATCCGGCTACAAAGATTGCAGTGAAAACATTAATCTCGCTTATGAAGTGAATGTGAAAGGCACCGTGAATGTTTTGGAATATTGCCGCCGGACAGGGGCCAAACTGATCTTTCCCAGCACCTATGTTTATGATCAGCCTTATGAAAAAATTAAAACCGAAGCTGATCCGGTTAAACCAACCACCCATTATTCATTTACCAAGTTTTTAGGCGAGGAACTATGTTGTTTTTATGCGCGGGTGTTTAAAGTGAATACTTTGATATTAAGAACCAGTAATGTCTATGGCTTTGGCCAGGAAGACAAGTATTTAGTACCGAAAATTTTTAACCAGATGCTAAAAAACCAGGCCCTGATTTTGACCAAGCCGGAAATTGAAAGAAGCTTTATATATATAGATGACCTGGTGGAAGCTTATATCAGGCTGGCTGAGAGTAAAACCAAACCCGGGGAAGTATTTAATGTGGGACCGGAGAAACCAACCACTTTACAGCAATTGATTGAAACAATCGGCCAAGTAACCGGCAAAACTTCCCAAGTAAACTATGAAGGCAAGGAACGGCCTATGGAAGTGAATTTAAACCGGGTAGACATCAGCAAAATGAAAAAACGGTTGAACTGGCAGCCGGAAATCAGTTTAGAAACCGGCCTAAAGCGTTATTTTGAAGCTGGCAATCATCAGTAAAATCGTTTCCAATTGAGGCTTGATTAAACCGGCTTCGGTTTGGTCAATGCTGAGGCGGTAAATATAGTCGCTGTGGCTAATGAAAACAGTCAAAAGATCGCCCTCAGGGCCCAGGTTGTCAATAAAAACAGCCGGAGAGTCGGCAATAGTAAGCTGGCGGGGAGGATAACCTTGGGCTTTAAGTTTAACAATTTCCGGATAGTTGTCCAAACTTTGATTGTTGCGCTTGTCGACAGAAACGATAAAACTAACATGAGGTTTAGTAATCGGGTCATCTTTTATTAAATTAACAAAAACTGCTTGATTGGGAGTCTGGGGATCGGCTGGCAGCTGAGCCCAGTCATAACGGTATTTTAACTGATAACCATAGGTTTGATTTAAATATTCCGGCCAGCCAATATATTTAGCCTCAGGATTGGTTGAGGAGGGACTGGGAGCAGTAATCGGTATCGGCGGTCCTGGTTGAACACAGCCGCTTAAGGAGATTAAGGAAAAGATTAAGATGGTTGTCCAGAAAAATTTGCGGTACACAATTTTTTTTATACCAATTGGGGCTAAAAAAGACAAGAGAGGTTTAACCAGCTTCCAGGCTTCGGTAAAAGGATAACCATAGCTGGTTAAAGCTAAAAAGCGGGCTTTTAAGGCCAGCCACTCCTGTTTTTTGAGGTTTTTAAGGGAAATGGCTTGAGCTGAGTTTACCCGGTATTTTATTAATGGTTCAGCTAAATTAGCGGTTTTAAAACGGCGGGTAATTCTTAAAGCCAGCTCGTAGTCCTGACTAAAAGGAAAAGCTTCATTATATTCCCCGATTTCCTGAAGGATTGAACGGCGAAACATCCAAGTTGGGTGAATAAAGGGGCAGTATTTAAGAATTTGAGTGCGAAGGCGATTGTGATCGCTGGGGCAACGTTTAAGACCGATCTGCTTGCCAGTGTCATCAACTAAATAGGCGGCAGTACCCAGCAGCATAATTTGCGGGTGGGTTTCCAGGAAATTTATTTGTTTGACAAGCCGGGTGGGCAAAGAGATATCGTCGGCATCCATGCGGGCGATATATTTGGTGCTGACAAGCCTTAAAGCCTGGTTTAAAGATTTAGTTAAACCCAGATGATGATGGTTAGTGATTAACCTGATCCGCTGATCTTTCTTGACGGCGCTTCGCAGAATTTCCAAAGAATTGTCTGACGAGGCATCGTCGATAATGATAAAGATAAAGTCGGAAAAGGTTTGGTTTACAATACTGTCCACGGCGGCCAGAACTACAGCGTCCTGGTTATAAACGGGCATGATAACCGTTAGTTTAGGCTTCACCTTAAGTTGATTATACTATGAAGCGGCCTTAAATTATTTAAACAAACCGCTAAACCATTGGCCAATTCTCTGCCAGAAATTCAATGGAGGAGTGCCTCCGGTCTGGTTGCCGCCGGTACCGGGAACGGTTGAAGGTTTAACTGATGGATTGACTGATGGTTTTGGAGAAGTGAGCCGAGTCCCAGTGTTTCTGGGTAAAGTTCCGCCGGCTATGCCAGTGGTGCCGGTCAAAATTGCGACATTGCTACCACCGCCCGGGGCAACCGCAGACCATTCCTGAGACCAGGGTCCAGGCATACAGCCATTAGCAGCGCGGACAGCAAAATAATACTTGGTTCCCGGAGTGAGATAACGGACGGTAAAACTGTTAACGTCGCCAACATTATCAAGTCCGTAAATATAGTTACCGGACTGAAGACCGTAAGCAACGGCATATTTATCAACGTTTTCCTTAAGTTTTAACCAGTTAAGAATGACTTCGCCTGAAGCAGTGGTCTTGGGCAAAAGCGGATGATTAGGTTCATAGAAAACCACTTTTAAAGGGGCGGTATTTTCGCAACCAGTTTTATGGAACTGGCCGGAAGTATCATAGCCAAAAAGGAGTTGAGTATTTTTAGGGACCAAACCGATAAGCGCGACAACTAAAACTAGCAAAAAACCTTTAATAAAAGATTTAGGCATGGCCATAGAATTCCTTTTTGCTTATTTATAGACTATATCATGATAGTAAGTTATAATTTGGCTTGTCAAGAGGCAATTTTTTAATATGCGAACAAAAGGCAAAAAGTTAATCGTCATGGTTCCCTGTTACAATGAGGAAAAGACCTTAGCAGCGGTAATCAAATCTATCCCTAAAAAAATCCCGGGAATTGCTAAGATAGAGACGCTAGTGGTTGACGACGGTTCGACTGATAGCACCTACAAAGTCGCTAAAAACTTAAAAGTAAACCATGTAATCAGGCATTTTAACAACAAAGGTTTGGCCAGGGCGTTTGAAGCCGGCTTAGAACTGGCTTTAGCCAAAGGGGCGGATATTATTGTCAACACTGACGGGGACAACCAATACCCGCAAAAAGATATTCCTAAGCTGATCCGGCCGATTTTACAAGACAAGGCGAAGATGGTCATTGCTGACCGGCAAACCGATAAAATTGAGTATTTTTCTTTAGCAAAAAAACTGTTTCAAAAACTGGGCAGCTGGGTGGTCCGCCTGGCTTCCGGAGTTAAAGTTCCGGATGCTGTCAGCGGCTTTAGGGCATTTTCCAAAGAGGCGGCTCAACAAATAAATATCACTACGGAATTTTCTTATGTAATTGAAACGATTATCCAGGCAGGCAAGAAAAAAATCCCGATTACTTCCGTAGCGATTAAGGTTAACCGTAAAACCAGAGAATCCCGGCTGTATCACAATATGTGGAGCCATATTAAAAACTCAGCGGCAACCATTGTCAGAGTTTTTACCATGTACGAACCCTTAAAAACTTTCTCCTATATTGCCGGAGTCTCGTTTTTGGCCGGACTTTTCCTGGTGGG
>JAZDKF010000020.1:0-3050 GCA_043803225.1 Candidatus Beckwithbacteria bacterium
TTTAATTTTCCGGGCAAATAACCAGTCATCAATGATTTTTTCAGCTAAAGAGTCACAGACATGTTTATCATTAGCAAGATATTTATGGGTAAATTTTTGCTGATTGGGATTAAAGCCGGCGGCTTGAACCGCTTTATTCCAGGTGCCAAAGGCAATCCGGGCGGGGCGGTAAGTAGCATTTAATTCACACTTATAAGGCAATCTTTTCTTAGCTTTCACAAAGATCTTGATTGCCTTAACAACTCTTTTTGCATAGATAGTTTTTGAAATAGGTGGATTAGAGAGAAACTTGGAGGCAAATAATTTATGATTGGTTAAACAGTTTTTAAAACATTTCATCGTACAGAATTTTTTATAACTAGCTGTTTGATTATTGCAGTCAGGATTAAGGCATTTTTTCTGACCTCTAATTCCTTTTTCTAAATTATTGACGATCGCCCGACAGCTTTGGGAACAAAAACTTCGAGTTTTAATATTTATTTCTTTTCGCTGTCGATAAAATCTTTTATTGCATGAAGGATTATCACAAATTAATTCTTTGCCTAATAATCGACTTTTTCCCAAACAAATTGTGGAGCAAAATTGCCGCCAGTTATTTTTTTGGGCTTCATGCACTCTTCGAATTTCTCGATTAAACTCTTTTCCACACCAATCGCAATTTATTTCCAATTTGGACATTAATTAATTACAGCAAATAAAACCCGAAAGTGTCAAGTAGGAGAAGCTATGATAAAATTAGTTGTTCTATTTACGGGGTGTAGCTCAGTTGGCTAGAGCGCTTGTATGGGGTACAAGAGGTTTCGGTGGTTCGAGTCCACTCACCCCGACTACCTCTATCACATTCCGGGAATGTGAAGATTTTTACCTAGGGGAAGGCGGCGGAACCACCTGCCAGTTATTTAAGTCAGCTGGACAAACAAAGGTTACTAAGGTTGAGGTTAGCCACTGATTTTGATCTTCGGGAGACCGAACCGACTGCGTAATTTGAAGTACGTTGGTATTAGCTCTAAAATCAAAGCCCAAATTAACGGTAGTAAATTTATCCAAACCAGTGACTTGTTCCTGAATCTGGGTAAGATTCCAGCCGATAACATTGTCTTTACCGGCAATAACCAGATCTTTAGGTTGGCAATCATCCGGGCTGCTCCCGGCAAGTTCGGGCACCTCAGCTAACCGGCCGGCGGCAAATAACTCAGAAAAGACAATCAGGGCTTTTTCAGCCAGATCGTTTTGACCACGAAAAACTAAAGCATCTTGGCTGGCGGGGCGGATCCAAACAGCTGATTTGTGACCCTTGCCTACCGTTTCAATAGTTTGAGACAAGGTTGAATCCGGCTGGATAAGGCCAACGCCGATATCACCCAAGTTATTTTCCGGCACCATAATCAATTTTTGAGGATCGGCTAAACACTGCTCCAGGGTCAGCTGTTCAGGAGTAGGAGTAGCTGGAGTTGATTCCGGGGTTGGGATTTGGGTAGATTTATTGCCGCCACAGGCGTTAAGTAACATCCCTCCGGCTGTTATTCCCAATAATTGTAAAAAATTACGGCGTGGCAAATGTGCAATTGAAGGTGATTCTGATCTAGGTTCAGGCATAACTAGATTAATATGACTTATAGTTGAGGTCTGTGTCAAGAGCTGGCATTAATAGCAAGTTTCGGCTTTAATAAAGCCGGCGGCCTGGGCCTCTTTTTCAGTACAAAACCAGTTTTCACCAATATCTTTTTCAATAATCGTAAATTCATACTGGGCGCAGTCAGGCAAATAGTATTTTTTGGGATCTTTAGAAGAGTTTTTGTCAATATTAGCTTTAATATTGCATCCAGGATTGGCTAAATTTTCGGTTTGATAACAGTCAGGGCTGTAAATGCCGATGCGATTGGCTTTAATTTCATTAGCAGCGGCTTTTAATTGAGTTGTTAACTCAGTAGTGTCACTGTGATAGCGAGTCCAGCCGCTTTGGATCATGGTTAAGTTGATGGATTCATCTTTTAAATAAACCAAGGCCATAGGCCGGGCGTATTGATCTAAAATATATTCTTTCAAGACAACCTTTTTGTTTTTGACCAGATCGGTTAAAAGAACCTTAGCTTCCTGACCGCCGCAGAATTCCAGTTCCGGAGCATCAACCTGCCTGAGTCTTAAGCGAACTTTGCCGTCTAATAAAAGCGTATCACCGTCCAAGACTTCTAAAACTAAGATGCCCTGAGGATCGGTTTGATTTTTTTGAAAAAGAAAAAAGTTTAAGACCAAAGAGGGAATGAGGAAAATAAATCCCAGCCAGGCAACTGGTTTTGGCAGTTTAAGTTTCATGCTTTACTTTAACTCAAAGGTGACGGTAACGGTTTGAGTAATAGTTTCACTGCCGGGTTCAACCGGAGGGCTAACCGCCATATCCATACCGGCGGAGCGGTAAAGCGGACCGGGGTTAGAAGTATAACCTTCGCTGACGGTGATAACCTTACCCAGTTTCCGGCCGCTGGCCTGAGCCATTTGGCCGGCTTTTTCCCGGGCATTGTCAATAGCTTTGGTTAAAAGTTCAGTTTGGGCTTGAGTAGTATCGTCAACAGCAAAGTAAGGTCCGGAAACGTCGGTGGCTTCAAGCGAAGCCAGTAAATCGGTAAATTTAGAGGCCTGATCAATCTGGCGCAAAACAATGGAAACAGAGTTGGTGGCTTGCCAGCCCTTTGATTGGGTTCGGGGCGGATAGATCATTATTTCTGCCTGATCGCCAACCTCATTAACGCTGACATTTTGAGTTTGAATGTCTGCTTCACTAATACCAAAGTCTTTGACAGCTTTAATCAGCGCAGCCATTTTGAGATTAACCTCATCAATGGCAGTTTGCTTATCTTTATTAAAGACCGTCACGCCGGCGCTAAAGCGGGCAATCTGGGTGGCAAGTGAAACTTTGGCTTCACCGGTAACGGTAATAGTGGCAGCCGGCAGAATGGAAATTTTCCCCCAGTTGACATGCTCCCAGGGAATTAATAAGCATGAGGCGGTTAAAATAATAATAATCGCGACTAAGTTTAATAACTTTTTCATAT
>JAZDKF010000021.1:0-37209 GCA_043803225.1 Candidatus Beckwithbacteria bacterium
CGACGGCGGCATCAGGAAACCGGCGGATATGGTGAAAGCGATTGCCGCCGGAGCGTCTCTGGTGATGATCGGGTCGCTATTGGCCGGGACAGAGGAAACTCCCGGCGAAGTGATCGGCGGCAAGAAGAAGGCCAGAGGTCAGGCGTCGGCGGATTACATGAAAGACAACGGGGTAGAGTTAGGGGAGTTCCGGGCGGCGGAAGGGATTTATACGATGGTAGAAGTGAGCGGTTCGGCTGAGCATGTGATTAATGACCTGGCGGCGGGTTTAAGAAGTGCGATGTCCTATACCGGGGCAGGGAATATTAAAGAGTTTCAGGAAAAAGCCGAGTTTGTGTTAGTGTCCAAGGCCACGATCAGGGAAAATCAGGCGCATATTCTGTGGGATTGAAATAGCGTCTAGGGCGCAACACCTAGAGCTTTTGTTATATAATTTAATTATGGAGTGTGACAGTCAAGAAAACAATCAGTATTTAGATAATCTTCCTCAAATCAGAAAACGACGATTAATATGGGTGATTATTTTTGTCTGTTTAGTTTTATTGCTGGTGGGAGGATTTGCTTGCTATCGATTTTTTTTCAACCCGTCAAAGAATGAAGCTGATGGTAATGCGCGGGCATTATCTACCAAAGAATGGGAGGTAGTGATAGCAAGCGCAAGCGAAGAATTTTCTATTGATAGTGTTACCCAAATAGCGTCGGCTACAAAGCTGGAAAATCCTTTAGCAAAAGAGAGTGTGGAATCGGCTTATGCACAAGTCGGAGAAACTTTTAATGCCGCTCCATCTATTCAGCAAATCGTAAAAGAAGAGAAAATAGAAAAGCAGGGGAAAATGCAATTTGGTTTAAGAGTTGAGGGTTTGAGTAAAAATGAAAAAGGAGAAAACGATCAAGTTGACTTGTCAATTTCATATTTAGGATTACAAGATTTTCCCTCCGGCCGAGCACAATCAGACCTAATTGTTAATGGAAAATGGGGGAATTTGACACTTAATGACGGCAGCATGGATGCTTTACACATTTCAACAATTAATATTGACAATAGTAGTGCATTAGTCAATATTGAGGCTTCAGACTATTTATTGGTTTTATTAGACCGAATATCCAATCCAGAGAAAGAACGACAGCCGGGAATAATTTCTGTCGATACAGAGGATATTTATCCATATTTCGGCAATTATGTAAAAGTACAACAAGAGGTGGTGGAGCCTGATTTAAATATCCGAAAGATTTTAGACGAAACTAATTTATTTGAGAAATCGACATTTATGGAGACGATTGGTGATTTTGATAAGTATATAGATTCTTCCGAAGAGAAAAAATTAACAACGGGCCCATCAGGGTTGGGGCTGATTATGGTCAAGATGGACAAGAACAAGTTTATCCAAACGGTTGAAGATTATGGTAAGAAGATAAGTACTTATTACAGTGAAAATACAGAACAATATAAACAGGCGTGTGAGGGAAGGGGAGAAACTTGTCTTAAGGATATTGGATATTTAACAAAAGAGGAGATTGAAGGTGGTATGAGTTTGTTAAAGCTCTTTTCAAAATTATATGATATCGGAAAAGCAGGGATGATAGTAGAACCGGAAACACTTTCTTTTAGGGGGTTTTCCATGGAAATTAATAAAAATAAACTGGGGAATATATCAGGCGCGGTTCAACAGTTATTGGATATAACAAAAATTTCATTCAGTTTTTATTCAAGCAAGTTAGAAAGCCAAGAGAAAATATTTTCTCCGGCAAATTTTATTATGGCGGAAGAAAAACCCAAGGAGATAAATTACGGGGTTGCGGAACAGGGGAATGATTTATTTGCGGAGAACAAAGCTTACATGAGAGCATTAAAAGTTGACTTGTGGCAAGCAATAATGGCTTACGGCGGTGATTATTGTAATGTTTGGTGGGAACCAAAGTTTTGTTTTCAAGCGCCGGAAGATTGGAATATCTACGATCCGGAAACCACGGTCCATCAATACATTTCTCTTTTTTATCCTCTTGGCAATTATGCTTCTGATAAGCCCCATCTTTCAATGCAAATATTTCCTCCTAATTATGAATATGAAGATGACTGTGTTTATGAAGAAACTTCCGGTGGAAATTTAATAATCTACCCTGATTTCAAAGAGATTACGACCGGGCAGGGAATGCATTTTCGAATATCTTCAGGGGGAACGAAGAATAACGAATTTATTGGAAAAGTGTGTATGGCAAACAGGCAGGGATATACTACCCGATTGCCGTTTGCGGGAGCAATTGAGATATACAGTAAAGACATTGAGTTTAATGAGGCAGCTGATCGTTTTGGGTCAATTTTAGAAAGTATAGAAATGCAGGGAGAGATGGATCCTTTATGGTTGGTTACACCATCTCTTCCCCCAGACCCTCAAGAATATCCTGAAAGAAAACAAACAATTAAATATGAGCCAACGAGAATGATCGTTGATGATAAGAAAGTGGATGGAGAATATTTGATTGTTAATCAGGCTGTTCTTGAACCTGGGAAGTCCTGCCTTTCCAGAGATGAATACATATTAGATAGCTATGGAGCAAAAAAGGACGTTGAAATTGTCGGAGTTTTTCCCAGCGGACAAGCTGTTTGCATGAGTCAAAAAAATTGCGCTATTTGTAATAAGGGGAGTTGGGAGTGGAAAACAGATACCTCTGCCTGTAAGGGTTTGCGGTGCAACCTTGAATAGCTAAAATTAACTTTCTCCGTAAAAGTTGCGGAGATTATTGCGGAAAATGGCGGTTGGGGATACAATAACTTAATGTTTCAACCAAAGTTTTCTATTAGCAATCCGATTTTAAAATACATCGGCCAGGTCGAGGGCGCGAAAGAAGTGGTTGATTATGCGGTCATGGTGCCGGCGTGGGAGGCGAAGTTTAAAGAAGAGGCTAAGGTTAGAACAGTCCATTTTGGCACGAGAATTGAAGGCAATGAACTGAATTATTCACAGGCAGAAAGAGTGATGGCGGGTGAGGAAGTGATTGCCCGGGACCGGGATATCCAGGAAGTGATTAATTACCGGAATGTGATGGAATATATTGACCGGCTGGGGGATCGTTATAATGCGGAAGGGCCGGGCAGGGGAACGGCTTATGCGGAATCGTGGCTCAAAAAAATCCACGAATTGACCACGGAAAAGGTTTTGGACAAAATAAACCAGGGGGAATACCGGCAAACCAGGGTGGTAATTAAAAACAGTTTTACCAATGAAGTGTCTTTCCGACCGCCGCTGGCTTTAGAGGTGCCGGTGCAGTTGGAGGAGTTTTTCAGCTGGTTAAATGGTGATCTGGGACGGGACGTTCACCCAATTTTGAGGGCAGGAATTACTCATTATGAGCTGGTGCGGATTCATCCGTTTGTGGATGGCAACGGTCGGGTGGCCCGGGCATTCGCGATTCTGGTTTTGTACCGCGAGGGTTATGATGTGAAGCGGTTTTTTTCGATTGAGGAATATTTTGACAAGAACGCGGAAGAGTATTATTCGGCGCTGCAGCTGGTGGCAAAGAGGAATGGTGATTTAACTTCGTGGCTGGAGTTTTTTACCAAAGCTTTAGCGATTGAACTTAATAAAATTAAAGAACGGGTGAGAAGTCTGTCAATTGATTTCCGGTGGCGGGATAGGCTGGGACGGCAGATTGCTTTATCGGAACGGCAGATAAAACTGATTGAGTTTTTGACGGAAAAAGGCCAGTTAATTGTGCGTGAGGCCAGGGAGGCGCTGCCGGATGTGTCCGATGATACGATTTTGCGGGATATTAAAGATTTGATGAAAAAGGGTGTGGTAAAGAAGCGCGGCAGTACTAAAAATGCATATTATGTGATGAGGAAGTAAAATTTATGAAGTTTAGAAGATTAGCTGAGTATTTTGAGCAGATTGAGAAGACGGCTTCCAGGTTGGAGATGACGGCGATTTTGGCCAAGTTGTTAAAAGAAGCGGATAAAGACGAGGTAGATTTGATTGTTTATCTGGCATTGGGGCGATTGAGGCCGAAGTTTGAAGGGATTGAGTTTAATATGGCGGAGAAAATGATGCTGAGGGTAATTAGTGCGGCTTACAAACTGGAGCTAAAAAAAGTGGAAGAGGAGTATAAAAAGATCGGGGATTTAGGAGGTTGTGTTTTAAAGGTTCGTAACCTAGCCAAGGATTTGTCGGTCAGCCAGGTGTATCAGCGATTAATGGAAGTAGCGGTGGACGAGGGATTAGGCAGCCAGGAAAGAAAAGTCTTAAGCTTGGCCAGACTGCTAAAAGAGCTGGATAGTTTAGGGGCGAAGTTTGTAGTCAGAATTCCGATTAATAATTTGCGCTTAGGTTTTTCCGAGATGACGGTTTTAGACGCTTTATCCTGGATGGAGACTGGAGACAAAAGTTTAAGAGTGGAGTTAGAGCGGGCATTTAATGTGTCGGCGGATATTGGCAGGATTTCGCAAATATTTAAGGAATCGGGATTAAAAGGGATAAGCAGAATCAAGGTGCAAATTGGGGTACCGATCAGGCCGGCCAAATCAGAGCGGTTGCCAAATGCAGAAAAGATTGTCGAGAAACTAGGAGTATTCGGGGTGGAGGGGAAGTGGGACGGGTTAAGACTGCAGATTCATTATGATAAGGGTAAGTATATGCAGCTGGCCGGACAGGAGGATTTGTTCGGCAAGACGAATAAAAAACTGGTGAGGATTTTTTCGAGAAACTTGGACAATATGACGCAAATGTTTCCGGATATAGCCAGGGCGATGGAAAGTTTACCGGTAAAAAGCGTGATTTTAGACGGAGAAGCGGTGGCTTATGATTTGAAAACCGGCAAACTAAAGCCGTTTCAGGAAACCATGCAAAGAAAACGGAAGCATGGGATCAGCCAGCTGGCAGGCGAGCTGCCGATCAAAGTATTTGTCTATGATATTTTAGCTTTAGACGGAGAGATGGTAATGGGTAGGAGTTTTAGGGAGAGAAGAAAGCTGTTGGAAAAGATTTTTAAGGGATTTAAGTCAAAGACTTTAGAATTGGCGGATCAAGAAATAGTTTCGGACGCCAAGAGACTGAGAGAATTAATGATGGAGTATTTAAAGAAAGGATTAGAAGGAGTGATGTGTAAGAAACTGTCAACCGCCTATCAAGCCGGGGCAAGAAACTTTAACTGGGTGAAGCTGAAAAAGGCGACTGAGGGGGATTTAACTGATACGATTGATGGTGTAGTGATGGGTTATTACAGCGGAAAAGGCAAGCGGACCGGGTTTGGGATTGGCGCGTTTTTAGTCGGGGTGGTGGATGAAAAAGGTCGGGTAGGTTCGATTGCCAAGATCGGGACGGGCTTAACCGATGAGCAGTGGAAAGAGATGTATGAGCGGGCGGAAAAGCTGAAGATAAAAGACAGGCCGAAAGAATATTTAGTGGCCAAAACATTAGAGCCGGATAGATGGATGAGGCCGGAGCTGGTGGTGGAGATTTTAGCGGACGAGATTACTAAAAGCCCGATCCATGCCTTTAAGCTGGCGTTAAGATTTCCCCGCTTAATTAATTTCCGGGATGATAAAAACTTAAGCGAGGCAACGAGCAGGAAAGAGTTGGAAAGACTGTTTAAGTTACAAAAAGGCGCTTGACACGAAAACATTTGTATTGTATGATCATGTACAATGAGGTTAAAAGAGTTTGACTGGAATAAAGGAAATATTAATAAAAATTTAGTCAAACATAAAGTTGATTTCCGTGAAGCCGAGGAAATCTTTTTTAATAAACCAGTTAAATTTTATTTAGATAAACTTCATTCACAAAGTGAAGTCAGATATACGGCTTTAGGAACAACCAATAAAAAAAGAAAATTAATAATTAGTTATACCGTCAGAAAAAATAAAATCAGAATAATTTCTGCCCGAGATCAAAGTAAAAAAGAAAGGAAACTTTATGGCCAGAGTTAAGAAATTGCCCAGATTTAAAAATGAAGACCAGGAAAGAGAGTTTTGGGCAAAACATGATTTTACTGATTATATTGATCAGTTTAAACCAGTTGAGCTGGATTTGTCTGAATTGAGGCCGTCAACTAAGCCAATTACTGTCAGATTGTCGGAATCGTTAATCGCCAGCTTGAAACAATTGGCGCATAAAAAAGATGTGCCGTATCAGTCGCTGATGAAGATTTATTTGGAAAAAGCCGTAGAGCAGGATTTTCGGCGTTTGGCGGTTTAAAGTCTTGACCTTGGGGAAGATTAGTCTAAGATTAGCGAAATATGAGTAATCCAGAAAGGGCAATACAATTAAGATTTACGCCGAAGATAAAAATATTAAGTGCGGAAGCAATAGGGAGAGGAGTTGAAAAGTTAGGAGAAAATAGCGTATTAGTAATAAGTAGAGATAGCAGCGGAAATCAGGAAATGATAGCAGCAAATGAGTGGATAACAGAGGTTATATTAAAAAGGCTCTGCGATAGACAACCAAGAGTAATACGCGTAGGACAAGAATATGATGATCAAGGAGTGCTCCATATTATTGAGGAAGGCGGAATAACTACAAGAATTACGAACAGATATAGATTTGAGTCAATAATTGCTGGCGTGGAAGCGAAAGTGACTTAATGGTGCTGGCCGTTTTGGAGGAGGGCGATCATTTTGGCTTCAAGCTGGTAGGCCTGTTTTTTATCCGGAGCAATGAAGGTGTAGATGAGCTCTTTGTCTTTAAGATTGTTTTCAGAGTTAATGATCAGGCCGGTTTTGGTTTTGGGAGAGTAGAGCAGGGGGTTTAGGTGATTAATGAGGTTATCGAAGATACAAAGTTTGGATTTGGTAAGTTTAAAGCGGCCGCGGTTTAAAACGTAAGCATCTTCGCAAAAGTCTTTGCCGATAAGTTTCTGGGAGATAAGGGCAATATCGGTGCCGCCGGTGTTTCTAGTGTTGGACTCGGCGACGTAGATTTGGCCGGAAGTGGAGAGCATGAAATCGATATCAAAGCGGCCCCGATAGCCGGCGGCGGCATACTGTTCGGCAATGTAAAAGCCGGTGTCGGTAATCCGGGCATAGAGCCGGTCGGAGAGGATGTCGTCATTAATATCCTGGCCGTAAAATTCACCGGCCGGAGTGACTTTGGTGATACAAGCGAAAAACAGGTCAATAGCACCGGATTTTTTAATTTGAAATTCCAGGTTCGGGAAACAGGTTAAGGAGTTAAAATTGACGTTAACCAGATCTTCAATAACAATGGGAAATTTTTCCCAGTAGTTTTCCGTATTTAAGATTTGATTAAGTTTTCGTTCGCAAGCGGTATAGGTGTTGGGCAGATCATTTTCCCGAAAAATCAGGACGCCATTGCCGCCGCAGCCTTTGTTGGTTTTAATAACGACGCCTTTGTTTTTTAAGTATTTATTAGCGGCGATTTTAGCGGCGTCGTACTTGCCGACGCAGATTAAACCATCGGCCATGACAAAGTCCGGTTCTTTGGCGGCGGCTTTTTGGGCCAGCTGGCGGATGCCGGATTTAGAACCGAGAAAATTGACGGTCCAAGCATAGTCAATTTCCGGAGCTTCCGGAGTAATAAGATTAGTTAAACCACGTTTGATCAACTCAGCTTTTAACTGATAAAACTGGGGAGTGGCCGAGTAGGAAACGAGGTTGATTTTTTTATATGGTTTGGTGAGTTCCAAAAGCTGGTTAAAAACCGGAGAGTCTTTGATTAAATCGAGGCAGAGCTGGTGGGTTTTAAGCTGGGGGCAAAGGACTTGACCATGTTTGAATTTAAGCAAAGATTGGCCATAGGTCTGAAACTCAGTGGAGATAAGTTTGGGAGAGATGTAAATAAAGTGAGGCTGGGTGGCAGTGGCAAGATAAAAACAGTCGCTGGTGTTTTCATCGCGTTCGATTTCTTCGACAACTTTGACTTGATCGGAGAGGGCATTTAAGAAAGACCACTCATCCTCAACAACGTTGTAAAGATAGATAGTGAGTTCGCTGTTGCCGTTGCTGTTAGCAGTTAGGTTTGACCCAGGGGGTTTGTCGTGATCTTGGTTATTGAAATTTGACGGAGTCATGTGAGTAAAAATATAACAGGAAAAAAATTATTTACAAGGATATGTAATAATAACAGTATGAATTTGATCGGTTTAACCCAATTTGAAGTTGAAAAAAGACTAAGAGAGTTTGGGGAAAATAAGTTAAAGAAACAAAAAGATTTTACTAGCGTTAAGGTATTTTTATCCCAGTTTAAGTCGCCTTTAATTTATGTTTTAGTGATTGCCTGCGGGGTAACTTGGTGGTTAGGAGATTTAGTTAATGCCGGAATTATCGGAGCGGCAGTGGTTTTGAATACGTTTTTAGGCTTTTTTCAGGAAATGAAGGCAGAAAAGGGGGTAAAAGCTTTGAGCCGGATGCTGACGCCAAAAGCTAAGGTGGTCAGAGAGGGCATAAGTTTAATCGTCGAAGCCAGCCAAATAGTTCCCGGCGACGTTTGCATTTTAGAAATAGGCGAAAGAGTTCCGGCCGACGGGGAAATAATTGAATTTGATTCACTAAGTTTAGATGAGGCAATTTTAACCGGAGAGAGCCGGGCAGTGAAAAAGAAGTTAAAAGACGAGGTGTTTATGGGGACGACGGTAGTGAGCGGGATTGCCAAGATGCTTATAAAAAAGACCGGACAACAAACA
This sequence comes from Candidatus Beckwithbacteria bacterium, assembly GCA_043803225.1. Classification (GTDB taxonomy): domain Bacteria; phylum Patescibacteriota; class Microgenomatia; order UBA1400; family CG1-02-47-37; genus JAZDKF01. The sequence goes on from JAZDKF010000021.1 coordinate 8,632, forward strand.
GCCGTGGGCAAGATCAGCCAGTCTTTAGGGGAAACCAAAAAATCCAGCTCGCCGCTGCAACAGCAACTGGATGGTTTAGCTAAAAAATTAGCAGTGATGGTGGGGATAATCTGTCTGATTATTTTTGCCATCGGCCTGCTTCGGGGGAATTCGTTTATAGAAATTTTTACAACCTCAGTGGCAGTGGCGGTTTCGGCAATTCCAGAAGGTTTGGTGATTGCTTTGACAGTAATTTTATCGATTGGAATGCAGAGAATTTTTAAACGGAAAGCCTTGGTAAGAAAGTTGATTGCGGCAGAGACACTGGGAAGCGTAACGGTGATTTGTTGCGATAAAACCGGAACTTTGACCGAGGGGAAAATGACAGTAGTCAAAGCTTTAACTGATAATGAGCCGTTACTGCGGCAAGCGGCGGTTTTATGCAATGATGAACGTGACCCATTGGAGACAGCAATGATGGTATGGGGCAGGGAAAAATATAATGACGAAGCAAAGCGATTGGATGAACGGCCGTTTAACCATAAAGATAAATATATTGTCACTTTGCATCCGGGATTGATGCTGGTTTCCGGAGCGCCGGAAGTGTTGCTGAAAAAAAGCCGGCTGACGATTAAAGAAAGCCAAGAATGGCTGAAGCGGTTTGAGACCGAGGCCAAATTGGGACAGCGGTTGGTAGGTTTTGGCTACAAGAAAACTAGTGCTGAAAAAATTGACGAGAAAGAAGTTAAGGATTTAATATGGCTGGGAGTTTTGATTTATGATGATCCGGTGAGGGTTGGAGTAAAAGAGGCCCTGGCTGATGCCAGGTTGGCAGGAATTAAAGTTAAGCTGATTACCGGTGATTATCAGGCAACCGCCGAGGCAGTAGCTGAGCAGTTGGGAATTTTACCTCAAGATGTTTACAGCCGGACGACGCCGGAACAAAAACTGAAAATCGTGGAGGAACTGCAAGAGCAGGGAGAAGTGGTGGCCATGACCGGCGATGGAGTTAACGATGCACCGGCTTTAAAAAAGGCGGATATCGGTATTGTGGTGGCTGGAGCGTCGGCAGTGGCCCAGGAGACAGCGGACATGGTTTTAATGGATTCTAAATTTGCCACGATCTTAGCGGCAGTGGAAGAGGGTAGAGGAATTTATGTTAACTTAAAAAAGATAGTTTTTTATTTAATGTCTCATGTGTTCACGGAAATAGTTTTAGTAATGTTGAGTTTAATCTTTAAACTGCCGCTAGCCTTAACTGCCGGACAGATATTATGGATTAATTTGGTTAATGACAGCTGGCCGAGCTTTAGCTTGACGTTAGAGCCGAAAACCAACGGATTAGCCAGCTTAAAGATTGTTAGAAAACCGGAACTTTTGGATAAGAAAATGAAACAGTTGATCGTGGTTATTTCCGGATTTACCGGCATAACCGCTTTGGGTTTATTTTATAGTTATTTTACTATTTTTCAGGATATAAACCTGGCTAGATCGATGGCTTTTTGCTGGGTGGGCATAGCGCCATTGTGGGGCAGTTTTTCGATCAGGACTTTTGACAAATCTGTTTTTAAGGAAAAACTTTGGGCTAATCCCTGGTTGGTGGTCGGGGTGGGCTTAGGCATGGCCAGCATGGCAGCAGGGCTGTATATTCCTCAATTACAATTGATTTTAAAAACAACCGCTTTAAACTGGAGCGAGTGGAGGCTGATTGCCGGATTAACCGTAATTTTGATAGGATTAATTGAAGCAGTTAAATGGCGGTTTAACCGGAAAATATGATTTTTGTTTATTTGCTGTTAATAATTGGTTTTTCGATTTTACTGATTAAAGCCACTGACATAGTGATTGATAACTTGCAGCAATTGACGGAGGTTACTAAAGTCGGCAAATTTGCAACTGCTTCTTTACTGCTGGCTTTTGCCACCAGCCTGCCAGAATTGGTAGTGGGAGTAACCGCGGCAATAGCGGGAAACCCGAGTTTGGCCTTGGGAGCGATATTAGGCAGTAATATTGTCGATATTTCTTTGGTAATCGGCGGGGCGGCGGTAATCGGAGGCAGTTTTTCCGTGGCCGGAGAGTGGTTAAAGATTGATATTTTCAGTGTGTTTTTAGCCGGGGTGATGCCTTTGATATTATTAATGGACGGCCAGCTTTCCAGGGCAGACGGTTTGATTTTGCTGTTTATATACGGCTTGTATAACTTTGGTTTATTGAGAAAAAAATCTGATAGAAGAATCGGTAGGCAAGGGAGATTGCTGCAGAGAATGATGATACCGGGAACCAGGAGAAAGATGAATCAATCTCTGGCTTGGTTGTTTTTAGGGGCGGCGATGGTGATATTTTCAGCGGATATGATTGTGAAAACCGGGGTGAGTTTGGCAACGATCCTGAAAGCGCCGGTGTTTTTAATCGGTTTGTTTTTGGTAGCGATCGGCACCAGTTTGCCGGAGCTGTCGTTGGAAATTGAAGCAGTGAAGAAAAAACAGATCGGGATGGCTTTAGGGGATTTGTTCGGCAGTGTAGTGGTTAATTCAACCTTGATTTTAGGTATCGTGGCATTGATTAATCCGATTAAGCTGGCGGGCGGGTTAAATGCATATTTATTGGCGGCGGCGGCTTTCGGGGTGATGTTTTTAATCTTCTGGCAGTTTGTTAAAACCAAGAAAAAACTGGAGCGGTGGGAGGGAGTGGTATTGATGTTGGTATATTTGATGTTTGCGGCAATGGAGTGGCTGAAAAAGTAAATTTGACAAAATAAGCCTGGGTTGATACTATCCGGTTATAGGCTGCCCAGAGAGACAGTTTTTTTATGAAAGACGCAAGTGTAGGTGTAGGGAGTGAGGAAGAAAGAAAAGAGTGGTTAGAAAAAGGATTTTTTGAAAAATGGCCAAAGTTTGTTAATAATGGAGAAGTGGAAGCGTTGCTGCACATTAGTAATGGAGATCCAATTCCATCAGAAGTTATGAGAGCAATTCGTTTTTCATCTTTTTCAACTACTCCTAACTTGGAAAATCAGTTTGAAGGTTGGAATGATCTGACAGGCATAAAACCGGTCGGTCCAAACCTTAAGCTTGTAAGCTATAGGTGTTTGTCAAATGCGTTAATTGTGCGCGAGTTGATAGAACAAGAAGGACACTCTGATTTTACAAGTAAACCATTTAGTAGACTGACTGAAATATTAGAGATGGCGGTAGAGTTAATGGATTATCGGCAGCAAGTTGGCGGGAAACATGGCGGAGCTTAAAGATTTATTTATATGAATAAATTAACTGAAGCACAGCAAAAAGAGTACAGCGAAGCTTATAAGTTTTGGTTAAGACAGCCGGTTTTTGATGAGCAACCCTGGACGCCGATCAAGGGTGAGGTCGAAGCCGTAGTAATAATGTTGGAAGGTAAAATTATTCCCGAGGAAGTGATAACAGTATTAGGAGAGACTAAGGGGTTTAGTGAAGAAGTTAAAACTATAATAATGGATCAAGTAAACGTGCATAATCAGGTAATAACACAAGGAGTAAAAATTAAGCCAGAAACGCTAGTTGCAACCGCAGTTAATTTGCAACAATGGATTTGTTTGGGTTATGAAGTTGGGTTACTGTCACTGTCAAAAGTTGAGCAAACAATGAAGTTTACTCATCAAGTAAATAGTAAAGTAGAACTTTTTAAGGTATTAGTGGAGAATAGAATAGGCAATCGGGCTTCAATCGGGCCGTTTAAAGAAAAATAAGATTTGATTGATTTGCTACAATGAGTTTATGCAGGTAGTGGCGGATTTACATTTGCATTCGAAATATTCAAGGGCAGTGTCGCCGGAGATGGTGGTGCCGAAGATGGCGGAGTGGGCGGATAAAAAAGGGATTGATTTGCTGGGAACAGCAGACTGGACGCACCCGTTGTGGTTAAAAGAGATTGAGAGTCAGTTGGAAGATAGCAGTGAAGGGATATACAAACTTAAAAACAGCCAAGCTAAAACTAAGTTTATGTTAACGACTGAGATTGCTAATATTTATTCCCAGGGCGGGAAAGGGCGGCGGATCCACACCTTGTTTATGGCGCCAAGTTTTGCAGTGGTGCATAAGATCAATGAGGCGATTGTGCAGCGGGGCGGAAATGTGTTAAGCGACGGGAGGCCGATTTTGGGATTATCAGTGGAGCAGATGTGTGAGTTGGTCTGGGAGATAGACGAACGGGTTTTGATAGTGCCAGCGCATATTTGGACACCCTGGTTTTCCCTGTTTGGATCTAAGTCAGGCTTTGATTCAATTGAAGAGTGTTTTGGAAAATATGCAGACAGAATTTACAGCGTGGAGACGGGTTTATCGTCAGATGTATTGATGAATTGGAAGATTAAAGATTTAGATTCGCGGACGATAATTTCTAACAGCGACAGCCATAGCCCAAGAAAGATGGGGCGGGAGGCAACGGTTTTTGAATTAGAAAAAGAAAATTTTGGATTTAAGGAGATAGCCGAGGCGCTGAAACGTGGAGCAAGCGAGAAAAATAAAATCGCTTATACGATTGAGTTTCACCCTGAAGAAGGCAAGTATCACTATACCGGGCATAGAAACTGTAAAGTGGTGCAGTCGCCGGAAGAAACCAGGCAAAAAGGGACAACTTGCCATGTATGCGGCCGGCAGTTGACAGTCGGGGTGGAGCACCGGGTGGATGAGCTGGCGGACAAGCAAAGACAAGAGTTAAAAGCGATGGAAAAGAAGAATGAAAGCGGAGTGGTGGGATATTTTCATCCCTCAGACAAGACCAGACCGCCATATGTAATGCTGGTGCCGCTTCAAGAAATTATCGCTGAGGCGCTTTATACCGGCACAGCCAGCAAAAAAGTGGATGAGCTGTATGAAACCATGATTCGAACTTTGGGAAATGAACTGGAAATTTTATTAAAGAAAGATTCAGAGGAGATTACCAAGATTGCAGGGGAAAGAGTTGCCGAGGGAGTTAAACTGGTCAGAAGTGGGGAGATTGTGGTGAAACCCGGCTATGACGGGGAATTCGGGGTGGTAAAAATCTGGCCTTCACTGGACAGCGAAAATCAGGTACAATTAAAATCAGAACAACCAAGTTTGTTTTGACAAGTAATTGACTTGACACACGAAATTATTGCGTGCTCGCGCGTCGCCGTGAGTGGCGACATGACTGCGCGCGCATAATTTGTATGTCTGCGTCATTAATTATTTAAATTATTAGGAGGTAGTATGGTTACCAAAGTTGTTAGTAAAAAAATTGCTTTCGGGCTGGAAGAAAAAGTAGCCTGTTCCCTGACCTATGTTTTAGGCTGGATCACCGGTTTAGTGTTTTTACTGGCGGAAAAAGAAAATGCCAAGGTGAGATTCCACGCGATGCAGTCATTAATGTTTTTTGCGGCGATGACGATTATCAGCTTTGTGCCGGTAGTCGGCTGGCTGTTATCACCGGTGGTAATGATTCTGGCGTTTATTGTCTGGCTGATGGCGATTTACAAGGCCTACAACGGCGAAGATTTTGAATTGCCGATCGTCGGGAAGCTGGCCAAAAGTCAATTGGCAAAGATGAAGTAAAGGTTGATGCCTGGTTTTTTTGAACAAGTATATGAGTTGGTACGACAAGTACCGAAAGGCAAGGTCGTGACTTACGGCCAGATTGCCAAGAAATTAGGAACAAAAGATGCCAGAAGGGTAGGTTGGGCGCTGCATGCAAACTGCGATAATAAAACACCGTGCCATAGGGTGGTAAATAAGGACGGCAGATTGGCGCCAAATTTCGGCTTGGGGGGCGGGGAGGAGCAGAGATTGCGTTTAGAAAAAGAAGGGGTGAAGTTTACTAAAGACGGAAAAGTGGAGCTGAGTCAGTTGACAATCATATAGTGTGAATGATATATATAGGCAGCTTGCCCGGAAAGGATAGTTATGGCTTTTCCAAGCGTTGAGGTCGATAGAGCGAATTACTTAACAGAATTGGATCGTAAACTAATAGAATCAATTAGCGTAGGTCATAATCAAATCAGTCAGTTGGTATTACTACAAAGAGATATAAGTGGGAAGTGGATTCTTAATCCGATGCAAAGAGATTCAGATGGAGTTTTTAGGGTTTTAAGTCTTAAAGATACTTATAAACAGGTAGGCCTGTATGGGTTGACAGTAAATGATGAACCGTGGTTATCTATGAGATTTTTAAAAGCTGATTTAACTTTTCAGGCTGAAAAATATACTGAAGACACAAAATTTACTGAGGTGAAGGCAATAGGAATTGAAAAAACAAAGCGTTGGACAAATCGCCCTGGTCCATTATCTGATATATACCCGTTAAATGCCAGAGTATATAATTTCGGAAAGTTTATAGATAGAATTTCAGGTGGATCTTTTCAGGCTTATGTAATTGATTTTACTGGAGGTGCCGACTTAGAAGAACATCATCAAGTAAGAGCGGCAGAGTGGATGATAAAGCAATTAAAAAATCAGACTGTCGAATTGGCTGCAGGTGTAAAATAATCGAAGTAAGATATTGTACAATTAAAGAATGAAGTTAATTGTGGGTTTGGGAAATCCGGGAGAGAAGTATAAAAATAACCGGCATAATGTTGGATTTATGGTAGTGGACGAGCTGGCAAAGTTAAATTTTCCCGGCGTAGTTTTATTTAAGCCGCAAAAATTCATGAACCGAAGCGGGAAAGAAGTAAAAAAGCAATTAAGAATAAACAAGGTTCGTAACCTTGTTTATTTGTATGTGGTGCATGATGATTTGGATATACCCTTAGGCCAGTTTAAAATCAGCCAGAAGGGTCCGAAAGTGCACAATGGGATTAAGTCGGTTGATGAGCAATTGGGATTTAATAACTATTGGCACGTGAGGGTGGGAATAGATAACCGGCGAGAGACCGGCTATCAGGGAAGCGGGGAAGACTATGTGCTGGAAAACTTCAGGCCGGAAGAGAGAGAAGTAGTTAAGAAAGTTTTGGAAGAAATTTTGAAGCAGCTTGGAAAGCTGATGTGACAGCTTGGTTGGCAGGTTCAGTGTCTTGGCCAAAGGTAACTTTAAGAGCTACATGAAGAGCGTTACCATCTGGAACAATACTGAGATAGCGGTTTTGAGTAGCGACAACCAGATTGCCTTCATTTATAAAGGCAACTAAAGGCAACTGGGGATTTTTTATTTGATGATGGTTTATATTTACTGGGGAAAAGATGGGGATAAGAGCAAAGAGTTGGCGGTCTGAACTAATATTAATTAGATTATATCTGATTGGTTCGCAGGCTATGCCGGTGAGTTCACGCAATTTATATCTTAAAAGAATTGCTTCTGGCGGGGCGAAGCTGCTAGTGAGCGACTCCTGGCAGAGTTGCTGCAAACAAAAGAGAATTTTTTCCGGTTGAGGTTTATTGACTATTCTTGGATCAATTAAGAAACGCTGGCCTTGTTCGGTTAAAGCTTGAATGATTTGGCTGGTTTTTTCTGTTTCCTGGCTCATTAGTTAAATTATAGGCTATGTGTCAAGCAGATTTGATAGAATAGGGTTATGGCAGGATATAAGCGGGGGAAGACTGAACCGAAGTCATTGTTTGATTTATTGTCCAAGTACGACTGGGATAAGAAAAAATATATTTCCCAGGAGTGGCAGGATTATGCTTACCGCTTGGCAATATTTTTAGATGATTTGGCTCATAAATCGTTGTATATGCGGTTGGCTAAGACAACGCCTCGGGCCCAGCTGGAGCAAGCCAAAAACTTTGTGACTGATGCATATCAGGTGAAGAATAAAGCCAAGCTGTTTATGTGGAAGCTGAAAGAAATTAAACAGGAAAAGAATGCCAAATCAGGAAATTAAGACTCGAATTATTCAGGGTTTAAGAAATAAATCCAATAAAGATTTATTGGATATTTATCTTTTTTGCCCGATACTGGAAACGGCAATCTTAAGGGAGTTAATTACTCAAATGGACGGGAATAGAACTTATTTAACCGTGAAAGAAGAATACTTAGTGGGGTTTACGGCTTATCCGGAACTTGAACCGGTTAAAAGCCAGGTAGCGGAATTTGATTTTAAAGATACAGATAAGTTTGTGACAAGTAGGGCATTAGTAGTAGATGGAGATTGGGCCGGGTGGCTGGGGTTTGTAACTGATGGAGAAAAGGGGAAGTTGGTGAGATTACAAAGACCGTTGTCCAAGTCCGGAGTTCATGCTTGGCCGCATCAAGCACATTGGATATTAGAAAAGCAGACGGGGATTGAGGAAAAAAATAAACAGGCGTTATTAAGAAAACTTAACGGTCAAACTGTTAGTTTTCCCAGCATAATCGCTTTTTTATTAAAAACCAATGGATTTAACGTTGACGAAAAGCGGTTTATGAGTAATATTAATCAGTTTAATTTAGTTCAGCCATATGCTTAAAAAAAATGTTTTAATTTACGGACAAGTTCAGGGGGTGGGATTTAGGTATTGGGTGAAAGGAAAGCTAAAAGAAATGGGGCTGGAGGGTGAAGCTTGGAACAATGAAGATAAGACAGTTGAAGCTTGGTTTGAAGGAGAGAAAAGGGCGGTGGAGCAGATGATTAAACTTTGCCATGAAGGGCCGCCATTGGCCAAGGTGAAAAAAGTTGTTATACTTTAGATATGTTACAAGGCCTGCTGTTAATCTTAAGTATCGTCGGCGGGGCGGCAATCGGCTGGCTGATGCCGATTTTTGATTACGTGGCCTATGTATATATTCTGCATCCGGAAGCCCAGATTTCCCAGTACTTAAAGTATGAAATCGTTAAGAAACAGTTCAAGCCAGCCTGGGAGACGGTGAAGCGGAGACGGGGCGAGTTTGATAAATTAACTACCCGGGGAATTTTGTTTCAATTAGTTTGGGTAGTGCTGGCCGTATTTGCGATAACTTCAACGACCGGCTGGTTCGGCAAGAGCTTGATAATGGGTTTAGGATTTAGGGTTTTGGTTGAGGAAATCAGCGAGTGGAGGAAAGATAGGGCAAGTTTAAAAAAGAAACTGCTGTGGCAGGTGGAAAAAGAGTGGGCTGACCGCGAGCTGAAGCTGTATTTGGGAGTGAAAGCAGTGATATTTGCCTGGTTAATTTGGGCGATGATATAAATGTTTAAAGTCGGACCAGTAATTTTTCATTTATACGGCTTGATGATTGGCTTGGGGGTACTGGTTGGCAGTTGGGCGGCGAGCAAAAAATATCGAGAGGTTTGGGATGGATTGCTGTGGGCAGTGGGTGGGGGAATTATCGGGGCGAGGTTGTATCATGTAATTGATTATTGGAGTTATTATTCCCAGAATTTGACTAAAATTATTGCTGTTTGGCAGGGAGGGATGGGAATTTTCGGGGGGATTTTAGGCGGGGCTTTGGGTTTGTTAATATTTTCCCAGAGCAAAAAAAAGTGGTTGAAGTTACTCGATGCCGGGGCGCTGGGTTTGCCGCTGGGGCAGGCAATCGGCCGCTGGGGAAATTTTTTTAACCAGGAGTTATACGGTTATCCGTCTACTTTACCCTGGGCGATTTACATTAAGCCGGAGAACCGATTGGTCCAATTTATGGATTATAAATATTTCCAGCCGTTGTTTTTATATGAAAGCTTGTGGTGCTTAAGCGTATTTATAATTCTTTGGCGGTTAAGCCGGCGCTGGCCGCTGGGGCAGGGGAAGTGGCTGGCAGCATATCTATTTCTGTATGGTTTAGGCAGGTTTTTCCTGGAATTTTTAAGATTAAATCCGTGGCAGATAGGGGGAATTAATGTGGGGCAGGCGATAAGTTTAGGGTTGATGGCCGGGGCAGGCTGGTATTTATGGAAAAAGTCAGTTTGACAATAACGGGCGATTACTAGATAATTTATTTTTGAGATGATGTCTGAAAAAGAGCTTAAAAATACATTTGTTCTGTCTCTAGGCGGTTCGGTGTTTGCTCCAAACGGCGAAAGGAGCCGCATTGACATTGAATATCTGCACCAATTTGATAAATTTATCAGAAAACAAGTCGCCTTAAAAAGGCGATTTTTTATAGTCACCGGCGGCGGCTATACCGCGAGACAGTACCGGGATGCGGCGGCCCAGGCGGCCGGCAACCATATTACTGATGAGGACTTGGATTGGGTCGGGGTACATGCGACCAGATTAAACGCTCATTTACTGCGAACCATATTCAGGGATATTGCTTACCCCTGGGTGTTAAAACACTATGAGATGGTAGATAAAAAGGCCTTGGATTATCCGGTGGTGATGTGCGCCGGCTGGAAACCGGGCTGGTCAACTGATTACTGCGCGGTGACGGTGGCCGAGGATTATAAGATTAAGACGGTGATAAATTTAAGCAATATTGACAGTATTTACGATAAAGATCCGCTGAAGAATAAGCAGGCAAAGGCGATTAAAAAGCTGAACTGGTCTGAGTTGATAAAACTGGTAGGGGATAAATGGAGACCGGGATTAAACTCACCCTTTGACCCGATTGCCTGCCGGCTGGCAAAAAAGATTAAGTTAAAAGTGATTGTCTGCAACGGCCATAAGTTTAAGAATTTAGAGAAGATTCTTGACAATAAAGTGTATACTGGAACCGCAATTGAATAAGTGCTAATTAAAGATCTGCCCGGAAAGAGAAGGATATGCCGGTAAATCATGAACTTGGAGTTAATGAACAGCCATTTGATCGGGTAAACTTGGTCATCAGGGATGGATTAAAAGCGACAACAATGGACCTGACTGCAACAGCCAATCAATCGTTACAAGAATATTTTAACAGAGAGGCGGAAGACAGAGTATTTACCCAAGCAGTGTTAATTACTAAAGAAGGTAAGCCCTGGCTGGCAATAATTTATGGCGAGGGCAATTTAGAAATACGGGGACTTGACCCAAAGGATAAAAGCATAGCAGTAGATCCGCCCTTTAATCAGGAAGGATATGTTTTTACAGACGAACACGGTTGTTTTGGCAGTGATATAAGCGCTTGTTTGTCCTTACCCAGTTGTGTTGAGGGGACTGGAAATGTAAGAGAAGCGGGGACAGTAGTGGTGGCGGGGCAAGATGGAGACATACAGGTGACACCGATTCCAGGGGCTTGGAGCGAGTAACTTTTGTTTATGGCGGAAACATTAAAAGTTTTGAGAAAATTTGAAAGCCAGAGAGGTTTAGTTTTACCTGAATTTAAGAGGATTAACCAACCGGCCCCGGTTAATGAAAGTTATCTATCTGTATTAATGAAGGTTTTTGATCTAGGGATAAAAATGGGAAAGTTTGAAGAGTGGAGTTTTAATAATACCTGGGGAGTTTTGGTTGATGAAGATAGCCAAAGAGGGGTGAAATACGAACGATTTGGGGTTAAACAGACAGGAATTGCCGCGTGGTATTTTGATTTCCCGGATCAAGTTGCTTTAAACCAGGCCAGATTGATGGAGATCATTGCTTTTGGTAAAGACAGAAAAGATTGCCAGCGGGCGGCTGTGGCTCAGAGAAGCCAGAAGAATAACGGATTGATTTGGTTTTTTTATGAGGAAACAGAGTCGGGAAGCCCATTGTTGGTTTTAAGCCAGTGCGGGAGTGATGAAGCCGGCTGGTGGAAGATAGGGTTGGATAAAAAAAGCGATTTTGAGATCGGTTTTGGCGATTTACAGTTACCGGCCCAAATTGGATATGGAACCGGGGCTTATTATTTACATGATCGTCGCTGCCCGAATTTGAACAATATTAATAATGTGTTTAAGCCGATTGAGTTATAAATATAAAGTTCAGCAGTCGAGGGTTGATTTAAAAAGAGCAAGGAGAAGGGCTTGTTTAATTTCCTGAGGGCCAGTCCAATTGATGTTTAATTCGGCACCGGAGATAATTCCCAGTGGTTTTTCCGGGAATAAACTCAGTTTGTGGGTAGTAGTTTCTGGTTGAGGGATTAGGGAGAGCGAACCAATGGAAACTTCGGGTTCGGCTTGATCAATAACAGCAGCTAAAGGAAAGTTGATATTTGAGTTTTTCACATTTACCCACGGCCAATATGGTTCGGGTTCGGGGTAAAGATGAAAAATATCCAGGTAGCGAAAAGAATATTGAAGGGCGTTGTAAGATTCAAAAGGATGATTTTGTCCGTCACGGCCGGAAATTATCAGGGATAAATTGTCGGCAGGGACTCTGATTAATTGAGAGAAAAATTCAAGCAAAGATTGACCTTTTTTAGCAAATAAACCGGGTAAGACAGGGGAAGTTGGTTCAGGTGAAGTGCGGGAAAGGGTGGTTAATTTACCCAACTGCAGCTGATTTAAGCTGATAGATTTACGGTGTTCCTGGGATAATAATAAAATTGTTTGTTCTAAGGCCGGCCAGTTTAAATCAGGGTACCAGTTGGCTAGTTTTCGGGCGCCGTATTGGATGGCTACAGCCGAACGGCCGAGCCGGTGAAGGGGGCGATTGAGGCTGACCGCGGCCTGGAGAAATTGTTGGGCGAGCGCTAGTTTTTCCTCATGGGGTAAATCGCTAGCGGTTAAAGCCTGATCTAGCAAAGTCCTGATATAACGGATGCCGGTGTTTTTACCATGAACTTGTCCGTCTGAAAAAATTTCTGATTCTGATTGTCTGGTCATAGTTTGATTAATGGGAGGGATTATACCACATACACTATCTCATAGTGTTATAATATCGGGCTATTATGGCAGAGAGAGAGTTACTGAATTTTAAATCGAATTGACGGGAAGCAATTTATGGGAATGGTAATTGAGTAAGTGATTATTAAAGATCTGCCCGGAAAGAAAAGTATGGCTGAACGAATAAACCAAAGCTTACCATTTGAAGCCTTAGCTTTCCCGGAACAATCGGCAATACGAACTTTTGATGCTTTATTTTCATATATTAAAAGATTGGGATTGAGATCGGAGCAGACAAGGGCGGGAAAATGGATTTACAGCGATATCCGAGGCGGAGTATTATATCCGGAACTGCTGGGGAATGGATGGGGATTTGTGAAAGTGACAGCCGGAGAGGTTGACCCTAAAGATATGGGTAAAGCAGTATTTCTTAGAGCCGGCGGATTATGGCATTCAGAAAGGTATTCTAGGGCAGTGCTGGGATTTAAGGGAGAAGCCGGATTAACAAATACGGTTGAAACCAGATTTTGGTGTTTATATCAAGGGATTGAGATTCCGGATATTTTAAGACTAGAGAGATTCGGGTCAAGACAAGAAAGGTTTTCAGAAATAAGAGGATTAGCTTCCAATGGGATAGCTGATTCTGATATGCAAAAGCGAGTAGAATTTGAGGCAAGAGAACTCTCGGTTCCGGCATATATCCGTTATTCTGAGTTAATGGAGAGAATAAAGTGTTTTAGAGACGAAGGATTATCTTCCCCACCAGTAGTGTAATATCGAGAGCATTGAGCCGATAGTGTTATAATATCGCCTCAATATGTCAGAGTTTCAACGCTATACTCCTACGCCGCCGCTGGAAATAATTAAGGCGATCGGGTCGGACGCATACAATAAGTTCGGGTGGCTGCCTTATCCATGGCAGGGATATTGGGGAGAAGAGGCAGATTTGAGTTATTCAGATTTTAGACCGAGCGGAGCGGAATTTGAGGGAAAGTTGGGATCAATGGATATTACTATTGGCTGTAAAGAAAGATGCCCTTTAGTTTGTGCGGTGGACAGCCCGCCGGTTAGTTTACCAATACCAACAGAGGTGATATTAGAAGCAATTAACAGTGATGATTGGTTAAAAATGCCGGCTTATATTTTAAGGCTTGGATCAACTGCAGAACCGGCCGATCATCCGGATTTAATTTTAATTGTTAAAAATCTGCTCGAAAGGCGGGGGAATAGTAGTTATTTAGAAGTGTATACAAATTTTCGAAAGAGTAGAGAAAAACAAGTATTAGATCTGTTAAAACTTCAACAGAACGAACCAGAATTGAGGATCTGCGTGTCTTTACCGGCAGAAGAAGAAGGCATTATCCATAGGCAGTTTGAGGAATTTATAGATCAGAATGGTTTAAGAAAAGTAGTGGTTAATGATTTAATGGGTCAAACCGGAGAGGTGGAAAAAAGAGGCAGGTTTGTGCCAGATGAAAAAGCCAGACAATTAGGGTTGATGGTTGTGCCGGAACAATACTCTTATATAAACCGAGGGAAAACGGGAATATTTTTTAACGGCAAGTGGTGGTTAGTTGTAGAAGCGTCGCGTTTTGAAGCGCATACCAGCCAGATTTTTGCAGAAATTACCCCGAATAATATTGAAGAAGCAGAATGGTTGTTAAAGGTGATTAAAGAAAGAAGGATTGATAGAAAACATCCGGATGAGGCACTGAAGGAGTTTAAGGAAAAAGAAGCCCGCGGGGAAGAAAAAATACCGTTAAGGATTAATGGGTAAAAGAACAAATATGAGCTTAGCCGAACAGTATCGACCTAAATTACCGCCGGAAATAGTCAGAATTATAGAAGGTGGGGGTTTATCTTTAGACGAGAAGGAAGTATTTCCTTATCCTAGCCGCTTTTGGGGCCAGGAGACAAAAGGATTGATTAAAGAGGTTGGTGTGCTGGAAGTAATCGAGCCGGGATTATTAGCTGAACCTGAATTGCGGGGTTCGGTATCTGTAGTTGATTCAATGAATGGTTGCGGTTTGTGCGACACCTGCATTAGGGATTCATTAGGGCCATCTTTACAATTTAGCCGATCCTCTTGGAATGAAGCATGGGCAAGTCCAAAGTTTCAACAATTAATTAATAAAAGAGGTATTTTTACCTTTGGGAATACCGCAGACCCGGGTAATCATGAGGATGTGGCAGAAAGGACAGCGGAAGTTTTAAAAAATGTTGCGTTGTGGGGAAAATTTAAGTTGGTGTTGTTAGTTAATTTTAGGGGCAGCAGGGTGACTAGAATTGAAGATTTAATTAGGTTAGCCATGAGGGCACCGACTAATAAGATGGAGTTAATAGTCTCCCTGCCCTTAAACAAAGATACGAAACCGCAGGAAGAATTTAGGTCCTTTATTCGACAGCCGGAGTGGTTGAATGTGTTTAGGGAAAAGGAAAACGGGGATTTTTCTGTCAGGGGGAGGTATCGTGATTTTTTATTTGTCAATAATTTACGAGGAGGTTCGGCTGAAGTAAGGGCGACTGGTAGAATTGTGGCGGAACAGTACCGTGGCGGAACGCAGTTAACTGAGGATGATTTCGGTTTGGAAATTTTGAGACGCGGCTATGTTAATATTTTATTAAATCCGGAAGGGTTGTGGGCCTGTATTCACGGATGGATGGGGTTAAGCCATACGAGAGATGTGTGGATACCGATTACTCCAAAAAACGTTGAAGCCGTTGGCCGGTTGCCGCGGCTTAGCGATGGTTTTTGGGGCAGAATTATTACAGAGGGGCAAGGTGTTGGCGAGGTAAAATATAAGCCGAGGATAATTGGTTAGGATTATCTATTAGGAATTTTCTGCCTATCAAGCCAAGCATTATAAGCTAGTTTGACTTGATTATACGGGGCGAGAAAAACATAGAAAGCTTCAAAATTGTTGCCGCAACCGTGGCAAGTTAGGGTTTGATTATAGGTTAAGCACTCAATGGTTGATCGAGCTAATTGTTCTATTAACTGAAAATTACTACCTGACAGGAAAGGAACATAGATAATTTCAACCTGTTTATTATTACAGGTATGAGCCATTAAAATAAAACCGGTTGAAGGAAAGGGTGATTCGGTGATTTCTTTTCCAGCTAATTCAGTTGGTAATTGTGGTAATTCTCGCATTCTTGTCATAAGACCTATAATTATACAGGACTTGGCAAGAAAGTCTATTAGATCTTGAAACAAAAAGCCAGCCAGTGTATGGTTAAAGAATCGCATATTTATAAAGGAGGCAAAATGGCAGCGATACATTTTACTGATAAAGATTTTGAAGAAAAAGTTATAAACAGCCCAATACCAGTACTGGTGGAATTTTATGCCGAGTGGTGCGGGCCGTGCAAATTAGCGGCTCCGGTGATGGATGAATTGGCGGAAGAATATAAAGATAAACTGTTAATCGGCAAGGTGGATGTGGATGCTAACCATAATACCTCCGGCAAGTACGGGATTATGAGTATTCCGACGATGCTAGTGTTTAAAGACGGCAAAGAAGTGAATCGGGCGAGCGGGTTTGGGGGGAAAGACGGAGTAATAAAGTTAATTAATGAAGTTTTGAAAAGTTAATGAAAACTTGACAAACGAAATTTTGCAGTCCTCACAGCTATCTGACTGAATCAGATGAGACGCTACGGGCTGAAAATTTATTTGTCTGCGTTTTCATAATTTATGCATAAATTGATAATCATCGGGTCAGGGCCGGCGGGTTTAACCGCCGGGACTTATGCGGCCAGAGCCAAACTGGCTCCGCTGATTTTTAGCGGGCCATTAAGCGGCGGGCAGCTGATCAAGACGACAGTGGTGGAAAATTGGCCAGGAGCAGATGAGGGGATTTTGGGGAGCGAGCTGATGGAAAGAATGAAAAAACAGGCGGAGAAGTTCGGAGCAAAAACAATTGATAAAGCCGTGAACAGCGTGGATTTTTCCGGGGGGAAGTTAAGGGCGGAAGGGGAAGAAGCGGGGGCAGTGATTATTGCTACCGGGGCAGTGAGCCGGTTTTTGAATATTCCGGGGGAAAAGGAGCTGTTGGGCCGGGGGGTGGCGACCTGCGCGGTTTGCGACGCGCCTTTTTACCAGAATAAGACAGCGATGGTGGTTGGCGGTGGGGATGCGGCCTGCGAGGATGCCTTAGCGTTAACCAAATTTGCCAAACAAGTGTATTTAATTGTGAGAAAAAAAGAGTTAAAAGCGTCTAAAATTATGGCGGATAGGGTGAAAAACAACCCAAAGATTAAGATTTTCTGGGAGAATGAAGTAGAAGAGATAATCGGGGGACAAAAAGTCGAAGCAGTAAAACTTAAGGGCGGGGAGGAAGTCAAAACAGACGGGTTTTTCTTAGCAGTCGGCCATATTCCGGCAAGCCAGATATTTAGAGATAAATTAGAAATGGATGAAGAGGGATATATCAAGATTGGAAGAGGAGAGTATCCGACGATGACCAGCGTTGAAGGAGTGTTTGCGGCTGGGGATGTGGTTGATAAGCGTTATAAACAAGCAATTACAGCGAGTGCAATGGGGTGCCAGGCGGCGATAGATGTGGAAAGGTATTTGGAAAATGAATGATCCATATTTGAATGCAGTTAAACAGCTGGAAACAGTGGCAAAATATATTGAGATTGATAAGAGTATTTTGGAACAATTAAAGTCTCCAAAAATGGTTCATCGGGCTGATTTGAAAGTAAAAATGGATAATGGGAAAACAGCGACTTTTAAAGCTTTTAGATCACAGCATAATGATGCGGTCGGGCCGTACAAGGGCGGAATTAGATTTCATCCGAACGTGAGTGAAGATGAAGTGAAAGCGCTATCGATGTGGATGACCTGGAAGTGCAGTGTGGTGGGGATTCCTTACGGCGGCGCTAAAGGCGGAGTAATTTGCGACCCGAAAAACATGAGCGAAACCGAACTGCAAAGATTGTCACGGGCTTACATGAGAGCGATGTATAAACACTTTGGTTCCTTCAAAGATGTACCGGCACCGGACGTCAATACGACGCCGGAGATTATGGCTTGGATGATTGACGAATATGAAAGATTAACCGGCCGGCATGAACCGGGAGTGATTACCGGCAAGCCGGTGGAGATGGGCGGGTCTTTGGGCAGGACTGAAGCCACCGGTTTGGGAGGATTTTATGTTTTGGAGCAGTTAAACAAGGTTCGTAACCTTGTTCGAAAGACAACAACGGTGGCGGTACAGGGAGTGGGGAATGTGGGTTATTGGTTTTCATTTTTTGCCAAGAAAGCCGGCTACAAAATCGTGGCTTTGTCTAATTCCAAAGGTGGAGTCTATGACAAAAACGGTTTGGACCCGGATAAATTTTTAAATTATAAACAAAATATTACTAATAAGCAGTTGTTGGAATTAGCAGTGGAGGTGTTAGTGCCGGCGGCTTTGGAAAATGTGATTACCAAAGAAAATGCCGGCAAGATTAGGGCTAAGTATATTATTGAGATGGCCAACGGGCCGGTGACGCCGGAGGCAGATAAAATTCTGCATAAAAAGGGAATTATTTCGATTCCTGATGTGCTGGCCAATGCCGGCGGGGTGACGGTGTCTTACTTTGAATGGGTGCAGAATAATACGGGGTATTACTGGGAGAAGGATGAGGTGTTTGCCAAATTGAAAGCAATCATGGATAAGGCTTTTGGGGAAGTTTGGGAGATCTATAAAACTAAGCAGGTTAATCCCAGAATGGCGGCTTATATCCTGGCAGTGGAGCGGGTTGTAAGGGCAATGAAACTAAGAAGTTGAGAAGTTAATATGTTATATTGTAAGACTGTGTCACTAATTAGTTAGAGGATAAAAAAATGATAGAAAAAAAGACAGTTAAAAAAGCCAGTATTTTACAGTCAGTAATGATCGGTTTATTAATTTTGGCGGCATTTGCGATCGGGAGTTTATGGACAGAGTTAAAAATGGTGAAAAAGGGAGTTCAGCCAACGGCTCAGCCAGGGCAAGCTCAACAAGCTCCGGCCGGACCGACAGTAGTGGCTGATGAAATTTGGAAAGAGATGCTCAAAGATCCTTTGGCAGTGAAAGGGGATAATAAGGTCAAGGTGACGATAGTCGAGTTTACTGATTATCAATGCCCTTTCTGCAAGCGGTATGCGGACGAGACCCTGGGCCAAATTGAAAAAGACTATGTGAATACCGGCAAGGTTAAGTATATTTCCAGAAACTTACCTTTAGAGTTTCATCAGTTTGCTCAGCAGGCGGCTGAGGCGGTAAATTGTGCCGGAGTCCAAGGAAAGTTCTTTGAGTACAGCGTTCAGTTATTTGCCAATCAGGGTATCTGGTCGGCAGGAACTGATGTGACGACAGTATTTAACGATTATGCCACGACTTTAGGCTTGGATGGGGCAAAGTTTAGCCAGTGTTTGGCTAACGGAGAGCAGAAAGCAGCGGTGGCAGCAGATGCGGCTTTAGCGAAAAAAGCCGGCTTAGGCGGAACGCCCAGTTTTGTGATTAACGGCAAAATTTTGGTTGGGGCCCAACCGTTTAGCCAGTTTAAAACAGCGATTGATGAAGCGCTAAAATAAAGGGATTTAGTATAATATAGGCATGAGAAAATTATTGCTGGTTGTTTTGTTGTTAGTTTTCAGTACGGTTCCGGCTTTGGGAATGGAAGCGACAGCCAGCGCGGAAGCAACTCCGGCGGGTACTTTAAGCATTGAAGCAGTCACCAAGCAGGATATTACTGAGAGAACTTCAGAGGTAAAAGGAAAGCTGGAGGGGTATCTAGACCAAAAAGAGATCGGCAAGTTAAGCTGGCACAATTGGTTACAGCAGGCGATCCGGCAGGCGGTGGCTAAAGGGGTGTCGGCGAATACAATCGTCCTGGTATTGCTGTTTCCGCTGGTAGCCGGGATGATTGCCGCGGCCAGGCATTTGCTGGGTTTGACCGGGTTTGGAATTTTCGTGCCGGCAATGCTGTCGGTGGCCTTTGTGGCCATCGGAATTAAAGCCGGTTTGGTCATGCTGGTGGTCATTTTTATGGGGGCGGCTTTGGCCAGAAAAACAACGGAGAAGTTAAAATTGCAATATTTACCGAGAATGGCGTTAATGATGTGGCTGGTGTCAGTGGTAGTTTTAGGGGTGCTATTGGGAGCGGTGAATGTGAATTTAGGGGGCTTAAGCGCGGTATCGATCTTTCCAATTTTAATTTTAATGCTTTTGACTGAGAATTTTATTGAAGTCCAGACCGGAAAAAGCCGGCATGAAGCAGTGCAGGTGATGTTGCAGACAATGGCGATGGCGGTGGTGGGTGCACTGATTTTAAGGAACAGCTGGGTGCAGAAGCTGGCACTGTTAAATCCGGAATTGTTTTTATTGATCGTGGCGGCTTTGGATATTTATGTGGGTAAGTACGTGGGGCTAAGAGTGATGGAGATGTGGAAGTTCAGGAAGTTGATCAAATAGTATGTTTGTCCCGCAATACGAAATTTTCTGCGTGCTCACAGCTGTCTGGATAGCTAAAGCTACCAGACGCGTCGCTGTGCGCGCAAAAATTTGTATTTGCTGGAGCAAACAATAATTTTATGAAGTTAAACGATATCCTGGGCATGAATGCCCGCAACCATTTATATCAGTCCAGATATAACTCGGCTAAGAGCAAGCGGGCGGCGGATTCGAAGCTTATAACTAAGGCGATTTTAAGGAAAGAAAAATTATCAGTGCCAAAGTTGTATCGGATGTTTAAGAATGAGGCGGCAGTAGAGCGGTTTGACTTTTCCTTACTGCCGGAAAGTTTTGTGATTAAACCCAGTCAGGGTTTAGGCGGCGAGGGAATTTTAGTAATTGACCGCGGCGGCGAGTATGCCGGCGAGTGGGTGACGGTTGATGGCCAGAAAGTGACAGCGGCAGATTTGCGCTTACATATTTTGGATATTTTATCCGGCCGATACTCAATGCTGGATTTACCGGACCGGGCGTTTATTGAGGAAAGAGTTCGAGTGCATCCGCGGTTTGAGCCAATCAGCTGTCAGGGAACACCGGACGTAGGCGTGCTGGTATTTAACCGGGTGCCGGTGATGGCGTTTTTGCGCTTGCCGACAAAAGAGTCTAAAGGTAAGGCAAATATGTTTCAGGGAGCGATTGCCTGCGGGATTGACATGGCCACCGGAGTAACCACCAAAGCGGTTAAGTACACCAGCGAAACCAAGTTTTTCCCGAATACCAGAAGAAGGCTAAACGGAGTGCGGATTCCCAGATGGGATGAGGTGCTGGAGCTGGGAGTAAAAACCGCCGAAGCGGTGGGACTGGGCTACTGCCGGGTGGATATTAGTCTGCAGCCAAGAAAGACCAAGTCAGGCAAGTTAAAGTCAACGCCAATGGTGCTGGAAGTAAATGCCCAGCCGGGACTGAAAATCCAGCTGGCCAACGAAGCCGGTCTAAAGCGGCGGCTGGAGCGGGTGGAGGGGTTGAAAGTTAAAACCACGAAGCAGGGAATTAATATCGGCAAACAGCTGTTTTCAGTCCGGGAAGAGGATGAGTCGGTTCAGGGCGGAAGTTTAAATATCGGGATTTTTGAGGAAGTGGAAGTGGAGACTTTTTTAGGAGAAAAACAGACGTTAAAGGCCAAGGTAGATACCGGGGCGTTTCGGACTTCAATTGATGAAAGTTTAGCCAAAAAACTAGGGTTAATGGATCCGGAAAATATTTTATGGGAAAGAAGTTATCGGAGCGCACTGGGGCGGGAAGAGCGGAAGGTAGTGGGCTTAACTTTTTATTTAAAAGGCAAGAAAATTAAAACGGCGGCATCGGTGTCTGACCGGTCCAAACTCAAGCGGCCGATGATTATCGGGAGGCGGGATTTGCTGGGGTTTGCAGTGCAGGTAAGAGAAGGAGAGGCGGGGCAGGAGGCGTAGGGTTGGTATTGCCTACAAGGAGACTCCTCGTAGGTAGGGTGTGTGGTAAAATAGCGGGAATATGAAGGAACCACAGGTAATATTGATTAGAGGGGCGACTGTTCTTGAAAGGCTGCAATCTATAATAGAAAGTTTGGGAATCTCAACTTGGTTGGGAAGCAGAGAGGATTTTATTACAACTGCAGTGCTAGCAAAATCCTGCCATAATAAACCATTAGCTCCAAAAACAGCTTTTATTCATTTAAGTGCGGAAATAATTGAGAATAGACCAAGAGAAAATAAGGACATAGAAGGCATGATTTTATCTTTACTACCGGAAACAAGCAGGCGAGTATTTCTTACTTATGGTCATCAACCTAAAGATGTTGCCAGAATAGCTATTCTTTTGGGCGGAGATATGATTTTTGAAGAAACTGTATTAACCGATCATCCTGAGTGGATTCAAAAAATCCTTGAAAGGCAAGAAGCTACGGAAGAGGAAATTCGAGAGAGAGGGAAGACGATTGAAATTGATGGTAAAAGGATGGGGTTGGATTTGAGGAGAGACCCGGAGGTAAATATGTATCCGGCTGGAGTTGATCCGCGAGACAATTATTATAAGCGAGGAAAAGAAGAGTAAAATAGGGGCATGAGAATAACGGCGAGATTTAATGATTTAAAAGAGATAAAAAGCTTGTTTCCGAAAGATTTTCCGGTAGTGGGCGTAGGGGTGACGGCGTGGCCGCGGGCGGCATTGGGGTATATTTTGCCGAACTTTTCGATTTTAGCGTATTTGGAAACCAGCGATTTGGAGGCGATCAGGAAAATTTGTCCGGTAGTGAGCATGGAGAAAGACTTGGGAGGAATTAAAATTGAAAGAGAAAATACCAGTACGATGCTGGAAGAAAAAAAAGTTCAGAATTGGCTTAGCAACACGAAATTTCCAGGTGCTCAATCGTCGCCAGTTACATATGCGACAGCTTCCGCTCCTGAAATTTGTGTTGCTGACGCCAAACAATTGGGACTTTTTGTTTATAAAGGCACAATCAGGATAGATAAGATTGTGGAAAAATTGGGAGTGAAATTGATGTCGACGGCAGGAGCGATTAGAAATCCTTTGGAAAATAAACGGATTTTCCGGCAGGAATTGGTGAAGGCGGGGATTAAGCCAATTCAAGGACAATCCTTGAAGTTAAAAGAGTTGGATGAAAAGAAATGGAAAGAATTTAGGCGAGAATTAGGAGAAAAGCTGGTGTTTCAACTGGCAGACAGCGTGAACGGCGGCGGAGCAGGAACATTTTTTATTAAAAATATTCAAGATTTTAGAAAATTTCAAGAGATAGTGAGAGAAAAAGAATTAAAGAAAGATAAAGACTTGGAATGGGTGAATGTCACTAAGTTTATCGAAGGTGAAGCGGCCAGCATTATCGGCTGTGCGACGCGCCATGGGGTGATTTGCGGCAGGATGCAGAAACAGATTATTGACCAGCCGATCTTAGGGGAAATTGAGGGCCGGGCCGGAGTGTGGCAGGGGCATGATTGGCATATCGAGTTTTCTAAAGAAGCGCAAAAGACGGCCGAGAATTTTGCTAAAAAATGGGGGGAGCATATTTATAAGAAGGGGTATAAGGGGATTTTCGGGCTGGATGTAATGGTGGGAAAAAATGACCAAGTTTTGCCGGTGGAATGTAATGCCCGGTATACCGGAGCATTTCCGGTGTTAACGATGATGCAGCTTCAAGCCGGATTAATGCCGTTTGATGTTTGGCATTTGGCGGAGTGGTTTGATTTGGATTATGAAATGGATTTGGAAGAAGTGAATGAACTCTATCGTGAACCAATGGTTGGAGCGCAATTGGTGCTGCATTGTTTGGAGAAGGAGGAAGCGAGGGTGACAAAACAGATGAAAGCGGGGGTGTACAAATTTGGCTTGGCAACACGAAATTTTCTGCGTGCTCACAGCTATCTGACTGAATCAGATGAGACGCTGCGCGCGCAAAAATCTGTGTTGCCGGTGCCAATAAAATTTATCCGGGCGGGATTTTCGTTGCTTGATTTAAAAGATGAAAATGAGTTTGTGCTGGCGGAACGGGTAGTGGAGAAAGGGAGTTTATTAAAGTCCAGGTCAAGGCTGGGCCGGTTAGTGTTTAAGCGGCAGATAGTAGATAATAAAGGCAATTTATTACCAGAGATTAGAAAGGTAGTGAAGGCAGTATATGAGGGGTTTGGGGTGATACAGAAACCTATTGACAAATGATCTTATTACTATAAGATACCAACATATGCCACATAATCCAAATTTAGCCCCAATATCAACAGATGCGGAAGTTGATGGTTTGGATTTTTATACGCGGCCGCCAAACGAAGCGTTAGCAGCCGTTGAGGAATGGAAAGCGGCTTATTGGCGAGAAGAAACTCTAGCAGTCACGGATCATTGTTTTGCCTGTGTAATCACCACGCCTCAAGGGGAAGAGTTAGCGGCGAGATTGAAAGTTTTGGCTTGGCGTCGAGGAGAAGGAAGTTTGGCAATACCAGTAGATCGAGTGGGTATTTATATGTGTTTACGTAGGGAGAAGCTCTGGGAAAAAGCAACGACTAATGTTAGATATTTTGGGGGACTTTATTTATTACAGGCATTTGAAAAAATGGGGATAAAGGTGCAAGAGGGTGAAAATAATTTCGGACAAGGATTTTACCCAAGTGAACAAGATCTAAGTTCTCAAACACCCACATGGGGAATTATTAGATTAGAAAGAAAGGTTGATTTACCGCCAAATGATATTTTAGACCAAAGTAGTTTAGCATTAACGGCAGAAGGGTTTAGGCGGGCGTTTGAGAGAGTTTTTACAGGGCTTACCCTTAAGCCGTTGGCGGATTAATGCGGCAGAATAAGATAAAATAGTTTCATGAAAGTATCGGTGGGTTTGTCAGGCGGGGTGGATTCAGCTTTGGCGGCGGCATTATTAAAAGAACAAGGGTTTAAAGTTACCGGAGTGTTTTTGGAATGTTGGAATGAGCCGGGGTGCAGGACGGATCAGGATAGAAAAGACGCCCTGGGGGTGGCTTTAAAGTTAAAAATTCCGTTTAAGGTTTTGGATTTTAAAAAAGACTATAAACAGCGGGTGCTGGATTGGTTTTATCGGGAGTACAAGGCAGGAAGAACGCCGAATCCGGACATTATTTGCAATCGGGAGATAAAGTTCGGACTGTTTGAGGAGTGGGCGATGAAGAATAAATTTGATTTTTTGGCGACCGGACATTATGCTCAATTGGGTTCTGCCTGCATCGAGCCAGCTCATTTACTGCAGGCGGTGGATAAGAAGAAAGATCAGACATATTTTTTGGCAATGTTAAAACAAGAACAGTTAAAACGGGTGATGTTTCCGATCGGACATTTTACTAAGCAACAGGTGAGGCTGGAGGCAAAAAAGCGGGGACTTTCTGTCTGGAATAAAAAAGACTCAAGCGGGATTTGCTTTGTGGGACATGATTTGAATTTTCGGGAATTTTTAAAAAGAAAGATTAAAGAGCATGAAGGGGAAGCGGTGGATAAAAAAGGAAAGTTAATCGGAAAACACCAGGGGTTTGAGTTTTACACGATTGGTCAGAGATTTGCCCAGCCGTGGTTTGTGATACAGAAAGATATATTACGAAATAGATTGATAGTGGGAAAAAAAGCAGATTTAGGAAAAAAAGAGTTTGAGGTAAAAGGGTGGAGTTGGATTAGCAGCCTACGAGGAGACTCCTTGAAGGTGAGAATCAGGCATCAGGGGAGATTGATCAGGTGCAAGATAGCGGGCAAGAAAGTTAAGTTAGCCAAAGAAGAATATGGGATTGCGCCGGGGCAAGTGGCGGTGATTTATAATGAACTTGAGTGTTTGGGCGGCGGGGTGATAAGATAAGGATATGGTCACTGTTGCACCAGCGGTTCAAGAAACTGCGGCGATTCAAAATGAATTTCCAGGGTTTAATGAAGCTTTAAGGGTTTTTTATGCTAACAATCAAGAGTTGCATAACATTTATTTGGAAGAATTCGGGCCTAAAGTTTTAAGAGATTTAGGTTTGACTGATTTAACTGGCCGCGTCGAGCAATTTCGCGGAATGGATGAGCCTAAGTTTATGAAAAAAGATAAAAAAAAGCATGTTTCAACTTCGATAGAAGCGAAACGAGACAATTTAGGCAAGGGAAAAGTTTGTGATGTGGAAGTTGCTTTTGACGGAGATCCTAATAGTTTTACTGATCCGACCGTATCAATGTTGGCAAGATGGAGGCAAGGAGAGGCTGGAGAAGTGGAGATGACGAACGTGCTAATAGGATTTAAAAAACGCGGCCACGAAGGTCGGAGAAAAGATATTGAAGTGTGGTTTAATCCTAATGGGCAGATGACGGGCTTGAAGGCGACAGATGAAAAAATAAAAGATAAGCTATGGGAAGCAATGCGCCTAGAAAGGCAAGGAGACGTAAACCAAGGGGAAATTAGTTTTGCGGATAATGATGCTGGTTTTGAAACAGCGTGTAATTTTTTAGCGCTGCAGACAGGATTATCAAAAGAGATATTTCAGGACGGGTTTGATGTAAGAGCAACAATAAGAGAATTTATAACCACTGGAACAGTTCAGGAAAAAGACGGCGCGGTCAGCCCGGTAATAGTGAGAAAGGCACGCTAAGAAATTAAGCCAGAAAGACTTCAGTTTTTTCTTTGACCGGCTGATTAACCTTAAGACCGATTGCCGCACCTTTTTTGGCGCTGGTAATTTTTTTATGTTCAAGTTCCATAGAATCTACGGTTTGGGTAAATTCGGCCTCGCCATGTTTAAACTTGATGGAATCGCCGGTTTTAAGAGGAGCAGTTAGTTTAATAATTGCAACCAGGATTTTGTCGTAAAAATGAATCACTTCACCAATTTTTTTGTTTGCCATTTTTATCTCACCTCCATTCTAATTGATTATAATCTAAATAATCTAAAATTTAAAGATTTGCCAGGTTAAGGAGCAAGGTGATAAAATAATAATTATGACATTGAATGAAGAACGACCAATGAGTATTGATGGGCATGATGTAATTCTAACAAAGACAACGCCGCTTCAGCGTCTAAGAAGATTGGTAGGGTTAGGTGAAGAGACATTAGGATATTGGCGGCAAAAGCCAGGAGGAAAATCTATTGGGAGACAGCAGGAGGAGATGGGAGTTGGGCAAAAATTAGATAAGCCGACTACAAAGAGTTAATGCGGGAATGGAAGCAGTGGGAGATTAAAATTTTAAAACAAAAAGATTTTCCTAATGGTTTGAAGCGGGTAAGGCCGGAAGTAAAACAGATATATTACCGGGGGGAATGGGATAAAAAGATTTTTGACAAAAGTGTGGCCGTGGTGGGGTCGAGGCGGATAACCGAGTATGGGAAAAGGATAACCGAGCGACTGGTGGGTGAACTGACAGAGGCGGGTTATACGATTGTATCCGGGTTTATGTACGGAGTGGATGCGGCGGCGCATCGGGAGTGTTTGGCCAGTAAAGGCAGGACAGTGGCGGTGCTGGGGTCAGGCTTAGATTGTTTAACACCGGCGGAAAATGACAATTTGTATACGAAGATTTTAGAATCAGATGGGTTAGTGGTGAGCGAGTTTAAACCAAAACAGGAAGCAAAGTTGTGGACATTTCCTTACCGCAATCGGATTGTGGCGGGATTATCGAGGGCAGTGATTGTGGTGGAAGCCGGGGAAAAGAGCGGCAGTTTAATAACGGCCAAGTGGGCATTCAGACAGAATAAAAAAGTGCTGGCAGTGCCGGGACGGATTGATCAAAGCCAGTCGGCGGGGACTAATTGGCTGATTCGAAACGGGGCGGTGCTAGTTAGAAATGCAAACGATATTTTGGAGGAGTTGGGCGAAGAGGACCTGCAAGGTCGGACCTCGCAGGTTGATATATGTAAGATACGGTACCTTACAGCGGCAGAACAAGGGGTGGTGGAGGTACTGAAAGAGAGTGAGATGGAAGCGGATAAGATTGCCAGAAAGTTAGGCAGGCCGATTACTCAAATTAATATTTTGCTGTCAGAACTGTGTTTGAAAGGGGTGGTGGAAGAAAGCGGGGGAAAATTTATGTTAGGATTAAATTATGCTGACTAAAGTGTGGTCGGTGGCGAATCGGGGACTGCAGGCTTTGGAAATTGAAGTGGAAGTGAATGTGGCGGGAAAGGGCTTTCCGGGTTTTAATATTGTCGGTTTACCGACTAAGGCGGTCGAGGAAGCTAAAGAGCGGGTGCGGACAGCTATTGTGAATACGGGAATTGATTTTCCGGCGAAAAAACTGACGGTGAATTTGGCGCCGGCGGATATTCCTAAAGAAGGTTCGGCTTATGATTTAGCGATTGCCGTGGGAGTGCTGGTCGGAGCCGGGGAGATGGAATTGGATAGAAAGAAGCGGTATTTTTACGGCGAGGTGGGGTTGGACGGTCGGTTAAGGCATACGCGGGGAGTGTTTTTGCTGGCTTCTTTGGCAAAAGAAAAAGGAGTGAGAGAGATTTTTGTGCCGAAATTATCAGCTAATGAAGCATCGGTCGTAGAAGGGGTAAAAGTGTTGCCGGTGACGGATTTGTGGCAGTTAATCCGGCATTTTAAAGGGGAGAAAAAGATTTTAGCTTTGAAAAATATTAATCAGGATCGGTTGATAAAAGAGGCGGAAGTGGATTTTGATTTTAATGAAGTGGCCGGGCAGGAGCAGGCGAAACGGGCGTTGGAAATAGCGGCGGCCGGCGGACACAATGTGTTAATGATTGGGCCGCCAGGATCGGGGAAAACAATGCTGGCGCGGGCCTTGCCGGGAATTTTACCAGAATTGACTGAAGGGGAGGCATTAGAGGTAACCAAAATTTATTCAGTAACGGGAAATATCGAGCCGGGAGGCGGATTGATTCGGCGGCGGCCGTTTCGGGCGCCGCATCATACCACCAGCCGGATGGGATTGATCGGAGGCGGGAGTATGCCGATGCCGGGAGAGATTTCCTTGGCTCATCGGGGAGTCTTGTTTTTGGACGAGTTTGCCGAATACCCGCGGTCGATTTTAGAGGCGTTGCGGCAACCATTGGAAGATGGCATGGTGAGTGTGGTGCGGGTGGCAGGTAGTTTAACTTTTCCGGCAAAATTTATGCTGGTAGCGGCGGCGAACCCTTGCCC
>JAZDKF010000022.1:0-10804 GCA_043803225.1 Candidatus Beckwithbacteria bacterium
AGTTTGATTCTGGCGGATTTAAACATTTAATTTTTTCTAGCTAATTTATAACCAAAGCCCCGGACTGTCTGAATCAATGACGGCTGTTTTGGGAAAGGCCGATCGATTTTTTGGCGCAAGTAGCCAATATAAACTTCGACGGTGTTGGGTAAAATATCGGCGTCATAGTTCCAAACATGGCTGATAATTTTATCTTTAGAAAGTATTTGATTAACATTTCTCAATAAAAATTCCAACAGGCTGAATTCTTTATTGGATAATTGAATCGGCTTACCGGAACGAGTGACGGTAAAAGTTAAAGGATTAAGAGTTAAATCGGCTAAACTTAAGATAGTACCGCTGGAATGACGCGGACGGCGGATTAAAGCCCGGATGCGGGCTAGGAGTTCTTCGAAAGCAAAAGGCTTAACCAGATAATCGTCAGCGCCGGTATCTAAACCTTTAACTTTGTCATCTGTTTGGCCTTTGGCGGTTAATATTAAAATCGGGGCGTGGATATTTTGCTGCCTAAGCCGGCGGCAAATTTCCAACCCATTAATTCCAGGCAATAACAGATCCAGAATAATCAGGTCATAACTTTCAGTCGAAGCTAGGTCTAAACCGTCGGTTCCAGTATAGGCAACGTCAACAGCGTAATTTTCCTGCTGCAGACCTTGGGCAATGGAGTTAGCGATTTTATGTTCGTCTTCAACAACTAAGATTCTCATATTGGAAGCCATATTATAGGTTAATTCTGAAAATTAGCTGAGAAAATGGAAAATAAAGGCGGATCGGTGGTAAAAAGCGGCAGAGGCAAAAAGTTAATTAAACTTGAATTAGCGGCAGTAATAATATAGTCGGGATGATAAAAATTAATAAAATCATTAACATTAGATTGATCTAAATTTAAAGGCAAAATCAAACTAGGCCGGCGGGTGGCCCAGTAAATCGTCCAAGGATCGATACTGACGATTTTCGCTTGGGGAGAAGTGTGAGCATTAAGCCAACCGGTCAGCTGAACCATATAGGGAAATTGATGGTTAGCTGGATCTATCCGCGCCCAAGTGATCCGGTGAAAATCGTAAGCCGCGTAGGCAGAGAAAATAACGATTAAAATTATTAAACTAATCCGCTGCGGCAAACGAGATAAACCTTTAAGGGCAAAAAGTATTAAAAAAACAAACGGGACAAGCAGCATCCGGGCTGGTTCGGGAAAAATCGACCAAGTTAAGCTAATTAAGAAAAAACTGCAAACGGGAAAAACCAATAAAGGCCAATATTTAATAATAAATTTTTTAGGACAAATAAATAATGGAAAAGTAAGCAAACTCAACCAGGTTAAACTGAAAAGATGTTTTAAGTGATAGAGGGTGTTTTGCCATTGTTTGGCTAAAATCCAAGCTAAATTTGATTTAATAAAAGTCAGGGCCGAAGGAGTCGGCTGATTATATAAAGTCGAAGCTAAAGAAAAATGGGTTAAACGGTAGTGATAGGATTCAAGCAGATTAAAAGGATTTTGAATAAAAGCTAAAATAAGAGTCGGGAGGATAAAAATAATTGAGGAAATTGGGCGGCGCTGGGCAAGCAGATAGATAAACAGCGGCAGGGTTAGAAAAATAGTTTCCGGACGAATCAGCCAAGCCAGGGAGAAAAAAAGGCCGGAGATAAAAACCGGGCGCTTGGAGTAAAAAAAGAGCAAACCCAGAAGGATAAAAAATAAATAAAATGGTTCGGGCATGATTAAGCGGTTGGTAATTAAAATATTAGGATTGAAAGCCAAGAGCAGGCCGGCAATAAAGGCATAGGCCGGGGAAAGAAAACGGGAAAAAAGAGTAAAAATTAAGACAGCGTTAAATGAATTGAAGATAAATAAAATCAGCTGGATAAAGCTTGGGTTTTGACTTAAAAGCAAAAATGGAGCCAGCAAAAGGGAAAAACCAATCGGCCGGTCGTTAACAGCCGGGTGAATCAGCGGCTGATGATCAATATGGATAACTTTAAGGGTGGAAATAAAACCCTGGCCGCTAATTAAGTTTAAAGCCGGATTAAGATATTCAATGGCATCCGGGGTTTTATAAAAATTTGTATTGAGAAGCGGCAGGCGGATTAACAAAGCCAAGAAAAAAAGAGTCAGGGACAATTTTAATTTAAGATTCATCGTATTATGAGTATAATCTATGATGTTTAAGAATGAGTGACTAGCTTGAAAAATGAAAATATATTAAAGTGAAGGTATGGGGAGAAAAACATTATTAAAAAAGCTCGGAGTGTTGCTGTTGATATCAACTTGGTTTCTGGCCGGCTGGCCGGTAGTGTGGCAAAACCCGCAAATTCCACCGGAAATTGAACCAGTCTATGCGGCGGTGTCGGTTACTGCCGCAACCGGAGGAACAAGTATCAGCGCCGACACATACGGAACCGGCAGTTATACGACACTGACTGGTCCGACAATAACTGAAGGGGCGAATAAAGATATAACTGCCGCGAATAAAACAATTGTTTTGACTGTTCCTTCAGGATTTATTTTCAATACCGGTGCGACGGTCACAGCAACAATTAGCATTGTATCAGGGAGCGGAACCTGCTTCACATTCTCCTCAACAACGGCAACTCCAACTTCAACCACAATTACTTATACGGTTACCGCTCAAGATTCAAATAAGGGTCCAGTATGCAGAGTAGTTTTTTCCAATATCCAGGTTAGACCGACTGCTGGAACTCCTTTGGCTTCAGGAGATATTACCAATACGGGAAATAACACTTCAATTCCCAGCGGATCAACTAATTTCGGCACCTTAACCGAAGTAGTCGGAGCGAAGAATAAATTAGCCGTGACAACCCAACCATCATCTCCCGCAACAGTAAATACCGACTTTACGACTAAACCAGTAGTAACTCTTCAAGACCAATATGGCAATACTGTGACAACCGACAATTCATCAACAGTGTCAACAGCAGTGGTTCTGTCGACCCAAACCTGCGGGGGAACGGCTGGTTCCGGGTCTTTAACCTCAACACCGACTTCCGGCACGGCTGTTTCAAGCGGAATATTAACCTATACAGCCATGCAATATTCTGCTGCAGAAAGCATTAAAATTTGTTTCAGTTCAAGCGGGGTGACCTCGGCTCTAAGCAATACGGTCACGGTTAACCCGGTGCCAATTTATTCGGTGTCAATTACGCCAGCGGGTACGATCAGCTACGGAACCATAGCCGGGGGCGGAGGGAACAGTAAAAGCACCATCGACATCTCAGCGACTAAGACGTTGCAAAATGACGGCAATACGACAGAAAAATTAAGCATTAAAACGACCAATGCGACCGGAGGCACCCAATGGACGGTGGGCTCAACTCCTGGAACAAATGTTTATGTCCATGAATTTTCCACTAATAGCGGTGGTGCCTGGACCAAGTTTACGGCGGCTGATTCTTATCAAGTTTTAATTGCAAGTATAGGTGTTGGTAATACAGCATCTTTAGACTTAAGAGTGACCACACCAACCAGTTCAGACGATATAGAAAAATCGATTACCGTAACGGTTCTGGCAGAAACACTGTAGAACCGGAATATCCACTTGACAAGGTGATTAAAAATATGGTTTGATTAGTATTAGATAAAAAATTATAGGAGCCTGCTATGAAAATTAAACAGCATTTAGGATTTTTATTAATAGCGGTTTTATTAGTATCAGCGACACTGATAATTGGATTTTCTAAAATGGTAAAGGCGGCAGATACGGGGACGGTAGCAGCAACAGTAACAGCGATAATCTATTCAGTGAGTTTGGATAATGGCGATGGAATTGCTTTTAGCACCGTGGGTGTAGGCTCAAGCGCAAATACGACTGCCGGTGCTGGTGGAGTGAATGACAGCACTACGGCGACTAATAATGGAAGCGTGTCGGAAAAATTAAGCGTTAAGTCGTCCAATTCAACCGGCGGGGCGGGCTGGACCATGGCAGCGGCTGCAGGCAGTGAAATATATACAATGAAGTCCTGCATAACTGACTGTGACGGTGCTGCTCCAGCCTGGAATGCTTTTGGCGCTAATGCAAGCACTTATGCTGATTTGGCGGCAAGCGTGGGAGTGGGATTAACTCAGCCTTTTGATTTGCAGATTTATACCCCTACAGCCACAACAGTAACAGCT
Organism: Candidatus Beckwithbacteria bacterium; assembly: GCA_043803225.1. Classification (GTDB taxonomy): domain Bacteria; phylum Patescibacteriota; class Microgenomatia; order UBA1400; family CG1-02-47-37; genus JAZDKF01. The sequence goes on from JAZDKF010000022.1 coordinate 4,130, forward strand.
CAACAATCGCTGACAGTGACAGTCATGGCAGGGGCGCTTTAATTTAAATTGAATAATTAGAAGGATCAGTGTATTATTGGGTTGAAATGAAAAAAATACTGGTTTTAATTACCTGCCTTCTGACTGCGGTCATTCTTTTTTCAAGTACAACAGCGGCAAATATCGGGGTGGGGGTGAATACCGGCAAGATTCAGGTGGAGGAAAAACTAAAAGCGGGAATGATTTATAAACTGCCGCCGATTACGATTATAAATACTGGCGATGAGCCGGCCGAGTACGGAACTTCAATCAGCTTTCATGCAGAACAACCGGAATTATTGCCTAAACAAGAATGGTTTAGTTTTAACCCGGACAAGTTTCACTTAGAGCCGGGAAAAGCCCAACTGGTGGAGATTACGATTAATTTACCGATCAAGATTGAGCCGGGGAATTATTTTGCCTATCTTGAAGGCCATCCAGTGGCCACAATGACTGAAGGCACAACGACCCTGGGAGTGGCGGCGGCGAGCAAGCTTTATTTTACGGTAGTACCAGCGAATATTTTTTATGGAATTTATTACAAATTGATAACTTTTTGGGAGGTTTATGCGCCCTGGCCGCAAAGAGTGGCTATTTTCCTTGGAGTAATATTAGCGTTGTTAGCATTTAAAAAGTTTTTTAAGATTGAAGTTAAGACGAAGAAACCTAAAGAGAAAAGCCTGCCAAGAACTACCAAGGATAAGTGATATGCATAAAGGGCATTATGCTGGTTATTTTTTTTTTGAGTTTAACTGCCCTAGGGTTAATACTGGCTAAAGCGGCTTTGGTTTGGGCTGGTACAGCAGATTTTCTGGAGGCGACGGTAAAGATCAGTATCTGCGGCAATGGGATTGTTGAAGGCGGAGAAGATTGTGAAGGATTAGACCTAAATGGAGAAGACTGCGTTAGCTTAGGCTATGGGCCGGGAACTTTAAGTTGTGATATTAGCTGCAGTTTTGATACTTATGACTGTACTCCGGCGCCTTCACCTTCACCTTCACCTTCACCTTCACCGGCGTCCTCAGCCACACCAGCGGCTTCGACTACAACCTCGGCTTCCCCCACTCCGACAGCCTTAGCTTCACCGTCTCCAGTTGTAAAAACATTATTACCAAGCGTTTTAATACCGTTTGACCCGAATGGTGATGATAGAATAACCTTAAGTGAGCTGTTTACCGTGACAAAAAATTGGGTTGAAGAGTGGAAACAAGCTATAATTGAAGAGATGTCCCCAGAAAATATAGCCATAGCCGGTAATCAAAGGAGGAGGTGCGACTTGAATAGAGACAGTCGATGCAATTTATTAGATTTTTCAATTTTAATGTCTTATGTTGAAAAGTGAAAATAAAATACCAAAAGTAGGAATGATAGGAATAGTTTTTGTCTGGGTGGTTTTGTCTTGGATTTTGATTCATATTATGTCGGTACTGGGAATATTTTTAGCAATAGCTTATCCTATCTGGTGGCTTTTTTTCCCAAACCAAACAGTCTGTTTTTTATGCCGAACTAAAAAAGAGGGAGAATATTGTCCTTTTTGTAAAGAAATTTTGACTAAAGAAGAAGGCATATTGCCAAAAACGCTGCTTTCGGCAGTTGATAATGGCTTGTTAATTTTAGCTTTTTCTTTGGTTTCTTTAGGGCTGGTATTTGGAGAAAGCAAGATTTTGTATAACATGGGGTTTCCGCCAACGCCGAAAACGGTTTCTTTTATTATTCCGACTAAGGGACAGTATCGTCTTGGGGAAATATTTCCAATGAAGATTGAAATAGCCGGCATTAAAACGCCGATAAATGCGGTTCAGGCAGATCTGGGGTTTGACCCAGCTAAGCTAGAGGCGCTTGATATATCAACCGAAGAATCTTTCGCCAATGTTTTTATCCAAAAAGAAATAAACAACGAAGGGGGATATGCCAGGTTAACCGGCGGTTTACCGAATCCAGGATATTTCAGTGAGAAAGGGGTTTTTGGAACGGTATTATTTAAAGGTAAGGCGCCGGGATTAGTGAAGATTGGGTTTCTTCCGACAAGCATGGTGCTGGCAAATGACAGCCGGGGCACGAATGTGTTAAAAGAGTTAAGCTCAGTTTCTTATTTAATCCTAGCGGAAAAAATCTCCCCGGAGGAAGAGAAAATGCAAGAGCAAATACACTTACAAACAGTCGTTCTGGGAGAAAGCACGGATAATACCCAGATAAAGTTTTTTGAAGAAAACCAAGTTTTAGGAGCCAAAGTAGGTCAGGAAATACAAGCAGAGAAAAAGTTTAATTTATTCAAGGTAGTTTTTGATATCTTAGAAAAAATTGATAGGTTTCTCTTAGAACGGTACTACAAACTGATTGAGACTATTTTTAACTTTAACTAGCCGGGAGAAATTCTTTTTCATAAACTGGATCATTAGTACTAGACCTACCGACCCAACGATAATCCGGGTAGCGCTGAATTAATTTTTTCCCTTTTAGGGTTTGGGCTTCAAACCGATGAATAACGGTTTTATTCCGCCCTGAGGCAAGATGTTGAAGTTCGTCTTGAATTATTGTCATGATTTCATCCCCTCTGTTTGGGGCATTTATCCAACCGTGAGTAGCAACCAATTTATCATTTTCTTCGACTAATGTATAATCTGCCATAAAATCAGGAGTTCTTGTTCCGTCTTTTGGCAGTTGTAGGGTTAAAATTTCTGACATAAAATATTTTAAATATTTTTTAACCGGTGAGTTTTTTAAGGTAAGGGATTTTATGAATGATAAAGGCGGCGAGGAAAGAAACAGCGGTAACGGCAAGAAAGAAAACCGAATCGTACCAAAGAGTTCGGCCAATCTGGTTGTTGGTAGCGCTAAATAAAGGTGCGGCCCAAAAACGCCACAGCTGTTCCAGAACAATGATGTGGATAAAAAAGACCAAAAAAGATAGACCGGAGAGAGCTTTAATTAAGTTTAGATTTAATTTTATCCGGGAAAAAAGATAGTAACCAAGTGCGGAAAAACTTAGAGTATAAAGCAGAACCTGGGGCCGCCAGTTAGAATAAAAATAACCAATGTCCCAAGTTTTAAAATACATAAAGCGGCTGGAAAAAACTATAAAGGCGGCTAGCCCTAAAGTTATAACTGAAAGAGTATAAAGTCTTTTTTTAACCCAGCTAATAATGGCTTCATGATGATGGGAGGCAACCATACCAAGAAGACAAACGTAAAAATTATAAAGGCCAACACCAATGGGATAAAAAAGATGAAGGGAGTGCAAGTAATGATCAGCAAAAAGCAGGTAAAATTGAAATAGAGCTAAAACGAGCAAGACCCATTTATGGGCAAAAATTTGATAGAGTTTATGAAACAAGGGAAAGATCAGATAGAAAATCAAAATCGCCGGAATAAAGTAGAGTTGATGGGAGGCAGAACCGTAGATGAGCGCAGAGATAAAGTCCGGGCCGTGCTGGGTGTAGATAAAGTAAAAATAGACAGCGCTCCAGAAAACATAGGGTACAAAAATCCGACTTAAACGTTTGGTTATATATTGCCAGCATGAAGCATGATTATCATAGTTGAGTTCCAAAACAAAACCGGAGATCATAAAAAATAAGGGCACGGCAAAACGGGTGATCTGATGGAGAATAAAAGCGACCGGGGTTTGGTCTAAGATATAACCAGTAACTTCCAGAGTCCGAGTGACAGTGTGAATTAAGACAACGGCTAAAATTGAGATCAGGCGAAGCAAGTCAATGGCGGGATTATATTTATTTTCCGACATAGGGAAATTGTAACAAAAAATTATTAGTTTGGGTTATACTAATAATATTGATGTGGAATAAATATACAATTACCGGTGTTATTTTGTTTTTGGGAGGCATGGTGTTAACGGTGTTTATCATCGGGATTCCGATTATGCTGGTGGGCTGGCTACTGATGAGTTTTGGCTTTGTCTGGGGAGTAATCGGCTGGATTCCGGGAGGGAGAAACCTAGTCGATAAACTAAAGACTAAAATTATCGAAGCTTACAAGCCATATTTTCACAGAAAGTGATTGGCCCAAGCTTTTGGGGTATTAAGTTTAATTAATCGAACTCGAATTTGGGCGAGAGTTAAGCCTTTAGCCTGCCACTTTTTTTTGAGAAACCTCATAGCTTCAATCGTCTCATAAGGAAAGATTATCCAGGCGCTGGTGGGAAAGCCAAAATAGTCGGGTTGAAAAATTGAGTGGGGCTTGTAAAACAGGGCGGCAGTGGTAATTGATTTAACACCATTGGCTTTCAGGTGTTTTTTAGCAAAAACAAATGAATGGCCGGTGTCAGCAACATCATCAAACAATAAGACTGTCTCCCCTTTCATCTTGACGGGAAAGTCCTGATATATTTCCGGTTTTTGGTAGCGCTGGTTGATGCCGGAATAAAACTTAATCCCTAAGCTAGCGACTTGGCTGACAGAGAGAAAATCAACTAAAGAGCGGGTCATCGGCCAGCCGCCTTTGGCCAGAGTAACAATCCGGTCAAAGTGTTTATGACAGCTAAGTATCTGTTTGGCAATTTTATAAGCAAGCTGGTTCATTTCGTCCCAGGTCGGGGTAAGATATTGGGTGTTCTCTCCGGGAAATTTAATTACAGAAAGAGACATATTTTACGGCTCCAGTACTTTATATTCAAATTGATATTGATTTTCAGAGTCAGAAGTTTTGGAAATTAAAGTTTTAAAGTGCGAATAAGAGGGGAAAAATGTGTCAGCCTGAAAGTCGCCCTGAACATGAGTAATATAGAGCCTATCAACCAGGTTTTCGGCCATGGCTTGGCGGTAGATTTCGCCGCCGCCGATGATAAAGATTTCGGTTTTGTCTATTGATTTAGCTAAAACAATGGCTTCTTTTAAGGAATGAGTAATCTTTACATTCCGTTCCGGATCGGAATGACGATCCGGAACGGAATGAACGGAATGAGGAACGGAAGGCTGAGTGCGGGTAATAATAATGTTGGTTCGGTCGGGTAAAGGCCGGCCGATTGACTGAAAAGTTTTACGGCCCATGATAACCGGGTGGCCTAAAGTAATTTGGCGGAAGCGATCCAAATCTTTGGTTATATTCCAGAGCAAGCGATTGTTAGCGCCGATTCCTAATTTATTGTCATGGGCAACAATGAGGGAAACTTTAGCGGCCATTTAAAAACCTCCAACAACGGTAATATCGGCTTTGATCGGCGGATAAGGATGGTAGTTTTCTACCTTAAAGTCAGAAAACTTAAAATCATCGATGGTTTTGATTTGAGGGTTTAATTTAATCTGGGGAAACGGCCGGGGCTTTCTTTTCAGCTGCTGCCTAACCTGACCCAGGTGGTTAGCGTAAATGTGGGCATCGCCAAAAGTATGAATAAACTCACCGGGCTGGTAGCCAGTGACTTGGGCCAGCATTAAGGTTAAGAGCGAGTAGCTGGCAATGTTAAAGGGCACACCTAAAAACATATCTGCCGAGCGCTGATATAAAAGCAGGGAAAGTTTGTTACCAGCAATATTAATATGAAACAGGGTGTGGCAGGGAGCAATTACCATGGAGGCGGCATGAGAACCGGACATTTCGTAAATACAGCCGGCATTCCAGGCGGAGATAATGTAGTGTTTTTTTACAGGATATTTTTTAATTTTGGCAATCGCCCAGCCAAGCTGATCAACGGTTTTTTTCTGATTGACCGGCCAGCGACGCCACTGAACACCATAGACCGGACCGAGTTCGCCCCATTTGGATAAGAAAGCTTTATTGGTTTTAATTTGGGCTAAAAAAACTTCATACGGAAGCGGCTTTTGTTTTTTGGCTTCCATTCCCCAAGTATATTTTTTGTAAGCCCATTCGTCCCAAATATGGACATCGTTATCAACTAAGTATTTAATATTAGACGAGCCGGATAAAAACCAAATCAGTTCATGAATTATCCCCCGGTGGAAAGTCTTTTTAGTAGTGAGCAAAGGAAAACCTTTAGAGAGGTCGAAACGGATCTGGCGGCCGAAAACCGATTTTAATTTTACCCCGGTTGAGTGGCTGATCTTCCAGGTACCGTGGTCTAAAATATCCTGAAGCAGATTTAAGTATTGATACTCCGGATGGATTGGTTTTGGCATAATATTCATTTAATGCTATGATGAGTAAATTATCAAGTATATTAATTTATTGCTTATGAAAAAGGTGATTAAAAAAATCAAGCTAGACAAAAAGTGGTTAAAGTTAGCGGTTGTTGGTTTAGGAGCAATCGGCTTACTCTATTATTTTAAAGCCAGCTTGATCGTGGCTTGGGTAAATAACCAACCGCTGTGGAAAATCAGCTATAACCAAGAGTTGAACCGCTTAGCCGGCAAACAAGCCTTAGAGTCTTTGATGATTAAAACCATGATTAAACAGGAAGCTAAAAAACAAGCGGTGGCCGTAAATCAAGAAGAGCTTGACGGGGAAATAGCCAAGATTGAAGAGTATAGCCAAAAGCAAGGAATGAGTTTGGATGACTTGCTAGCTCTCCAGGGAGTGAAAAAAGCCGATTTACTGGAAGATCTCCGGTTACAAAAATTGGTGGATAAAATGGCCGGAACTGAGTCAGCCCAAGTCCAGGAATGGATTACTAATCTGCAAACACAAGCGAAGGTGATTAACTGGTTAAAAAAATGATTTGAGCCAATCTTTTAGAGACGGCAGCAG
>JAZDKF010000023.1:0-25655 GCA_043803225.1 Candidatus Beckwithbacteria bacterium
ATTGATTGTTTATGGATTACCGATACAGTCAAAAAGAAAGGGAAGTCTAAAAAATTAATAATTCTCAGTGTAGCCGAGAGAATTGCCTGGGCGATTCGGACTTGACAGGAAGATTGATTCGGGTTATTTTTAAGTATATTAGGGCTAGTAACAGGCCCTATTTTTTTGGTCGTTATTTTATTTAAGGGCCGGAAAGGAAATTATTATATGTTAGAGTATTTAACTCCTGGACCAGGAGCTCAAGGCGCTAAGCAGCAAGAACAGGGAGAACCCGGCCAAGGGCCGACCCCGCCGGAGACGCAAAGTGGATTTGAGCATTTGACTGATAAGCAATTAAAGCAGACAGGATTAAGTCAAGCAGAGTTAGATGCAGCTGCACAAGCAAGAGGGAGTTTGATTGAACAGTTGGGTTAAATCTTGTATAATAAAACATGGTTGGTGAGCAGGAATATTTAAAAAGAGAGTTTTTGCGGGAAGCGAAAGTGATTGATGCGGCTCGGGGATATATTTCCGTGTCAGCGTTTAATTTGCGGATGAAGCCGGCAGTTTTAAAAGCGGCGGCCAAATTAATTGCCCAACATTTTAAAAATGATCAGATAGATACGGTGCACGGCATTCCCCATTCCGGCAACTACTTAGCCACGGCAGTAGCTTTAGAACTTGGGGACAAAGTCCGGCTGCACAGTTCCCGGAAAGACCAGAACATTCCGACTTCCTGGAAAGATGTTTACCGCCAGGAAATCAGGTCGTTTACGACTTCAACCGGCGGGGTGGATGTTTTTTCCGGAATTAATTTATCGTTTGTGAAAAAAGGCGACCGGGTACTGCTTTTGGACGATGTCTGCGCCAGGGGTGAAACCGGGTATAGAATTATCAAAGGTTTATTGGAGCGGGAAGTAAAAGTGGTTGGTTATGCAGTGTTGTTTGATAAAGTTTTTCAGGGCGGGTTGGAGTTGGTTAACAGTTTAGGAATAAAAACATTTTCCTGTGTCCGGGTAGCTAGCATTGCTAAGAATGATCGGGTAGAATTACAACCATGATTTTAGTAATTGATTTTGGATCGCAAACCTGCCATTTGATCAGCAGAAGAATCAGGGAGTTGGGAGCAGAAAGCCGGGTTGTCAGCTATAAAAGTAAAGTAAAAAAAACCTTGGATTTAAAGGGAATAATTTTGTCCGGAGGTCCGAGTTTGGTAAATTTACCTGATTCGCCGACAATTTCTCCTGAGATTTTTAATTTAGGTGTACCGGTATTGGGAATTTGCTACGGTATGCAGTTAATGGGAAAATTATTTGACGGTAAAGTCGGCAGAGGGAAAGCTAAAGAGTACGGACAAGTTGAGGCCAGATTAGTTAAAAGCCGGCTGTTTCAAGGCATTGAAGGGAAACAAATGGTTTTAATGAGTCATGGTGATCAGGTATTAAATTTGCCCAAAGGATTTAAAAATATCGGCAGTTCCATCAACACGCCAAATTTGGCGATGGAAAAAAAGTCCAAAAACTTATATGCAATTCAATTCCATCCGGAAGTTAAACATACCCAAAACGGCGATAAAATACTAAATAACTTTATATTTAATATTTGTAATGCAATAAGATTAAAAAATAAAGAATTATGGTTAAAAGACCAAGTTCAATTAATTAAAGAAAAAGTTAAAGATAAAAAAGCGATTGTCGGTTTATCCGGCGGGATCGATTCGGCCACGGCTGCGGCAATAGTCTACAAAGCGATTGGTAAAAATTTACGCTGTGTTTATGTAGATACCGGCTTAATGAGGCAAGGAGAAACAGAACAAGTTAAAGTTGATTTTAAAAATTTCTTTAAACAAAATCTGATAGTGGTCAAAGCAGAAAAGGAGTTTTTAGCGGCTTTAAAAGGGAAGATTGATCCAGAAGAGAAAAGAAAAATCATCGGTAAGTTATTTATTAAGTTATTCGAAAAAGAAGCCAAGAAATGGCAGGCCGAGTATTTAGTCCAAGGGACGATTTATCCGGATTTAGTGGAAAGTAAGCGGGCAATAAAGTCGCATCATAATGTCGGCGGCTTACCAAAAAATATGAAACTGAAATTAGTGGAACCACTGCAAGAGTTATATAAGGATGAAGTCAGACAAGTGGCCAAAAAGTTAAAACTACCGGTTAAGATTATTAGTCGTCAGCCATTTCCCGGTCCGGGCTTGGCGATTCGAATAAGAGGCGAAGTGACTAAAGAAAGACTGGAGCGGCTGCGCCAGGCGGATAAGATTCTATTGGAGGAGGTTAAGGAACGAACCTGGCAGACTTTTGCCATTTATGTGCCCTTATTAACTACCGGAGTTAAGGGTGATGAGCGGAGTTTTGAAGAAATGATTGCGATCCGATCGTTAACCAGCCAGGAGGCAATGACGGCGGATTGGACCAGACTGCCGCAGGAGCTGCTGGCAAAAGTATCAGCCAGAATTGTCAATGAAGTTAAAGGGATTAATCGGGTGGTTTATGATATTACCACCAAACCGCCGGCAACCATGGAGTGGGAGTAAAAATTAAATTTTCCCCAAAATTGCGGTCAGGAGTTTAATCATATTGGGAGCGGCTTTTTTAGATTCGGCCAGAACTTCCCGATGCGAATGTTTAACAAAGGCTAAATTGGTGACAAAGGAAAGCCCAAGAACTTTCATCCCTAAATAGTTAGCCATAATGGTTTCCGGAACATTACTCATGCCGACAACATCAGCGCCAAGAATTTTTAAAGCCCGTTTGTCAGCTGGAGTTTCAAACTGCGGTCCATGACAGTAGGCATAAACGCCTAAGCGATGACGGAGTTTTAATTTTTTGGCTTGGGCAAGAGCCAGTTTAATTAATTGAAGATTAAAGGTCTGGGACATATCAATGAACTTTGGACCAACCAGCGGCGTTGGAGCGGTAAAGGTAAAAATATCATTGACGATGACGAAATCACCGACTTTAAGTTTTGGATTAAGGCCGCCGACGGCATTGGTAATAATCAAGTTTTCCACCCCGAGTTTTTTTAAGTAGGGTAAAGGCCGGGTAACTTGTTCGGAGGTATAGCCTTCATAAATGTGGAAGCGGCCGGACATGATCGCTAATGGTTTACCCAAATATTCAGCCTGAATTAATTCCCCTTTATGTCCGGGAACAGTAGATTTAATTTTAAACAATTTTTGGTAAGACGTTCGGGAAATGATTTTGACATGATTGATAATTTCGTTCCAGCCGGTGCCTAATATTAACGCGGTTTTAATCATGAGATATATTTTAGCACTTGACAGCGAAGAAAAAAAATTAGATTTTAAGCTATGACAGAAAGTCAAGCTAATGTGATTGTGGTTATCGGGAATATCGGTTCAGGTAAAAGTACGGTGGCGCCGGTGGTGGCTAAAAGTTTAAAAGCAAAAATGATTGACGCGGATAACTTGTTTCAAACCACTAATCCGTTTCGGGATCGATATTTAAAAAGCAACCGGCGCTGGGCTTTAGCCAATGAGTTGTGGATGACTTTGGAAAGAGTCAGCGTTTTAGAGTGTTACAGCCAGTATAAAAAAAAGAAGCTGGTGATCGATTCCGGCTTATTAATGTCCTGGGCTTATACCTATAGCCATTATCAGTCCGGAGTTTTAAGCCATGATGAGTGGGGAGTTTACCAGCGGTTATTTGATAAGGTCATCGGCGATTGTTTCAAGGATTTGGCGGTAGTGAAGTTAAACTGTAAAGTGGACACACTGCTGAGGCGGATAAAAAAACGGGGTCGGAAATTTGAGTTGGAATATTACACTAAGGCCTACTTGCAGCGAATTGACAAGGGATTAGAGGAATTGCATCAAAAGCTGCAGAAGAATGGATTAAGAGTGGTGGAGATAGACGAAAAAGAAGTCAGAGGCTTTTTAAACCAAAAAAGAATCAAGCAGCAGGTAATTGAAAAAATTGTAACCGGATTGAGTTAATATGGCAGAAAAACTTCAAAGTAGAGATGGCTTTGTGGTGATTACTGAGGCAATGAGGCAAAGAGTTTTGGAAAGTTCTTTGTTGGGAGATTTATATGTACTGGTTCAAAGAAACCAGGCAAGATTAAGGATAATTCAGTCTCCAAGAACGCCTACAGATCAGTTAGTTAAATGGCATTTTACTGAACTAATAGATGAAGAAATGGTAACCGGCAAAATTTGGGCAGCAGCAGTTCACGATCGAGTTATGCCTGATGAGTTAAGAAGAAAATTATATAGCCCTGATTATATCGATCATGGAGTCCAGCATGGATTTAGGGTGACCCAAAATGGAGAAACTGATTTGGTTTTTGCGGTAGAGACAAGAACAATAAACAAAGAATATCAAAAGGATTTAGCGATAGTTTTGCCCTTAGTAGCGGTAACCCATGATAACTTACAGGTTGATTCAAGTGGAGATCATAAACACAAGCGAATTGGGCATGAACAAATCGGCGGTAGATTTTGGATTCCCGGATTGATGACACTGGCAAATATAAAAGGAGAGACTAATTATAGTCCACGCCAAATTGCTTTGGCGGCAGCAATCGGTTTTAACCATGAAGCCGAGAATGACGCTTCTTTAGCAGAGTTGTTAGATGATCCGGCTAAATTAATAAAAAAATATAACATAAAATTTGACAGAGACATTAAAGAAGTTTTTCCAGCGTTGAAAGAGTTAGCCCGCGCACTTTCCGGTTATGGTATAAATTTATTTGAAATTCCCTTAGCCTTTTCTGAAGTTTCTTTAGATCTCTATAATTTTGGCAGGATGATTTTTATAGCAGCTGATCTTAGGGATCAAGTAGCGCCGCCGTTTAAGGCAGGTTTGAGAACAATTACTACTTATAAAGATCGATTGTTTTTTGATCCACAAGCAAACTTAAAGTTATTAGAAGAAATAATTGATAAGTTAGCTAACCCGAAAATTAACCCTGAGGAAAAGAGAAAGTATGGCGAATTAACTGAAACGGATACGATGAGAGCAATAATTGAAATAGCCAGGGGATTAGATGAGGTAAATTTAACAGGATTTGCTAAGTCCTGGATGAAGTATTCCCAAATAAAGCGGGGCGGTTATCATGTTTTTTATGCCAAAGATATGGTCAGTTTGGGATTAGGAAAACGGCCGGAAACATTAGAATTTAAATATTTAGAGTTAGCAGAAGATCTTGAGAATGAGGCTTTTCGGGAGGATGGAGTAAAAACAAACGAATTAAGCGGATTTTTGAAACGATTAATGACAAATAACTCCGAACGAGAATTAGATAGAATACTTAAGATTAGGCAGGCAGAACAGATGTTTAAATACGAACCTTTTAATCAGGTAGGTTTGGTTGTTATTAGAGAGTTTGCTAAAGCAAATTTAATCTTTAGAAGAAAGTTTCAAGTAATGCGGCAAGCAGGATTAACTGATTATGTTGGTTTTATTAGCCAAGTGAGTGAGATAGTTGAGTATGCAAAGAAAAAAAATACTTTTCATGCATCGATGGTGGATTCAGATGTTTTTCGTTTACCGATGCGGAGATTGGTAAATTCTTTGTCCGAATTACGTTTTCGAGCGAAATAACCTGAGGTGTAGTATATTAAGATTATGGATCAAGTTTTTAAGATAATTGCGAGGGAAAAAAAGCGACAGCGGGAAGAATTACAGCTGATTCCGTCGGAAAACTTTGCTTCCAAACAAGTGATGGAGGCGGTGGGGTCATGTTTGATGAATAAGTATGCCGAGGGATATCCGAAAAAGCGCTATTATCAGGGTAATACCAATGCCGATCAAATCGAGGCTTTGTGCCAGCAGCGGGCGTTGAAGGCGTTTGGCTTAAGCAAGGCTAAGTGGGGAGTTAATGTTCAGCCGCACTCAGGCTGTGAAGCTAATTTGGGAGTTTATAACGGATTACTTAAGCCTGGAGATAAGATTATGTCAATGTTTTTGCCGGACGGCGGCCACCTATCCCATGGCTGGCCGGTAACGTTAGTGGCCAAGATTTTTAAAGTACAGTTTTATCATGTATCCAAGCAGACTAAAGTTTTTGATTATGACTTAATTTCTAAACAAGCCTTAAAGTTTAAACCTAAGTTAATTATTTCCGGAGGCACAGCTTATCCGCGGGAAATTGATTATCAGCGGATGGGTCAGATCGCCAAAAAAGCCGGCGCTTATTATCTGGCTGATATTGCCCATGAGGCTGGTTTGGTAGCGGCCGGAGCCCAAGAATCACCGTTTCCAGTGGCGGATGTGGTGACGTTTACCACCCATAAAACTTTCCGGGGTCCCAGGGGGGCGATGATCATAGCCAGGAAAGAGCTGATGGATAAAATTAATTTTTCCGTTTTTCCCGGACTGCAGGGCGGGCCACACTTGCATACGATTGCCGGCATAGCCGTGGCGTTACAGGAAATGATGACGCTGGAGTATAAACAGTATGCTTTTCAGGTAGTAAAAAATGCTCAGGCGCTGGCCAAAACCTTAAAGCAAGGCGGATTGGAGATAGTTTCCGGAGGCACAGACAAGCACTTAGTTTTAATAGATTTGAGGAATTTGAATCTCTCTGGTTGGGTAGTGGCTTGGGCATTGGAAAAGGCAGGAATTATTGTTAACCGCAATACGGTGCCGTATGATACCGGCTCGCCATACTATCCTTCGGGCCTTAGACTGGGAACACCGGCTCTGACCAGTCGGGGGATGAAAGAGGGGGAAATGAAGCAGATAGCCAAGTGGATTTTTAGAGTAATCGACTGGGTTAAGACAGAGAGATTACCAGAGGAAAAATCAGCTAGGGATAAGTTTGTAAAACAGTTCAGAGCCAGGATTCAGGCAGATAAACAGTTAAAAGCGATCAAACAAGAAGTAGCTCAATGGGCTAAAAAATATCCTTTGCCCGGAGTTTAAATGACACTGATCATCGATGGAGTTAAGTTAGCTTTAGCCAAAGAGGCGCAGTTAAAAGAGGCCAAGGGTCTAAAACTAAAGATTCTGGTTTATGCTGATGATCAGGCGGGACGATTATATAGCCGGTTAAAACAGGAAGCCGGGAAGAGATTGGGAATTGAAGTTGAGACCAGCTATGAAGATAAGCTGGAGGACTGGAGTCAGGATCCGGCAGTTCAGGGAATTATGGTTCAGCGGCCGGGACTGGCTTGGGCGAAAAAAAAAGGCATGACTGAAAATGAGTTTGAAAGTTGGTGGCAGGTTTTAATCAACAAAATCGATAGGAAAAAAGACGTAGACGGTTTGCGAGATGACTCGCCTTTTATTCAGGCGACGGTCAGGGCGGTAGAAGAGATTTTACAGTCGATTAAGTATGATACTAGTCAAGGCAAGACGGTGATTGTGGGTAAAGGTATGGTGGGGAAAAAGTTAAGCCAAAGATTGTCAGCTTTGAATATCAGTTCCAGGAGTAAAGATTTAGGGGCAACAACCAAAATAGCAGATTTATTGGTTAGCGTCTGCGGGAGGGAAAAGATAATCAGGGAGGAAATGGTGAAAGACGGAGCAGTGGTGATTGATGTGGGTTGGCCTAAAGGCGAGGTGGATTTTGAAACAGTTAAGTTAAAAACTAAGGCGATTACGCCGGTGCCTGGCGGGGTTGGGCCGGTGTCGGTAATCTGCCTGCTTGAAAATTTAATCAAGGCGGGATATACTAGCTGAATATTTCCATGAAAAAACCTAAAACTGATTTAAAGATTGATTTAACTGAACTTTTAGAAGCTGGTTGTCATTTTGGCCATCAAGCCAGACGCTGGAATCCGAAAATGAAAGAGTTTATCTATACTAAGCGCGGCGGGGTGCATATTTTTGATTTGGGTTTAACAGCTAAGAAACTGGAAGAAGCGATGGAGTATGTGTCTCAAATGGCTGAAGCAGGCAAGCAGATTGTGTTTGTCGGGACAAAACGCCAAGCAGCCGCAGTGATTAAAGAAGAAGCGGAAAGGGCCGAGATGCCATTTGTGGCAATCCGCTGGCTGGGCGGGATTATTACCAATTGGGAGCAGATTAAAAAAAGCGTGGATAAAATGATGGACTTGGAAGATAAAAAAACCAAGGGTGAGTTTAAAAAGTATACCAAGCGGGAAAATGTATTGATTGATAAACAGATAGACAAATTGGCCAGATTTTTAGGGGGACTTAGAAATCTTAAAGGCGAGCCGGCGGCAATTTTCGTGGTTGATGTTAAAAAAGAAATTGCGGCAGTCAGGGAAGCCAGAAAAAAGCAGATTCCGGTAGTAGCCATCGTCGATACTAATACTGATCCGGATTTAGTCGATTACCCGATTCCGGCCAACGACGATGCCGTCAGTTCAATTAAATTCATAGCCAACAAGATCAGTGAGGCAGTGATAACCGGTAAAAAAGCAGGGAAAGCAGAGAAAAAATGAACATTACTGCCAAACAAATCAAGTTTTTAAGAAATCAGACCGGAGCGGGAATGATGGAGGTAAAACAGGCTTTAGAAGAAGCCAAGGGGAATGAAAGTAAAGCCAAACAAATATTAAAAAACAAAGGCTTGAAAAAAGCCGCTAAAAGAGCGGATAAAGAAGCCAATGAAGGTCAGGTGTTTGGTTATATCCACAACGGCGGCCGGGTAGCCAGCTTGGTTAAAATATTATGTGAAACTGACTTTGTGGCGAGAAGTGATAATTTTGTTCAGTTGGGCAAAGAGGTGGCGATGCAGATAGCCAGCATGGAACCAAAAGATGTAAAAGAACTATTAAAGCAGACTTATATCAGAGACAGCCAACAGACGGTGGCAGATTTAGTTATGGCCGTCAGTGCCAAAGTCAAAGAAAAAATCGAGATTAAAGAGATTGCCAGAATCAGTTTATAATGTTTTAATAAGAGTATGGATGAAAGTATGTTAAATGCGGGCCGGAAGCGGATGGATGAGGTGGTGGAAATGGTCAAGCAGGATTTAATGGGAGTTCAGACCGGCCGGGCCAAACCGGCCTTAGTCGAATCTATTAAAGTCGAGGCCTATGAAGCTAGTTACATGGAAATTAAGGAGTTGGGTTCAATTTCAGCTCCGGATCCGCACAGTATTGTAATCAAACCCTGGGATTCCAGTGTTTTACCGAAAATCGCCAAGGCCTTACAAGAAGAGAATTTAGGGATTAATCCAGTGGTGGACCGCGACATTATCCGGATTGCGGTGCCGAGTTTAACCGAAGAGCGCCGGAGTGAATTAGTCAAGCTAGTCAAGCAAAAGATTGAATCCGGGAAGGCGTTTTTACGCCAGATCAGGGTGGAAGTAAAACAGAAGATTGATGATCAAAAAGACCAGGCCGGAGTGTCAGAGGACGATATTCACCGACTGTATGACCAATTACAGAAGATAATGGATGAGTATAATTTGAAGCTGGAAGAAATCGAGAAGAATAAAGAACAAGAATTGATGGCACTGTGATGGCAATAGTTACGTTTTTAATTATTTTGTCAGTCTTAATCCTGGTTCATGAGCTGGGTCATTTTTTTCTGGCCAGAAAGTTTAAGATCAAAGTCGAGGAGTTTGGTTTTGGCTATCCGCCGCGGCTGATCGGATTTAAGAAAAAAGGCATAGTTTGGAGTTTAAACCTGTTGCCGTTCGGGGCGTTTGTCAGGATGCTGGGAGAAGACAGCGGGGAACAGGTCAAAGATAAAAAAGACCTCAAACAGGCGTTTTTTACCCAAGCTAAGCTGGCGCGAACCTGGGTATTGCTGGCCGGAGTCGGGATGAACTTTTTGCTCGGGGTGGTTTTGTTTGCGGCAATTTATACTAAAATCGGGATTCCCGGCAAAGTCGATTATTTGGTAATTACCCAAGTAGCTGAGGGTTCCCCTGCCCAAATGGCGGGATTACAACCGGAAGATAAAATCAGCGGCTTTAATACCAGCGAAAGTTTTATCGAGTTTATCAACCAGCACCGGGGAGAAGTCATAACCTTAAAGCTTAGGGACGGTCGGGAAGTGCAGGCGACCCCCAGATTGGCGGAAGCAACCCCGCCGGGGCAAGGTTCTTTAGGAGTAGCGATTTCCAATATCGATACGGTCCAGTATCCGTTATGGCAGCGGCCGTTTCGGGGAATGTGGGTAGGATTGAAAGAGGCTTTGGCTTGGGGCAGGGAGATTTTGGGCTCCTTAGGCAGACTGGTAATTAATTTAGCCAAAGGCCAGACGCCCCAAGACGTAGCCGGACCGGTCGGCATTTACCAGATCAGTAAAACCGTCAGCACTAAAGGCTTTTTGGCGATTTTGCAGTTTGTAGCGATTTTATCGATCAACTTGTCGATTTTAAACTTACTGCCGCTGCCGGCTTTAGACGGCGGACGGCTGATGTTTATTTTAATTGAAGCAATTGCCAGGAAGCGGGTTAAACCGCAGGTCGAACAGGCTATCCATTTGGTCGGGATTGTAGCGTTAATCAGTTTGATGATTTTAGTGACGATTAATGATGTTAAACGGTTGATCGGTTAGAAACATTGTTTAATCATTGACAAATAAATGATTTTATACTATATTTGTTGTATATGACCAAATTACAGATTGCTTTAACTGATCAGGAAGCAGCCAACCTAAGTTTATCGGCGATGAGATTAGGTTATTCACTGACCCGTTTTGTTAAGTTTTTACTTGGTCAAGCTGCATTTAAAGCAGCAGAAAATATTCCGGTTTACAAGATGTCAGCGGAAGCTATCGGTCAAGCAGAAGCAGCTTGGGAAGAATATAAGCAGGGGAAAACGGTCAAAATAGATTCGATTGAAAAATATTTGAAACAAAATGGAGATTGAACTCGGCAGGGGTTTTCAACGAAAGTTGATCAAACTTTACCGAAAAGATCGCGGTTTGGGAGTAAAAATTGATAAAAAACTAAGTTTATTTTCTCATGAGCCGAATGCTTCCGGCCTACGGCTGCATAAATTAAGCGGCGGGAAAAGAGGGTATTGGAGTTTGGCGATTGAGTCGGATTTAAGAATAATTTTTTGTTTTACCAAGAAAGGGATATTATTAACTGATATTGGTTCTCACAATGAAGTCTATTAAAATTTACATATCAATTATTATTTGCAGTTTAAATAATTTACTGATACTATAGGGTAGTTATGGGAAATTCTCTCTCTCAAACAAAAGAGGCGGGCAATTGGCCATTTCAAGAGCGACAATTGCTTACTGGTTTAACGACAGAACAGCAGTTTTGGGAAGATTTGAATTTGCCTTCTTTAGAAGATTTTGCTCCATTTGTTGATCAGTTAAACATTTATGCAACTGATCCAATGCAAATTGTTCGAGACTTTTCACCGGTATTATGGAATAGAGACAGTAGAAGGCCGGAATGGAACAAGCAGGGATTGAAGAGATTAGGATTAGTAGTTTTAACAGGAACTGTAATTGTTGGGATTGCTGCGGCTTGCGATTGGCTTGATAAAAATGATGACGGTGGCGGAGCGACACCAACAGGCGGAGACAAAGATAATTGTTCTTGGTTGGCTGCAGCCACGTTAGGCGCGGTTAACCAGTTAAATGAAGCGCCTTCATATATTGGCGTTGATTCGGCTTCTTTAGCCAATCTGTCTCAACTACAGGCGGATGTGCAGTGTTTTGTGCCGGACGCGCAAGTCCAGGGAGTGTTTTCCAGCGGAGAAAATTCGCTGATAAGCATTGTGGCACCCAACGAAGGAGCATCCAATTTACGGGCAGTGTGGGGAATAGTTACAGCCGGAGAAGTTTTGGATGACGGTCAGCACGAGGGTAAATTAGTGCAATTAATTAATGCCAGTTATTTAGATAGTTTAAGTATCAGCCGTGATGATAACGGCCAATTGCAAGCGAGTTTAGATAGCGCGGCGGTAGCTGAGGATAATAAAGTAGCTGACGGGGATATTCCCAGTGCCAAATTACTGGTTCAGGAGGATGGCAATGGAAGTATTACCGGTTATTCATTATTAGTAGGCGATCAAAATTTTATTTTGACTTCAGAGGAGTTGGGAGATTTGGCTGGCGGCGGTTTCCTTCTGGGATCTTTTAATGAATTTATTAGCAAAGAAGCGGCTTATAGGACGGCTTTAAACCATCCTGGCGTATCGCCGGACTTGACGGTTGCGGTCGGAGTTTCCGGCGATGTCAATATCGGAGAAATTAAATCACAACTGGAAGCCAGCCAGCCTTTGCTGGAAGCAATTAAAGGCCAGGGATTTGTGGCAGTCCAGGCAGGCAATTTATTAAATGAAAAAAGAGACGGAGTTTGTGTCATCGGCGTGACGGAAAAGATCGGAGATCCCAGCAGCCCGTTAGTAGAATATGTTCTTGTTCAGGGAGACGGCAGTTTGTCTGAAGTTCCTCCTGGTCAAGCGCCAGGGGTAGTTTATGAAAACGGGATTTATTTTGTTCAGTACGGTGAAAAACCTGAAGGGGGAGTTTTGACAGCGGTGCAAAAAGAAATTGTGGCTATGCCTGATGTTTTCCCCGGACTTGAATGTGCCGGAATTATTGTGAGCAATCCGGATTTGATTCCGGCCGAATTAAAACAGTTGGGTTTTGATTTTATTCCGGGAACAAAATTTTTCGCGATTATTAATCCCGGCGACGGGAAAATATTAACTTTAGTGCCGTCAATTTATAAAACCGGTGATGTAGTCAATGTCAGTGTGGTCGGAGACGGACAGCTTAAGCTTTCGGTCGGCACTAATGGAGAACAAATAACTTATGATTTACAGGTTCGGTCGGATCAGCTAGTAACTCCTTTGCCAGCTGATTTTTTAGCCCTGTTTGAGGGAACGGAATTTAGTATCGACGGCAATAGTTTAGTTTATACTTCGACTGGTGGAGAAAAAATCCAGGCGCCGGGAGAGTTTACTGCAGATAGATTTAAAGCGACTTTGCATAGCGGCCGAGTGATTGAGATTCCTCAGGAAAATTTAGGAACAATGTTTCAAGTTGATTCAGAGCATGATTTGATAAAAATCTTTGATGAAAACGGAGTAATTTCTGCAGAATATGATTATTACCAAAATGAGTGGATAGATATTCAAAACCTAGCTAATAATCTATTATGTCAGTCGCCTGATTGTTTTAATGAAGGTGTTCGTGGATTTCCTAATGGCACAGTCCTCGTTGATTTTAAATCAACAGGGATTTTCAGAACTGTTGATGCTATCGATAATCAAACTAATAATGTCATGGGTGAATTTTTAGTAGTTCAATTTGTAACTCAAGATGAAGTTGGGAAAACAATTACAGGTTGGATGTTGCTTCAGGCTGAAGATTTTTCTAACCCCTCGGTATGTTTTTATTGTGGTGGGGCTATGATGCAGAATGTGCCTTTAGATCAAATTGTTGATAAGACAAAACTATATTCTATAGACCAATGGGGAGATTGGATGCCAGTTGGTTCTAATTGGGCTTATGGGTTTTCGAAAACGTGGTCAAATACACCCAATGTGACTTTATCAAGAACACAGTTAGTCTCTTCTGATAATACGGGGAAAGTACAACAGTTTTTAAACTACCATGGGGTGGATTCATCAGATGATGTAATTTTAGTTTGCAATTCCCGTAGTGATAGAAAGTAGAAATTCTATAGTAATAATGCTAGACTGGCTTTGTGTCCAGATCGTTTAGTTTTATACTCAAAGCTGTAGTTTTCTTACTACTGTTTTTAATTACAACAGAAGTTTATGCTGGTTGCCCGACTGGTTATTATTGTATTGGATCAGCTGTTTACCAGGAAGCGACTGGATGCAATATATTTGATCCTAATGATGATGGAGTTATCGATTACTGTTCTCAAGCATACGGCGAAATGGTAGAAGTGAATTGCGGTGAGGGTTGCTTTTATAGTACCCACACGTGGGAGCTTTGTTGTACAGATTGCCCGGAGGCAACGTCATGTTTTGTAGGGCATGCTGGTTCTTGTTGTGCGGTTGGGGGAGATTACTGCGGGGATGGGGATTGTAATGGTGAGGAAAATTGCTCGAGCTGCGAGGAGGATTGCGGGGAGTGCGCGTCGCCGTCGCCGTCAGCATCGCCATACTGTGCTCACTGCACCTGGTGTATGGGAACTAGTTGTGGAGCATGCCGAGCTGGGACCTGTAGTAGATGTGAATGTTCCGATCCTTGCAGTTCAGGCGGTGGTTATATGACTTGTGATCTTGGTGGCTATGACGGAAGTTGTTGTTCGTCCCCCTCGCCATCAACATCATCCCCCTCGCCATCAACATCATCCCCCCAACCGTCAACCCAGCCGTCAACCCAGCCTTTCTGGTGTGCGATTAAGATAGTCGAACCAACTTCGGCATATGTTGAACTAGAAGTTGGGGAAACAATGACGATTGAAATAGAAGTAACGGATCAGCTGGGTAATCCGACTCAATATGATATTGAATCTGTCAGCGTCTGGAGTTTTTATAATAATTATGGGGATTATTTAGCGGTTAATCCGAATCCTGATACAACTGAGCCCTATATATTCCAGGCAAAAGCATTAAAAAAACTTCCAGAAGGAGATTTATTTGGACCAGGGAGTAACTACACCGGGACTTTAGATATTTATGTGGTGGCAATGATAGCTGGTGGTGGAGGTTCAGCAGGTTGTTCAAGCAGTCCGATAATGATCAAAATAACAGGTGAGGCGGCAGCCGCTGATGCCTGGTGGCAGGCTGACAGCGGCAATGTCCATGCTGAAGCAGAGGTGATTTCAACCATTCCAGGGACGGCAACCCTGCCTTACTTAATTACCGGCGAGAGCGGGCTGGTGTCTTATGGCACAAGCTTGAATACAGGCGCAGGCGGGATCAATGAAGAAAGCGCTAAAGAATGGCAGGCCCAAACCAGTTTTGACGGTTTGAAGACCGGTTATGGCTACTTCAAGCGAATTTTAGAGGATGACCCGCAGGATTTTTATGAATTTAGGGGCAGTAAGCCGGCTGAAGGCAACGGAGTTTATGCTTACAGCGGAGACATAACAATTAACAACAATTGGAGTATTGCCAGCGGGGAAAACTATGTGGTCTTGGTTGACGGCACCGTGACGGTTAATGGCAATATCAATGTGGCACTGGGCGGGTTTTTAGCAATAATCAGCTCAGGGGATATTGTGGTTGACGCTGGGGTTGGCAGTGTTCAAGGGGTGTATATAGCTGACGGGTTGATTGATACCGGTGCCAGCACCAGTCAGTTGCTGGCTGAGGGAATTTTTACCGGCTGGGGCGGATTCAGTTTACAGCGGGAGTTAACGGACAACAGTCTTTTAGCAGCGGAAAAATTTACTTACCGGCCGGATTTGTTATCCCATGCTTACAAGTATTTATTAAAACCAAGAATTCACTGGCAGGAGGTTTCGCCTTAACGATGAAAAAACTGTGGTTGTTAATATTAATTGTAAATGCTGGTTTAGGTTTGATTATCTTTTTGCTTTATAAACAGATAAGTCTGGAAAAACAAAATCAAGCTTCTCTGGTTCAACAGGATTCTCAATATCCTTATTTTCCGGCGAAATCAGAAGCATATTTGGATCAAGAAAAAACCTGGCTGATAAAATCATTTCAGCCGGTTTTTAAAGAGATGATTGAAGTGGAGTCGAAAAGATATTTGGTGGTAAGTTATGCGGAAGGGGAAGCGAAGATTTTTGTCGGCAGCCAAATTCCATATAAAGATGAAGCCGGGCAGAAACAGATTATTGATAGTTTGAGTTTAAAGGAAAAGTTAAAGCCAGGCGACCAATTTGGGATCAATTATCTAGCCGGGTATCCGGCGGATTTTTCCCTGCAGTTGCCGCGCTGCCAAAATCAGGCGGTAGAGTGTATATTAGCGGCGTTTAAGAAGCAGAGCGATGCTAAAGGAGAAAATATCTTTTATCCACTATTGATTTACCGGATTTTAAAGCCATAGAGAGTGTGGTAAATTAGAGAGATGAGATATTCAAAGTTGTTTGGTAAGACGGTTAGAGAGACTCCTAGAAGCCATAAGCTGAAAAGCCATCAATTGCTTCACCGGGGTGGTTTTGTCAGAGAATCAACAGCCGGCCGGTTCTATTTTCTTCCTTTAGGGATGAGGGTGCAGGATAAGATAATGAGAGTTATTGAGGAGGAGATGGATAAGTCAGGAGCTCAGAAGATGATCACTCCAGTTCTACATCCTTTAGAATTATGGCAGGAAACAAACAGAACAAAATCAACAGGATTTGAATTAATGAGAGTTAAAGACAGGCATGGAGCTGAGTTTGCCCTGGGAGGAACAGCTGAAGAAATGTTTGTTGAGTTAGTGAGACAGTATAAGTTGTCGTATAAAGATTTACCGTTTAATGTTTATCAGTTTTCATCGAAGTTTAGAGATGAGTTTAGACCTAGGGGTGGATTACTGAGGACAAGAGAGTTTGTGATGAAGGATGCTTATTCATTTGATGTAGATGAAGCAAGTTTTAAAAAAGAGTACGATAAGATGGCGAAAACTTACCAGAAGATTTTTGATAGATTGGGTTTAAAGACGGTTTTGGTTGAAGCTGATAATGGATACATTGGGGGAGAATACTGCCATGAAGTGGTAGTGGAAAATATAAATGGGGAAAGTCGGTATTTTGAGGCTGGTGATTATCGAGTTCATGAAGAAATAGCAACATTTAAACATGAGGTTAAGAATAAAAGCGAGCTTCTAAAACCGTTTAAAATAATTAAACAGCCTGAGTGGGTGAGGACAATGAAGGATGATGTAAAACATTACGGTGAACCTTTGTGGCGATATTTGAAAAATGTGGTTTACAAGAATAGGGTTACAGGAGAAATCATCGTTGCAAATATTAGAGGAGATTTGGATGTAAATATAATTAAACTGGGTCATGTGGTTGGAGCTGCTGGTTTGTTAGATGAGGCTAAGGAAGCGGATTTAAAAAAGATTGGTACTAAATATGGATATGTTCATTCTTGGGGTCATAAGGGGGTTAAGTATGTAGCAGATTTGTCATTAAAAATGGTGAATAATATGATCGGTGGACAAAAGGAAGATAAAACTGATTCTATTAATGTTAATTATGGTAGAGATTTTAAGGCAGATGTTGAAGCAGATATAGCAATGGCAAAACCTGGTTTTATGGCTGAAAATGGAGAGAAATTAGTAGAGAAAAAAGGAATTGAAGTGGGAAATATTTTCCAACTGGGTTACCACTATACCAAGTTAATGAAAGGGGCAGTATTTACCGATAAAAAAGGGCAAGAGCGAGAATATTATATGTGTTGTTATGGGATTGGTCTTGGTCGGACAATGGCAACAATTGTGGAGATATTTAATGATGATAAGGGGATAATTTGGCCCAAATCAGTGGCACCTTATCAAGTGGAGTTAATCAGTTTGAATGTTGGGGCTGAGAAAATTTATAAGACATTAGAAAAGGCAGGGGTGGAAGTGTTGTGGGATGACCGGGAAGATGTTTCGGCCGGAGTCAAATTTGCTGATGCGGATTTGATCGGTATTCCGATAAGACTGGTAATCTCAAAAAAGACCAGAGATAAAATTGAGTGGAAGCGGCGAGACGGGGAAAGAGTGGAGTTATTAACTCTAACGGAAGTGTTAAAACGATGCCAGAAAAAGTAATTGTTACCCATATTTTCCCGGACTTAGATGCAATTTGTGCGATTTGGCTGTTGGTAAAGTTTGATTCGGATTGGAAAAAGGCCAGGTTAGAGTTTGTTCCGGCCGGACAAACCTGGCAAAAGCAAGCGGTTGACAGCGATCCGACAGTCGTACATGTGGATACCGGCCTGGGCCGGTTTGACCACCACCAGACTTCTGAACGAACCTGTGCGGCTGAGCTAGTCTTTAATTATTTAAAGCAGAGTAAAAAGATTAGTTTAAAATATCAAAGTGCGGTGGAAAGGTTGATTAAAGTGGTAATTGAGGTGGATCAATTTGAGGACTTTTTTTGGGAGAATGCAGCGGATGACCGCTATGAGTTTTTTCTGCCATATTTACTGGATAATCTAAAACTGTCAGGCGATTTAAATGATAAAGAGCTGGTTTATCAGGGAATGGCTTTGTTGGACGGAGTTTTATTCGGTTTAAGACAAAAATGTAACAGCGAAGAAGAGATAAAAAAGGGAGTTGAATTTCAAACCAAGTGGGGAAAAACTTTGGGAATCGAGACTCAATTAATGTTTGATATGAAACTGGCGCATAAACTAGGATATAACTTAGTGGTTAGAAAAGAATCGGACAAAGGGTTTGTGTCGATTAAATCACAGCCGAAAAAAGAACTGGACTTAACCTTAGCTTTCAAGGCCTTAAAACAGGCTGATAAGCAAGCCGACTGGTTTTTCCACCCCAGCCGGCATATAATTTCAAATGGGTCCAGACATAATCTGGCAGTTAGGCCAAGCAACTTAAGTTTAGCGGAAATTAAGGAGGTGCTGACAAATTTAAAATGACTATAATTATTAAAGCCCAGCCGGGAGATTCGACGGACCAGTTGATTAAAAACTTTAAAAAACGAGTACTTCAGGATCAGCTATTAACTGAATTAAAAGAAAAAGAGTTTCATAAAAAACCCTCGATTTTGAAAAAGGAAAAATTAAGCGAGTTCAAACGCTTAAAAAACCGGAGAAAAAAACTAAAATGGCTCAAACAAAGACAATAGAGCAGGATTTAAAATTAGCCATGAAGGCCAGAGACAAGTTAAAAGTTTCGGTCTTAAGAATGGTACTGGCAGCGCTTCACAATGAAGAGATTGCCAGGAAAAAACTTTTAAGCGAGGAGGAAGTTAATGCTGTTTTGGGCAAAGAAGTAAAAAAACGCCAGGAAGCGATCGAGCTGTATCAGCAGGCAAAAAGGCAGGAGTTAGTGGATAAAGAGACCCAAGAGATGGTGATAATCAGGGCTTATATGCCGGCGATGATGGGTGAAGCAGAAGTTAAGGCGTTGATTCTTCAATTGAAAGCTAAGGGGAAGTGGGTGAGTGATTTCGGCCAGGCGATGAAGCTGGTTTTAACCCAAGTTAAAGGTCGGGCTGAGGGGAAAACAGTCGCTCAGGCAGTAAAGTCGAGCTTATGAAAGTGAGGCGGGTTGAAGCGTCAGTTTCATTTATCAGTGAGGCAAAGATCAGGCAGTTAAATAAACGCTGGCGAAAGATTGATAAGCCAACTGACGTGCTGTCGTTTCCCTTAGATTTAGAGATTGGGCCGGACGGAGTAATGCGCTTAGGAGATATCGTTATATGTGAAGCGCAGGCAAAAAAGCACAAACACAGCGTGCCTTTTTTAATCAAGCACAGTATGCTACATTTGTTAGGTAAGCACCACCGATAACCTATGGCTTTTTACTTAAAATACCGTCCAAAAAAAATTATTGACTTAGATCTAGAATCAGCCAGAGCCAGTTTAGGCGAGATTTTAAGAGCCAAAGAAGTGCCGCATGCTTTTTTATTTTCCGGTCCTAAAGGGACAGGCAAGACTTCCAGCGCCAGGATATTGGCTAAAGCGGTGAATTGCTTAAAGCCGAAAGACGGCGAACCGTGCAATAAGTGCGTTAGCTGCGAAATGATTGATTCAAACCGATCAATGGATTTAATCGAGATTGATGCGGCTTCAAATCGGGGGATAGATGATATTAGAGAGTTAAGGGAAAAGATAAAACTATCACCAGCTGGGTTAAAGTACAAAGTTTACATTATTGACGAAGTTCACATGTTGACTAATGAAGCGTTTAACGCGTTGTTAAAGACTTTAGAAGAACCGCCAAAGCACGCGAAATTTGTTTTGTGTACTACTGAAGTTAAAAAGTTGCCGGGAACGATTTTGTCGAGATGTTTTGTAATTAATTTTAGTAAAGCTAACCAAAAAGAGATGAAGGGGGCGCTAGACCGGGTAGTTAAAGGAGAGAGTTTAAAGATAGCAGATAAGGATTTATTAAAGATTGCTAAGGTTTCGGACGGCAGTTTTAGGGATGCGGTTAAATTGTTGGAGCAACTGGCAACCAACGGTAAGGTGATTTCATCTAAGCGGGTGAGTGAGGTTTTAGAACGAGGACTGGGCGGGGATAATCTGGATGAGTGGTTAATTTGGGTATATCAGGGTCAAACCAGCCAGGCTTTAAGCTGGCTGGACCAGGCGATCAAGCAGGGGTTGGATGTGAGCCGGTTTATAGTCCAGGTAGTGGAACGGTTAAGAGATGTTTTGCTGTTAAGATTGAAGGTTGAAATAGAAGCTGAAGAGATTGAGGCTTTAGATAATTTAGAGAGTTTAAAGAAATTAACTTGGCGGATGCTGCAGGCAGCTAGAGAAGTTAAAGTTGCAGTGATCGAAAGCCTGCCCTTGGAATTGGCGGTAATGGAATTCCAGACAGAGGAGAAGGATATCGTCAAAGAACCTGAAGAAAAACCTTTATTTAAGAATGATAAAGTGAAGTTGGAGCAGATTACGGCTAAGTGGCCGAAGATTTTAGAGGCATTAAGACCTCACAATCACAGTTTGGAAGCATTATTAAAGGCAACCAAACCAGCCAGATTTGATGGTAAGTATTTAGCTTTAGAGGTGTTTTATAAGTTTCATAAGGAAAGACTGGAAGTGGATCGGTACCGGCAGATGGTAGAGGAAGTTGTCAGTCAGATCGTTCACCAACCAGTGGTGATCAAGTATTATTTAGGTGAAAAGAAAACAGATAATGATATTATTAAAAATGCCCAAGAGGTATTCGGAGTGGAGGTGAGTTAAGTTCATGTTCGATAAAATTAAACAGTTAGGCCAATTAAAAAAGATGCGGGATCAAGCGATGGCGATTCAAAAACAGTTGAGCCAGGAAGAGATTGTTATTGAGGAAGACAATGTTAAAATCGTTATTACCGGCGACCAAAAATTAAAGTCGATGGAGATCGATGGGTTAACCAACCAACGGGTGCTGGAGTTGATTAATAAAGCAATTAAGCGGTCTCAGGAAGTGGCTGCCAGAAAATTGTCAGAGATGAGCGGCGGATTATCCGGGTTGTTAAAAGGCCAGGAAGCTTAAAGAGTTTCGATTTTAATCTTGGTTTCTATCGGAGGGTTGTTAAAGAAGCGGCTGGCATTACCGGAACGGAGAAAGATTTCCATAAACGAATCAGCGCCGCCGGAACTGCCCGGAGCAAAAGCCAGATCGCCGGATTTGACGCAAAAGTTTCCGTTAGCATAGATGCCGGTTTGGAAGATATGATTTATAACCACGCGGATTTTTTGGCCCGGAGTAAGATTGACCGAAGACTTTCTAATAGTAGTTTTAATATTACCATAAGAGTCAATATGCATGATTCGATCAGGCGGCAGATCAGGAATATTTTCAGTTGAAAGTTTTTCACCCAAAAACTGTTTCTTTTTGTTAGTTAAAATTCCGACGGCGGCCTGCGGATAATAATCCCGGGATCTAAACTGCGAACCTTTGTTGGCGACGTTAACAAGATAGAATTTTTTAATAAAGGGTTTAATAAAGCTAAAACAGTAGCCGGCATCAACACCGCAAATTTCAACCCCATTATTCAGAAGGGCATACTTGAATTTTTCGCCTTCGTTATCACTTCTTTTTTGGGAGTCGTCTTTGCGGGGAGCGGTGTTAGAAAAAATAAACAGCTGGCGGCTGGGGTTGTAAATTGCCAGTTGGGCAATAATAAAACCGGTGTTTAAAGTAGAAAACGGCGGGGTAGAAGTAGCTAAAACTTTGGCTTGGGGTAAAAGGGTGTGGAATCTTTGAATAACTTCGGCAAAGGCCAAATCGCCGGTGCCGTAATCAGCGACAATATGGATTAAGGGTGATGGAGTCATATGTTATACTTTAAAAGATGAAGACAGCTAGGTCAATCCTTAATTTAATTGCGGCTTTGGAAAAACTGCCGGGAATCGGACCTAAAACCGCCCAAAGATTGACTTTTTATTTGTTACATAATCCTCAAAGCGAGCTGGATAAATTCAGTGAGGCGTTAAGCCGATTAAAAAAAGAGACTAAGGAATGCAAAGTTTGTTTTAATGTCGGGGAAACCAGTCCCTGCGAGATTTGCGTGGACAAGAATCGGGACAAAACCAAAGTTTGCGTGGTGGAACAGGCTTTAGATATTTTAGCGATTGAACGGGGCGGGTTTTACCGCGGTTTATACCATGTTTTGGGCGGGGCGATTTCACCGCTAAATAACATCGGTCCGGAGGAATTGCATCTAGGTGAGCTGTTTAAACGATTTAAAAATGATAAAATTAAAGAGTTAATCATAGCCACTAATCCAAACATGGAAGGAGAGGCAACGGGAATGTATATCCGCAAATTATTAATCGATAAGGGTCTGAATAATAAAGTGCAGATAACTAGGATTGGCCGGGGACTGCCGATCGGCGCTGACCTGGAATATGCCGACGAATTGACTTTAACCAGGGCGTTTGAAGGCAGGAGGGAGTTTTAAATATGCCGAAACAGATTGTCAGAGATGTGATGGGCGAATTGCTGGAAACGGGAAAGGCGACAGTTAAAGCCGGAGTTAAAGCGATAACCGGACAGCCCAAGTCTGATACATCCGGACTCGATTGGCTGGAAAAAATGAGACCGCAAAAAAAGACAGCCAAACAGGATCCGGCAAGTGAAGAAAAGAAACAAAAAGAACAAATTGCCAGAATGTCAGAGTTGGATAAGAGACAGTCAAAACAAGCTTATGAAGAAATTCAAAGACAGATAAGGTTGATTCAACAGCAAAAAGCAGCTCAACCGAGAAAGTATGTTACCGGAGCGACTGGTTTTGATGAAGAACAGGTCAAGTCGCCGGAAACATTTTGGGAAAAGGTGAAAAAGAAAAAAGAAGAAGCTAAGAATAATTTACCTTGGACTTCCAAGCAGGGAATGGGAACCGGAGAAATTACCCGGGGAGTGAGCGGATGAAAATTTATAACAGTTTAAATCGAAAAGTTGAAGAGTTTATTCCGATTAAACCAGGAATCGTCGGAGTTTATACCTGCGGACCAACGGTTTACAGTTATGTGACCATCGGGAACTGGCGGACGTATGTTTTAGGCGATTTGTTGGTGAGAACTTTGAAATATTTCGGTATGGAAGTTAATTATTTAATGAATATTACCGACGTAGGTCATCTAACCGGAGACAATTTAGGCAATGCGGATTTAGGCGATGACCGGCTGGAGATAGCGGCCAAAAAAGAGAAAAAAAGCGCTTATGACGTGGCCAAGTTTTATACTAAAGATTTTTTAAAAGGTTTTGACAGTTTAAATTTAACCTGGCCCAAGGATAAAAAATTCTGTAAAGCAACTGAACATATCCAAGAACAGATTGAATTAGTCAAAAAGATTGAAAAAAAAGGTTTGACTTATAAAACTGAGGACGGAATCTATTTTGATGTTAAGGCCTATGAAAAAGCCGGCCATCAATACGGCCAGCTGTCGACCTTGGATCAGATTAAAACCGGGATTAGGGCGGTTACCAGTCAAGAGAAAAAAGACCAGCGGGATTTTGCGTTATGGAAGTTTTCCCCTTCGCTTCGCTCAGGGCAAGCTTGCAGGCAAATGGAATGGGAGAGCCCGTGGGGAAAAGGATTTCCCGGCTGGCATATTGAATGTTCAGCGATGAGTATGAAATATTTAGGCGAACAATTTGATATTCATATCGGCGGCGAAGATTTAAAAAGCACCCATCATCCGAATGAAATTTGCCAAAGTGAAGCGGCAACGGGCAAGAAACCGTTTGTGAAATACTGGATTCACGGAGCCTTTTTACTGGTTGATAACGGCCGAATGGGCAAGAGTTTGGGCAATGCCTATACTTTGGCAGATCTGGAGAAAAAGGGTTATTCGGCGATGAATTTAAGATATTTTTATTTAACCGGCCATTACCACAAGCCGTTAAATTTTACTTTTAAAGCTTTGGACAGCGCCAAGGAAGCAGAGAGCCGATTAAGATCAATGATAACCTCATGGCAGAAAAATAAAAACCGGACGACCTTAAGTGAGGAAAAATTAAACAAGGTTACGAACCTTGTTTCCAGATTTAAAGAGGCGGTAGAGAATGATTTGAATTTACCACAAGCTTTGGCCATAGTTTGGGAGATGGCGAAAAGTAATATTCCGAATTATGATAAATTGGAATTAATCAGCGATTGGGATCAAATTCTGGGACTGAATTTATTAGAACCAGCGGCCAATAAGGAAATTCCGGAAGAAATAAAAACTTTAATTAATCAAAGAGATAAATTAAGAAAAGACCGCCAATGGGAAGAGGCGGATAAATTAAGACAAGAAATTGAATCCAAAGGCTTTAAGGTGCAAGACCGACCTTTATGATGGTCATAGTTTTGATTTTAATTTATTTAGGGATAAATTTAAGTTTGATCAACTGGGGTTTACCGGGACTGGACAGGGTGTTTTGCTATCACATGGATGAATGGCATCAGTTTAAGGCGATTGTCGGTTTATGGCAGCAGGGATCGAATAATATTCCCGGAGCGGCTAACGGTGTCAGCGGACACTTTATTCTCTCCGGTCTGTATTTAGCTCCTTTCGTGTTCTTAGGGATAATTAAGCCGGCGTTAATGACCGCCATCAGCAATCTGGAAATGCAGCAAAGATTATTTGAAATATTAAGATTGAATACGCTGATTTTCGGCCTGGGTTCAATTCTCTGCTTGAAACAAATCTTAAGCAAACATTTCAAAGTTAAGCCAGTAGTTGGTTTAGCCATGCTGATTGGTTCGCCGGTGTTTCTGATTTCCAGCAATTATTTTAAATATGATATTGCTCTAGTTTTTTGGATTTTATTAAGCTTAAAGTTAATTTTAGATCAGAGATTAATTTGGGCGGCACTGGCTGTGGGTTTGGCACTGGCGACGAAAATCAGCGCTTTACCATTGCTGGGAATTTATTTGCTGGCTTTTTATAAGAAAAAGTTAGTTCCGGGCGGATTAGTCATTTTATTTATTTTCTTAATTTTAGGGATTCCGGATGTGTGGCTTAAGACTGCAGATTTAGCCCAATACCGGGAGTTTTTAACTTCAAATTTAATTACTAACCCGCAAATTTCTCCTGGATTAAATTTAGGCTTAGATTGGTTATTAAATTTAGGCCTAGGTTTAATTTTAGGTTTTGGCTACTGGCTGGTAAGTTTAAGAAAAAATAGCTTGAATAAGAACCAACAATTAGTACTGCTGGGTCTAATTTTATTTGTTATCAGTTTAATCCCTCTAAGACTGCAAGCGGTCGGCAATCGGCTCCTGGTACTGGCGCCGTTTTTAGCAATTTTAGTCGGCCAGATAAAAAATAAAATAATCATTTATGGTTTAGTTGTTTTGCAGCTTATCAGCGGAATTTATTTAATTTTACCTAAGTGGCAGACTGATCCGCGAGTAAAAGCTTCAAAGTGGATTGAAGCCAATTTACCCAAAGGTACGATCATCGGTTTGGAAAATATACCGATTTATCAATATTTGCCCGACATTATTTTAAAAGATTATTATCTGCAGGAGTATGGATCTGACCAGGAAAAGCTTTATGAATATGTTTTAATTAACGATTGGAGTGAAAGTCCGCCTGATATAGTGATAATTACGAAAGTAACTCAGGCCTTGATTGACCGGCTGGCAAGGAAGGGTTATCAAGCGGCGATTGTCTTTAACACCAAATCGATCGAAATCAATCATATCCCGAATCAAATAGCAGTGTATATCAAAAAATAAACTGGTAAAATTAATTTATGTCATTATCGGTGGGGATT
>JAZDKF010000024.1:0-55519 GCA_043803225.1 Candidatus Beckwithbacteria bacterium
GGCACAATTTCCAGCTGGCAAGAGGCAGGAACGATACCTCAATCAAATATTGGGTTTGGTTTAATCGAACATAACGGACATTTAATTATTGTCGGCGGTTATGGGCAAACCGGATATTTAGATAAAGTTTATACTGCTTTGATTAATCCTGATGGCACAGTTGGGACTTTTTCAGCTACAACTCCCCTACCTGAACCATTAAACAGCGAGGTGGTAAAGGTTGACAATAAAGTTATTTCTATTGGCGGTGGCGGGGTTGGAGGTTTGTTGAATAAAGTTTATTACGCTGATTTAAATGATGATGGCACTGTAGGCAGCTGGTTAACCAGCGCCAACTCTTTACCTTTGCCTAGCTGCTGCCAGGGAGTAGCCGTAGCCAACGGTTATGTATTTGTGACTGGCGGCTGGATGGCAAGCGGTTACCTGGATACTGTTTATTCTGCTAAATTAAACTTGTCTTCATCATCCCCCTCCCCTTCTCCGATTATTAACCCAATTGTTTTATTGCCAGGACTAGGCGGTAGTTGGAATACTCAAGCGATGATTACCGGCTCTTCAGGAGGAACTTGGAAAAAGACGCCATTTATGAAAGTCTATGACAACTTAAAAAATACATTTCTTTCAATCACCGATTATATTGAAGGCGATACATATTTTGAGTTTTATTATGATTGGCGGCAACCCTTAGATTTATTAGCCGACCAACTCGATCATTACATTAATAACACAGTCTTAGATAATAAGCCGATTGAAACAAAAGTAAATTTAGTTGGTCATAGTATGGGGGGAATGGTGGCCAGAATTTATGCACAAAATTACGGTTTAGATAAGATTAATCAGGTGGTCACTTCCGGTTCGCCTCACCAAGGAGCAATTAAAGCCTGGCTTGGCTGGTCAGGAGCTGAAATTGGTGACTACTGGTCCTGGGAATGGATCGGCTTACAACTGTATTTACAAGTTCACAAGCTCAAGTATGCTTCACCGGTAATAGCAGTAAGAGATTTGGCTCCAGGTCTGTCTAATCTGATGCCGACATTTGATTTTGTTAAAGATAAAGATGACCAAGTGTTACCAGTAATTAACATGAGCGGATTTAACAGCTATCTTAATAACTTAAACTCAGAGTTATTGACTGATTTTAAAACCTTATTAACTACTATCAGCGGCAAGGAGCAAGCTGCGGATAAAGATTCAGTGGAATGGATTAAACTAACAGATAGAACTTTAACTGACAAACTCCTGGGTAAATGGTCAGATGGCCGGCCTGATACTTATGAATACACTGCTGACGGAGATTTAACGGTTTTACAAAAAAGTGCCCTGATTGATCAAGCTAGCCAAGTTACGGTTAATGCCAACCATGTTGATTTAGTCCAGACGGCTGAAGGAATTCAAGCAATCTTGTCAGCTTTAGGTCTGTCAGCTACACCGATAACTAACAGCAACGAAATTCCCAGAAATCCATCCCTGGTATTTTTTCTTCATTCACCGGCTAATTTATTAGTCACAGCCCCAGATGGTTTAAAGGCCGGAGAGGGCGTGAGTAATCCAATCCCTAACAGTATTTACAGTAGTGAAGATAAGTTATTAATCATTTACAACACCCTCCCGGGAAATTATCAAGTAGAAGTTACCGGAACCGAGAGTGGAATTTACCACTTGGAGATTGGCCGTTTAACTAATAATAGCGAGATTTGGGACAGAACCAGCAACCAAACAGCTTATAATCAAATAGATAAGTTTCAATTAAGTTTTGAAAGTGGATTACAAATTACATCTGTCAATCAAGGTCTAGAACTGGCTAAATTTAGGCTAAACCAGTTAAAGGTTGAAATTAATCAATCAAGTCTGCCTAAAATAAAAAAACGGAATATAATTGTTTATATTGATCAGGTAATCAGATTAATTAATCATCCACATGAGAAAAAAATTATTCAGGCGGCGATTATTAATACCTATGAGCTAAGACAAAAAATCGATAAATTCGGCCAGAGCCAAATCGAGTGGAAATCTTCTGTCAATGAAATCGGTGAAGTTTTAATACAAGCGTTTATTCAGTCAGACAGCCAATCAACTCCTAAAGTAACTCTGAAATTAGCCAAACAGCAACTAAAAGGTGCGGAGAAAACATTATCCCAGATTAAAGATAAAGTTGCCAAAAAGATCAGCGGCGAAAATGCTCAGATCGGTGAGGCATTAGCTTACAGCGAAACACTGTTAGCAAACAGCCAAAATGATTTTAATCAAAAAAACTTTGGGGCAGCGTTTATCCAAGCTCTGGCTTCCAGGGTGATCGCCCAGGAAGTTAATTTAATGGTAAAATTAGCCGATGACTACTAGAATCTTTTTAGACAGTGCTGATCCACAGGAAACAAAAGTGGCTTTAGAATTACTGGGAAAGTTAGACGGCCAGACAACTAATCCGTCGCTGATTGCCAAAAACCCGCAAGTCCAGGACCAGAAATTTTCCAAAGAAGAAGTCTATGCTTTTTATCAAAAAGTGGTCGAGGAAATTTCCCGGCTAATCCCCAACGGTTCGGTTTCAGTTGAAGTTTATGCGGATATGACCACGTCGGTAGAACAAATTTTAACTCAGGCAAAAGAGATGAATACCTGGATTCCTAATGCCCATATTAAACTGCCAATTATTAAAAACGGATTGGTTGCAGCGGAACAGTTGGTAAAAGAAAGTATAAACGTTAACCTGACTTTGTGTTTTTCCCAACAGCAGGCGGCGGCAGTTTACGCTGCTACCAAAGGGGCTAAAAAAGGCCAGGTATTTTTATCGCCATTTATTGGCCGGCTGGATGATAAAGGCATTAATGGTTTGGATTTGATTAAAAACATTTTGGAAATGTATAAAAATGGTGATGGCCATGTGGAAGTCTTATCGGCCAGTATCAGAAACTTGAACCATCATCTAAGCTGTATTAAGCTTCAAACTGATTTAATCACTTCTCCCCTATCAATTTTAAAACAATGGCAGAAAAAACAAGTAGTTGAACCAATAGTGCAATCATTAAAACCAATGAATTATGAAGAAGTTGATTTAAACCAACCTTGGGAGAGTTATCAGCTTCAGCAAGATTTAACTGACGCCGGATTGGAAAAGTTTTGCGCTGACTGGCAGGGAATGATTAAGTAGGAGTTAGACCTAAATCGTTACAATTAAAATCAATATAATCAGCTTCGGATAAAATTAATGTTAACATTAATGCTTCATCATCAGCTTGCAGGTTTTGATTTCCAATAGTAATTTTTTCACAATTTACAATTCTCACTCTTCGTTTCATTCCATCCTTCAATCCCGAGTATTCTAAATAAACACCGCTTTCTAAAAGCAAGGCATTATTGCATCTGTTAAAAATATCGTCATTATGGCCGACTGATCGAAGTATTACTCGAGTTAGATATTGAGTTATTTCCCCAAAAACTGGAGAAAAATCAACAAATTCGTCTCCCTCGCTTTGTTGTGAAATTGAAATAATTTCCTGAGGGATTCTTTCTGGCATAATTATTATAAAATAAATAATCTTTATTATAGGTTAATGGTGGACTCTGAAGGGCTCGAACCTTCGACCTCACGAATGTGAATCGTGCGCTCTGACCAGCTGAGCTAAGAGTCCGATATCCAATTGACCTATTATAACAAAAGGTATAGCCTATTAACTATGGAAGATGATAGTATTTTACGAAAAATCTGGCTGTGGTTTTTGGATTTTGTGGAAACAATTGTGATTGCTTTGGCGATTTTTGTAGTGATGTATAGATTTTTATTCCAACCGCACCAGGTTAACGGCAGTTCAATGTATGATAATTTCCATGACGGCGAATATCTTTTAACTGATAAGGTCAGTTATCGTTTTCATTTACCTGTTTTTGGAGACGTAGTCGTATTTAAAGCTCCGAAAAATGAAGATTATGACTATATTAAACGGATTGTTGGTTTACCGGGTGACCGGGTAAAGATAGAGAATGGTAAAGTTTGGCTTAATAATCAGCTCTTAGATGAATCTAAATATTTATCACCGGCAATCAACACTCAAGCCGGATATTACGCTAAAGAAGGCTTAACTGTAACAGTTCCGGCTGATAATTACTTTGTCTTAGGTGATAACCGAAATAATTCCAGCGATTCACGCGATTGGGGATTTGTTCCGATAACTAATATAGTCGGAAAAGCCTGGATTAGATACTGGCCTTTAAACAACCTAGGCGTGATTGACAAATATCCCAATGATTAACTGATTGCGGCTTGTAACAAAGTGTAAGACTCGATCAAATTTTCCTTATAATAAATTTTGGCTACTTTTGGAACGTTCCGATCCAAACACTTCATTGCGGCAAGACGCGCTTGCATGGCCGGGTAGAGCTTTGCAGGTTCAACGCCGTAAATATCCGAGAAAATTCCAGCTAAACTTTCAACCGTAGGCTCTTCTGGTGTCAATAAATCTAAATCAATGTCAAAGTTAAGCCCGGTTTCTTGGCTTAATTGCTGCCAATAACCTACTAATCCTTCTTTCACTGGTGGTTGATTTATATCTGGTCTAACTTGGGCAACCACTTTCTTGGCTGCCTCAAAGCTTAAATCAAACTGATGCCTTAATAGGGCGATTTGAAGATGAAAGGCTTTTTCATGGTTTCCGGATAAGTCAGCAAATAAAGCTTCTGTTTCAAATTCGGCCAAAACAAGAGGGACAAAATTAGTAAATCGCGGAGCTAATTTTTGTTCTGTTCCCATTTTTTCCTTTCAGGCAGGAAAAATTTAAGCTTGAGCAATCGCTTTAACGATTTTTTCGAGTTTAGAATTAGTGACATCGGGAGCGCCTTTTAAGACAATAAGCAGTCTGGTTTCCCGTTGAGTCCGGATGAGTTTAACTTTGCTGTTGCTCCCGAGAGACAGGCTGAGTTTGGCAGTCATTTCATCAACTTGCTGGCTGACAATATGAGCAGGACGATTAGTCGGAGAAGAAACAGCCTGGCCGGTTTTGTCTTTCATCCGACGGGCAAGATCTTCAGCCCGACGGACAGAACCGGATTCTTTTAAGATAATTTTATAGGCCTCGATCATGGCACCCTTGTCTTCAATTGAAGCTAAGGCCCGGGCATGGCCTTCAGTAATCAAACCGGAAATTAAACCATCAGTTAATGCATCAGGCAAAGACAGAAGTTTTAAAGTGTTGGAAATATAGGCCGGACTTTTGCCGATTCGTTTGGAAATTTCGGCATTGGAAAGATCAAACTCTTCAATTAAACGTTCAAAAGCTTTAGCCCGATCAATGGCATTAAGGTCAGTCCGCTGAACATTTTCCACCAGCGCCATTTCCAGCATTCCCTGAGGCGAAGTTTCTTTAATAATACAGGGAACTTGATTAAGACCAGCCAGTTTGGCAGCCCGCCAACGGCGTTCGCCGGCAATTAACTGATAACCAGCCGGAGTATGGGCAATAATTAATGGTTCAATAATACCGTGCTCACGGATTGAATCAACTAAGTCCATTAAGGAATCAGGGGTAATCATACCTCGAGGCTGAAGTGGATTGGCTTGGATTTGAGCAATGTCTAAATGATGGATATTGTCTTTATCTGGCATATTTAAGCTTTAATTGAAACTAATTTACGGCCTTGTTTTTTAAAAAAGTTTACCATGCCATCACGCAAAGCAAATAAGGTAAAGTCCCGGCCCATACCGACGCCTTCGCCAGCATGGAACTTGGTACCTTTTTGGCGGACGATGATCATACCGGTAGTCGCTTTTTGGCCACCGAATAGCTTAACCCCACGGCGTTTTCCGGCTCGGGGAGGATGTTGTCTGGTTGAACCTGAAGCTTTTTTCTTGGACATGAACTGATTATACGGTAATTTTCACGATTTTAACACACGTAATTTGCTGGCGGTGGCCTTGAACTTTACGATACTTAGATTTGGCCTTATATTTGGCTACCCGAATCTTTTTATCTTTTTTTTGTTCAAGAATTTCAGCGGTTACCAAGCCGGTCTTTATAATCGGCTGGCCAACTACCACTTTTTTACCGTCAACAACCAGTAAAACTTGATCAAGCTTTAATTTGTCTTTTAACTTACCGTTAAGCTTATTAACCGTAATCACTTCTCCCTCAGAAACCCGGTATTGCTTGCCGCTTAATTGAATGACTGCGTACTTCATATGGAGCGTATTATAGAGTTAGTTGGTCATGAAGGCAACCCCAAGTCCACCATCTCCGGCATAGATACCAATGGCTGAGGCAGTAACGTCTTTAATTAATATTTCTCCCGGGTAAATTTCTTGAAGCATTCCCTGTAAGTCGGTAGCCATTGACAGATTATTGGTATGCAATACAGCCAGTCTGGCTATTTCTTTCGACCCACAAGCTTCAACGATAGTATTTTTTAGGGTACTGGGCATTTTCCCGACTGTTCGAACCAGACTAATTTTATCTAATTCACCTGAATCTCCCAACATGCCTAATAATGGATAAGTTCGTATCTTGGTTGCAAGCCAGGCTTTTGTTTGCGATACCCGGCCGCTTTTAACTAAGTTTTCATAAGTAGACAAACCGAAAACAAAACCGGTGTTGGGAATTGCGTCAATTACTCCCTGATTAATTTCCTCTAATGAAGCTTGTTGCGCTGCCATTTTGGCGGCTAATTCTACTAAGAAAAACATAGCTAATGATATTCTTTTTGAATCGACAACATTAATTAATAACCCTGGTTTTGCTTCCATAACCTTGTCAGCTGCAGTTCGGGCAGAACTATAGGCAGCAGAAAGTTTCGAAGTTATATGGATAGAAATAATTTGGTTAGTTTTTTCGGCTAAATGCGGGTAAATCTCTAAAGCTGAGCCTTGAACTGAACCGTCAGTAGTTGGCAGAGCTGGGGATTGTTGCAGCTTATTACGAAATTCATCAGGGGTTAAGTTTCCATCAGCATATGATTGAGTTTCTCCGTTAATAGTAAAATTTATGTGAAGAGGTAAAACAGAAATATTTAGGCCTCGAGCAAGCAAATCTTCTTGACTAAAGGAACAACTACTATCAGTGACAACCGCTACCTTATTTTCATTTTCAACTCCCATATATTTCGGACAGAAAAACGGAATTCTTTATATTGGCGTGGCGGCTGAGATTATGGGCTAAACCTAAACAGATAGCAATGGCCAGCAATGAACTGCCGCCGCTGGAAACCAGAGGCAGGGTAATGCCAGTGATCGGCAGGAGACCTAAGTTCATCCCGATATTAACCGTAAATTGAAAAAAGATTAAGGTAAAGATTCCAATACCGATTAATTGACCGAAACTATCCGGCGCCCTTTGGCTAATTATCAATAATCTGGCAAGTAAAAAGAAAAAAGCGATAATCAAAGTTAATGAGCCCAATAAACCGCCTTCTTCGGCTAAAGAGGCAAAGATAAAGTCAGTGTGGCGTTCAGGCAGAAATTGAAGTTGTGACTGTGGACCATGGCCAAGTCCCCGGCCGAAGAGGCCGCCGGAACCAACCGCAATTATAGATTGAATTGAATGATAACCGCTGGCTTTGGGATCGGCGTAAGGATTGATAAAACTGGCAATCCGCTGCTGTTGATAGGGTTTTAAATAGTTCCAGGCCAATGGAGTAAAAAATAAACTAAGAAACACGATCGCGGTTAACCCATAAAACGGAAGTTTAGAGGCGACTAAAATTCCCAGCCAGATGGCAATAATGACCAAGGTACTGCCTAAATCAGGCTGTTTAAAGATTAAAAAAGCCGGGACAAGCAATAAAGAAAAATAGCTAGAAATAGTTTTTAGTTTAGAGGTTATTTTAGCTTGGGATAAATAATAACTAAAAATAATAATCAAAAACGGTTTGATTATTTCCGAAGGCTGCAAAGTCAGTGAGCCAATTTGAATCCAGCGGATTGTGCCGCGAGTCAAAGTACCAAAGACAAAAGGCAGGATCAGTAAAATAATTGAGCCAATTAGATAAATTTTCACTAAATGCTGATGGGATGAGTAAGAAAAGTTAGCGGTAATTAGAAAAGCAACCAGGCTGATAACAGTGAAAATTAACTGTTCCAGGCCAATGGCTGGAGCAGAAGAAAAAATTGCCGCAAGACCAATAATTAAAATGATCAAGGCTGGCAGGATTAACTTCCAGTCGATAAAAAACCGCCTCATAGCTTGATTATATTCTGATAACTTTAAGTTTGTCCCCAAATTTTAAAGTTTTAACTAAAGTTTTTTGTTTTATTTCAGCAGCAAATTCTTTCGGCCAACTGGGCAGTTCAAGATTAATCGGTTCGTTCAAATCTGTACCTATCTGTTTTCTGGCTTGTTGGATTTGACGGATCAGATCCCTGGCTTCGCCTTCGGCTTTAAGCTTGGGAGTTAGTTTTGAGTCAAGTTTAACCATGCCAGCTTTTAACTTGGGATCAAAGACAAGAGACTTAAGGTTAGTTTCTTCTAAGATCAACTGCTGTAGGTCTTTACCGCCGAACGATTTGCCAGCAATAGTGGCTTTGGCAAGGGGCTGGCGAACCTTTAACCTAAGTTCCTGGCGCTGAGCATGAATTTTTTCCACCAAGCGGCGGGCTTTAGCCATATCTTTCTCCAAATCTGAGTTAATTAGTTTTGTCTCAAGTTTGGGCCAGGAAGACAGATGGACTGAAGAATTTTTAGTTAAATGAGTAAAAAGATAATCGCTTAAGTAAGGAGTAATCGGAGCCATAAGTTGGCTTAAGGTAGTTAAGCAAAAATAAAGGGTCTGAAAGGTGGAGCTTTGGCTGACCCGGTTGCGGGAACGGCGGATATACCAGGTAGAAAAGTCGTTAATAAAGTCTTCCAGACTGATTATAGCCGGAGCTGAGTAGAATTTATCCAAAGATCCGGTAACTGTTTTAAGGGTGTTTTGCAGCCGGGATAAAATCCAGCGATCTAAAATTGAGTCAGCAAGCGGCAGTCCGGGTTCAGGTTGCCAATGATGAGCATTAGCCTGGGAAATGAAAAAGCGGTAAGAGTTCCAGAGCATTAAAAAAACCTGGCGTTTAACTTCGTTAGCCGGAGTATAACCAAAGGGAAGAATAGTGGTCGGTAAAACTTTGGCATAAAGCCAGCGCATAATATCCACGCCGATTTTTTGAGCACCTTCATTGAATTCGATCGCATTGCCCCAGGATTTATGCATCGGCCGGTTATCTTCACCAACAACTGATTCATAACCCAATACGGTTTTCATCGGATTAGTTTTTACCAAAACTGTCGCCATAACTAAAAGCGAGTAAAACCAGTTTTTAAACTGGCCGGGATAGCATTCGGTAATAAAATCGGCCGGGAACCAATCTTTAGGCAGGGTAGAAAACGAGACAATACCGGCATCCAGCCAGGGATTGCCTACCGGTTCAATCCGGCCGACGGTTTGACCACAGCTGGAGCAGTTAATTTTGACTTTATCAATCCAGGGTTTATGGGGTGAATGGCCGTCAAACTCTGACCAGCCGCTAACTGCTTTTTGCTTTAACTCGGCTTTAGAGCCAATGACTTCAAAGTGATGGCACTTAGAGCATTCATAAATCGGCAGGGCCAAACCCCAGTAACGATTTTTCTTGGAAATCAGCCAGTCGTGCATATTCTTCAGCCAGTCCAGTTCCCGCTCCAAACCGAATTCCGGAATCCAGCAGACTTTTTTAGTCACCTCAATCATTTGCTGGCGCAAAGTTCTTTTGTTAGCATCAGTCGGATCCGGCTTATCAACGCTGATATACCACTCATCGGTGATTTTCCAGACCAGCTCGGTTTTACAGCGCCAGCAAGCAGGATAGCGGTGCTTATAAGGTTTAATCTGATAGAAAAACTCCGGCTTTGATTTTAAGAAGTCAAAAATCAGCTCAGGATGTTTTTTGGCATTCTGGCCGGTTAAAGCGCCAAAGCCAGGCAAGTACTCGGCCTGATCGTTAATCGCCGGAACAACCGGTAACTTTAATTTTTTACCTAACTGATAATCTTCAGCCCCGGTGCTGGTCGAAGTGTGCACCAAGCCGGTGCCTTCTTCTATGGTAATCGGCATGATCAGCGGATCGGTAGGAATAATTTGATGCTTAACTTGGCTCACGGCCGGTAAGTGTTGGAAGGGAGCTTGATAACCCCAACCTATCATATCTTTGCCTGGTTTAGTCTCAAGAATCTTGTCAAAATCATCACCTAAAACAGTTTTGGCTAAAGCTTTAAGCAGCCAGAGCCGGCGCTGGGACTTGGTCTGCACTAAAGAATAGTCATAGGTTGCATCGACAGCGACAGCAATATTAGCCGGTAAAGTCCAGGGAGTGGTGGTCCAAACTAAAAGGGCTTCAGCTTTCCGCTCTAGCAACGGCAAGGTAAAGAAAATAGAGTCGTGAACCACTTCTTTATAGTCTTCAGTTAAAATTTCATGCTGGGAAATGGCGGTTTCACAGCGCGGGCACCAGGGCACCACGTCTTTACCCTTGTAAATCCAACCGCGCTGATGGCAGGTTTTTAAAAAGTTCCAGATAGCATAGTTATTAGCATCAGACATGGTGAAATATGAATTGTCCCAATCCAGCCACATACCTAAGCGTTGGCTTTGTTCAGTCTGAATCTTGGAATATTTTTCCACTCGGGCTTTGCATTGGTTAACAAATTTCTCGATGCCGTACTGGGCAATGTCTTTTTTAGTTTTAAACTTAAGGTCTTTTTCGACTTCGACTTCCACCCAAAGACCTTGACAGTCAAAACCGTTCTGAAAGCGCTGGCGGTAGCCTTTCATATTAAAGTAGCGCTGCCAAAGGTCTTTGTAAGTCCGGCCGCGGGCATGATGAACGCCCATCGGGTTATTGGCAGTAATCGGACCGTCTAAAAAAGAAAACTTTTGTTTAGCTTTAGAATTTTTCTTTAAATATTTTTTTATAATTCCAGCTTTTTCCCAAATTACCGCCTGGACTTTTTCCAAAGCCACAAAATCCGGCATCGCCGGCTCGTCGGAAAAAAAAGGTTTCTTCATAAGGCTATCTTAACAAAAATCCCAAAATTATTCAGCTGGGCTTAAAGCTTCCAGCACATCACAGCAAAGTTGAGCGACTACCAGTTTTCCGTCATAACTCAACGGCTTATCCCATCTTTGCTTATCATAAAGATCAGCTTGAGTAGTGTCTCTTGGAGGATTTAAATAACATTCTGGTTGCTGACAAGTAACTATTCCTTCTTTCCATTCAGGGAGATTCTTTCCACCACGTTGTAGTGGAATTCTGATAAACCTAAACGGTTCTCTGACCTTTTCACCGGTAATTTGAATAAATAAATAGCTTGGTTCAATTACTAACTTTGAAACATAAACTTCACCAAATCTTGATAAAGTAAGCTGCTTTGGATTTTGGTTGTCAGCCAGAATAATTGCGTCTGGTTTAGTGATTGATCCGGTTATTGCTTTTGCTTCAAGACTAAAGATTGCCATAGCACACTTGGTAAGTTCACTTTGCAGTTGCTGATTCTGGATTAAGTCTGGATTTATTAATTTTGGGTGTTTTTTAAATAATTCTTGAAATGGCATAAAACCTCCTTTGCCTACAAGGAGTCTCCTTGTAGGATATTTGCTTTAATTAAGCCAGCGATTTTACCCCAATTAGAGGCGGCTTTTTGGTGTTGAGGCCTAAATTCTATGGGAAGACCCTGAGCTAGAGTTTCTTT
Source organism: Candidatus Beckwithbacteria bacterium (assembly GCA_043803225.1). Classification (GTDB taxonomy): domain Bacteria; phylum Patescibacteriota; class Microgenomatia; order UBA1400; family CG1-02-47-37; genus JAZDKF01. The sequence goes on from JAZDKF010000024.1 coordinate 11,679, forward strand.
AAACACTCTTGTAAAATTTAAAGCGATCTGCAACTGCATGTTTGGATCTTTAGCCGCTTCTACATATCCAAAATTCGGTTTATCAGCTGGTTCGACTAAGTCTCCCAAATATAACTCGCTAGCTATATTGGCTTGTAAAAAATTATTAAAATGATCAAGCGTCGGTTCGTCGGCTTCGACAAGCGCCAAATGAGCCGTCATTGCGTTTTCTCTTAATTGTTTAAGTTTTTCATCTGCTTGTAGATTAGGATATCGTTCAAGAAATTGATCTAATTTGTCAGTCGATGGCAACCGAAACAAGTTAGCACCGTTGGTTTCGGCAATATCTTTTCCAATTAATTTGGCAATATTTTTCCAGTTCCGGACCGCTTTTTTTGCAGAATGTATTTCGGCATAACTAATTGATTTTCTCAGTTGCTTTTGCTGTTCTTTTTTGGATTCTATAGCAATTTGTTTTTGCTTAGCTGGATCGCGAAATATTGCTTGCCATCGATCATATTCACTTTGATCAAAAAGCGATGAAAAATGGTGAGAGTCAGAATATAATTTTTGAAGTTCTTGTTGCCGGTAATGAGCTTCTATGAATTGATTAAACATGCTTAGGTCAACATTATTGGCTGTATTTATTCTTTTTTTAGCTGCAATACAAGCTAAAAAGGCTCGATAAAGTTCACGGTGTTGTTTAAGAGGATCTTGGCTTTTTGGTCTCTCTAGCATTAACATACTATTTCTTTCTGAGCAGATAATTTGCCTACAAGGAGTCTCCTTGTAGGATTAATAGATTTGAATTCGATTTTGTCATAATTATCTCCCCTGGCGGAGGAAGGCGGGGATATCAAATTCGTCTGACTCTTCGTCAGTTTCTTTTACTTCGGTTAATTCCGGCTGGTCAGGATTGATTTTATCAGCAGGCTGGACAGAAACAGTTGGGACTGACCGGCTGGAAAGATCTCTTAAACGCTGGCGGGTTTCATCAAAACCGGTGGCAATAACGGTAATCTTGATTTGGTCGACTAAATTTTCATCAATTGACGCGCCAAAGATAATATTGCAATCAGCATCGGTAGTTTTGGAAATAATTTCCGCTGCCTGATTGACTTCGCTCATGGTTAGGTCAGTACCGCCGACAATGTTAAACAACATGCCTTTGGCGCCTTCGATTGATGTTTCCAAAAGGGGCGAGGAAATCGCCGAACGGGCGGCATTCTGAGCCCGGTTTTCGCCAACACCGCTGCCCATTCCCATTAAGGCAGTACCGGCATCTTTCATAATGGTTTTAACGTCAGCAAAATCAACATTAATTAAACCAGAAGTAGTAATTAGGTCAGAAATCCCCTGAACCCCTTGGGTTAAAATGCTGTCGGCCATTTTAAAAGCTTCTATCAATGTCAAATTTTTATCGATTATGTCCATCAACCGTTGATTAGGAACGACGATCATGGTATCAACTTTACTTTTTAAAGCTTCAATTCCCTCTTCGGCATTAACCATTCTCCGGGTGCCTTCGAAAAGAAAGGGTTTGGTGACCACAGCTACGGTTAAAGCCCCAACTTCTTTAGCAATTTCGGCAATAATCGGACAGCCGCCTGTGCCAGTACCACCTCCCATTCCAGCAGTTAAAAAAACCATATCAGCGCCAAACAAAAAGTCTCTAATCTTATCTTTGGTTTCATCAGCCGCTTGAGCACCAACTTTGGGATCAGACCCGGAGCCTAAACCACCAGTTAATTTTTCACCAATTTGGATTTTTGTTTCAGCCTGAGATGAAAGCAGGGCTTGGGCATCGGTATTGATAGCAACAAACTCCACACCTTTAATCAAGTTAGAACGGACCATATTGGAAACGGCGTTGCTGCCTCCGCCACCGACCCCTAAGACCTTTATTTTGGCAAATGTATTTAAATCTGGTTTGACCAAAGCCATAGTTTTTTGCCAAAGGCAAATTCAATTAATTAAAGCAGGGCAGGAGTTTACTAATTAACAATAGCTTATTTTTTTATTTAAGGCAAGAAGGATTTGAGAAGTTTAATGCCTTTACTAAAAACGCCTTTAACTGGAATCTTGGGAAAATTTTTGGAAAAGTTTTTAAAAGCAGAGTCAGATTTAAAACCTTTAAAGTTTTTTACCCCGTAATCGATTAAACCCCAAGCAGTGGCAAAAGCCGGAGATTTTATTTCATCGATTAAACCGGTTAAGCCTTTGGGATAACCAATCCTAACCGGTAAGGATAAAGTCCGTTTGCAGGAAGAGGTTAAGCCGGCGGTTAAAGCTCCGCCGCCGGTGACTACAACTCCGGCTGGAGTGACTCCGCCAAAACCGGATTTTTTTAACTGCTCGCCAACGAGTCCGAAAATTTCATTTAAACGCGGCCGGATAATTCCTTCGGTCAGAGTTTTCCTGGATAATTTGCCAACATCTTCGCTTAAATTTAATTTTTTAAAGTCCAGATCGTCATTGTCATCTTCCTGATCTTTTTCAATTTTAGAAAGGGCTAGTTTTATCTTTTCGGCAGTTTCTAAACTAACCCGTAAGCCAATAGCCAAATCGTTAGTGATGTTTTTAGAGCCGACCGGCAAAACAGAAGAAAAAGACAGAGCGCCTTCAACAAAAACTGCCAGAGAAGTACTGCCGCCGCCAAGGTCAACCAAGACGACTCCGAGTTCTTTTTCAGTCGGGGTTAAAACCGCTTCAGAACTGGCTAAGCCGGAAAAGACCAAACTATCGATTTCCACCCCAATCTCAGAAACGCATTTACTAATGTTTCTTAAAGCAGTAGAAGAACTGGTGATAATGTGGGCTTCGGCTTCTAGTCTAACTCCGCTCATGCCAACCGGATCTTTGACCCCTTCCTGAGAATCAACTTTAAAGTCCCTAGGGATGACATGAAGAATTTCTCTAGATGATGGTAAAGAGACAGCTCGAGCGGCCTCAATTACCCGAGAAACATCGCTAGGGCTAATTTCTCCTTCCGGCTCAGCCACGGCGACAACGCCTTTAGAGTTTAATGATTCAATATGTGATCCGGAGATGGAAGCAATGCAGGAAGAAATCGTATAGCCAGCCATCCGTTCAGCTGATTCAACGCTTTGGGTAATCGATTCAATCGCTTCGTCAATATCAACAATCTGGCTTTTTCTTAAACCTTTAGCCGGTTCATTGGCCACGCCGATAATATTAAGCTTATCTGATTCGGCACCAAGATTAGCAATTAAAGTAGTAATTTTAGTAGTGCCAATGTCAATAGCAGAGATAATTTGGTTTTTAGTCATGTTTAAAATGTTAAAACTGGTTTATCAAATCTTAAATCAATTTTTACTGGCAGGCTCTCCCCTATTTTATAACCAGATAAAATGTATTGTAAAGATGCAACCTGAGAATTGAGTGAACCGGTCAGATCGATAATCGCATATGGACCTTGATTAGTCTTGACTATACCAACAGATTGATTAAGCCAGGCTAACAGATTAAAACTAACATAATGTTCCTGAAGAGATTTGATTAAGTCGCTAAGATTTTTTGTTGCTAGGGACGGATTTTGGTCAAAGTTAAAAGATTCGGGTACAGCTACGGTTGGGTAAAGGTTTGGCTGATATTGTTTGGTCATAAAAAACTCTCCGGATTGATCAAGCTGAAAAACCTGATTGGTAATAACACCGGATAATGTCGCTGAAGCTGAACTGTCTAAACCAGTAAATTCCAGATTTAGATACGGAACCAGCTGAGCCATCGGCTGACGGCGCTTGGCAGTTATTGATATTTGATTAGGAAGTTTTTTTGTTACCTGAATATCAGTCAAGTTTGGATCGAAAGCTAATAAGATTTGAGTGGCTTTAGCACTCTTAAGTTTAAAGATATTCTGCTGATAAAAGTTCACTAAAGTTGGCTCAAAAGCTAAGGAGCAAGGATACTGATCGATCTGACAAGATATCTTTTTAATTGAAAAAAATGCCAGCTGGTTTAATGTAATCGTTAGTCCAATTAAAATGATTACCGGAAAAAAAATAAACAGCAATGATTTAAACTTCATGATTTATTAGTTTAATGACTAACTCATAGAGTTTGTCAGCTGCAGAACTAACTAAATTTCTATCAAAACTTTGAGAAGATTTTTGCGGCAAAATTTTAATAGCCTGGTCGATAGTTTGTAAAAGTGTTTTTGGTGTCAGTTGAGTTTGGTTAAGAATTAAAGCCAAACCTAAAGATTGCATAAATTTGGCATTAGTCTGCTGTTCATTTTTCTGGGCGGTAGTTAACGGAATTAAGACAGCCGGAATTCTTAAGTAGGCCAGCTCGGTAACTGTGTTAATGCCGCTGCGGCTTATGACTAAATCAACCTGAGAATAGATTTTTTTTAGTTGGGTTGGGGTAAACCAGGTTTGTAAATGGTAATGAGGCTGGTTGATAACCGGCGGCTGGTTAACTTGGTAAAGCCCGAATTGGTGATAAATAATATATTTTTCTAATAATTTGGATAAGATCGGAGCCACGGCCCGATTGATAGCCTGAGAACCGAAATGGCCTCCAGTAATATATATGGTGGGACGGCTGGCAGGCTGACGGTTGATTTGAAGAATTTCCGACCTAATCAAATTACCGGTAAGACAGGTTTTCTTAGCGGGAAAGTGTTTTAGACAAGAAGGCCAGGAAACAGCGATTTTATCGGCAATTAAACTGGTAAGTTTTGAAGTTAAACCAAAAGCAAAAGTTTGCTCGTGAATGATTAAAGGCAACCTTAAAAGTTTTGCTGCCAAACAGACCGGTAAAGCTTGATAACCGCCAAAACTAACCACCAAAGTAGGCTGAAGCCTAATTAACTGCTGATAAGCTTGGATTAGACTATTAGGCAGTTTAATTAAGGATATGGTTGAGCGAAGCGGTTGATGACGATTAAACTTAGGTGTAGGAACAGTTAGTTGTTTTACTTTATATCCGGCTAAGGTTAACCGGGCTTCTAAAGCGAGAGCCGGAGTGGGATGGCTGCCAGTCAGGACAATTAAGTTTAAACTCATTTTTTCTTAGGGTTTAATTGATAACGGGAAATATTTATCAACAGGCCAATGGCAGCAAGGTTAACTACCAGGGATGAACCACCATAGGAAATAAAAGGCAAGGGAACGCCGGTTAAAGGAATTAATGCCAGCATGGCAGCTAGATTAATAGTAATTTGTATAGCAAACCAACTGGCTATGGAAGCAGCCAAAAGCCGGGAAAAATCATCGACTGCCAGTCTAGCAATCCGAAAAGCTTTGTAAATCAGCCAGAAAAGCACAGTGATTAAAATAACTGAACCGAAAAAACCAATTTCTTCGGCAATAACGGCAAAAATTGAATCAGTGGTCACCTGAGGCAGAAATTGATACTTTTGTTTAGACTGGCCTAAACCTACTCCAAACCAGCCGCCAGAACCAATGGTAATCAGGGCTTGACGGATGTGGTAAGAGCTGCCAAGCGGATCAGTCGCCGGATTAAAAAAGGTTAAAAGTCTGGCTTTACGATAAGCAGAGGTTAAAATTAAACCTAAACCGGAAAGCGAGCCAAGGGCTCCAAGCAATAGCAAGTAAAGCCAGTTGGCACCGGAAACATAATAAACAACAACGCTGGAAAAAATAATCACCATGGCAGTACCTAAGTCCGGCTGTAACATGACCAAGCCTAAGACCAAACCTAAAATTAACAAGTAAGCCCAAAATGGCCGACGTTTAATCAACCAAGCGGAAAGGTAAATACTTAAAGACAGTTTAACTAACTCAGTCGGCTGAAGGCTGAAAGAACCTAAGTTAATCCAGCGCCTGGCCCCTAGGGTTGAATCACCAATACCAGGGATTAAAACCAGGATTAAAAGCAAAAAGGTAAAACCAAAGAAAATTGGAGCTATTTTTTGAATTAAAGGTATTGGGATCAATCTAGCAATTAACAAACTGATTAATCCAAAACCCAGCCATCTAACTTGAGAGGTTAAAAAATGGTACTTGTCACCATAAAGCTGGAAAGCTTCAAAAGTGGAAGCGTTATAAACCATAACCAGGCCAAATAGAGACAAAATTAAAACTAAAATCAACAGTCCCCAATCGGCTTTTTTTGGTTTACAGGTAGTTTTTAACATAGGTTTTAAACTGATTTCCCCGTTCTTTGTAGTTTTGAAACATATCAAAACTGGCACAGGCCGGAGAAAGAACGACGACATCTTTTGGCTGGGCTAACTGATATGCCTGATTGATAATTTCCGGAAAAGTAGGTTTGCCTTGAATAATCCGAGCCCGACAAGGTCTAACAGCCTTGATGCTTTGGCCGATAATTGGCCCCATTTTACCGATTAAAATTACGGCTTTAATATTTTTACTTTGGCTGATAGTTTTGCCAAGTTCAGTATAATCTGATCCTTTATCTGAACCGCCTAAAATTATAATCATTGGTTCCTTAAAGGCTTTAATAGCGGCAATAGCAGTTTCCGGGGTGGTAGAGAAGGAATCGTTATAGTATTTAACCTGATGCAATTCTCTAACCAATTCAAGCCGGTGCTCTAAACCTTTAAAGCGGAAAACTACCTTTTTAATTGCAGCAATAGAAGCACCGGAAAGAGCGCTGGCAGTGATGGCGGCAGTGATATTTTCCCAGTTATGCTCACCTCTTAGTTGAAGTTTACCTGAAGAGCCGATTAAAACCGGTTTAGAGTTTAGGTTTAAATAAATTTTTCTTAATAAAACATATGCCCCTTTAACCTTTTGGTAGCGACTAAAATAATATTTTTTGGCTTTAGTTTTTATTTGCTGGGTAAAAGGATAGTCGGCATTTATAACCGCCAGATCTTTTTTTGTCTGGAAACGGATCAGATTAAGCTTGGCTTGTTGATACTCGGCAACTGACCGGTGAAAATCCAGATGTTCCGAAGTAATATTTAAGACTACGGCTAAGTGCGGACTTTGGGTTAAATCCTGGAGTTGAAAACTAGAGAGTTCTAAACAAACAAAGTCGGCTTGTTTAAGCCAGGGCAGTAAAGTCAGCATGGGTTTACCGATATTACCGGCTAAATAGATGGTTTTACCGCTAGATTTTAAAATTCGAGTAATTAAAGTGGCGGTAGTGCCTTTGCCTTTGGTGCCGGTAACGGCAATGATTGGGCAAGGGCAAAGTTGAAAAAACAGTTTAGTTGTACTGGTAATAACCGTCCCCTGCTTCTGGGCTAAAGTAAGCATGGGGTTGAGGCGATAAAACCCAGGAGAGCGAAAGATTAAGTCAAACCGGGAAAGATCTTGACCTTCATAGACTTGACCCTTGCTTTGATCCTGGTCAAGGATAGTAATCTGACAATTATCAGTATTGGTTTTAAGCCATTCCATCAAGTCTTGGCCTTCTTCGCCAAAGCCTAAAATAGCAATTTTTTTATTTATAAACTGCATGCTTTAAATATTATACGTGAAGCGAGCAAAGCTGAGGCCTTTTTAGTGACAGCTACCGGGTTACCGGTAGTATAAAAAATTTTTTTAGCCGGTAAGTTGGCAGACACTAATCGTTTTTTAATCAAAACCTTTTCGGTTTGAACAGCGACTGCCTGGCTGGGTTCAATAATAATTACGTGAGGAGGAAGAAGTTTTTTAATAATATCTTTGATTAAAATATAGTGGGTGCAACCTAAAACTAAGGCTGAGTAAGGTTGAGGATTTTTGGATATCAGGTTTTTTATGATTAGCTTTATAGTTGATTTGGATTTAGTTTCTATTTCATAAGCTAAATTCGGCAGAGCTAAGCTTTTAATTTGACCACGCTGGTCTAACTGCTTACATAAAGATTGAAAAGAAAAACTTGCAATAGTTTTGGGCGTTACCCAAACCAAGATGTTTTCTTTCAGATTGGCCTGTATGGCCGGTTTAATCGCCGGTTCGATACCAATTATCGGCAAGGGAAACAGATCGCGCAAAAATTTAATTGAGTTAGCGGTAATGGTATTACAAGCTACAACCACAGTCTTGCAGTTTTTTTTAAGTAAAAATTTAAAGATGGCGATTAGCCGGCGGTTGATGGTAATGGTAGTTTGATTACCATAAGGGAAAAACTCATGGTCTGCCAGATACAAAGTAGATTGACAAGGCAGTTGCTGCCAAATAGCTTGAGCAATAGCTAGCCCGCCTAAGCCGGAATCAATAATGGCAATCGGCTGGTTATCCATGTTAGATTACCGCTAACCAAACGCCGAACATGGCTAACATAATACTGGCTAAAATAGCCCGGGTAACTATTTTCGGTTCTTCCCAGCCGATTAGTTGCAGCCAAAGGTGAAAAGGCGAAACCGGAAAGAGTTTATGATGCAAAAACTTTTTGGATAAAAGCTGGATTAAGCTGGATAAAATTTCAGCAATAAAAATCGCTCCGATAATTAACAGGGCCATGGCTTTACCTAAAAGCAAGCCAACTACGGCAAAAGTAGCGCCGAAGGCTAAAGCGCCAACATCACCCAGCCAAATCCGGGCCGGAAAAACATTAAAGTAAAGAAAAGAAATTAATGAACCCAGCCAGAGGGCTAAAAAGAATGAAAGCGGCGTATCCAAAATTGAAGCCGATAAAAACCAAAAGGCAAATAATGCCACCATTAAAACCCCGCTCGCCAGACCGTCCAAACCGTCAGTAATATTGACGGCATTGGCAAAAGCGACAATCACCGTGGCGGCAAAAGGAATAAAAAGCCAGTTTAAGTGCAAAATGCCAAAGAAAGGAATGTAAAGAATGTCGATACCAAGATTTATTGATAACATTGAGGCAATAATTAAAGCTAAAATCCACTGAATAATAAATTTATGACGCAATCTTAAACCAAAAAAACCACTCTGTTTGAAGTTAAAAAACTTCATTATATCGTCGTATAGCCCTAAAATTCCGAAGGAGATAAAAGTAAAAAAGATCAGGTGAATTTCTTCATTAATCGGGTAAACATGGGTAACAAAGACGCCAAGATATTTGGCTAAAGGAAAGAGCAGAAAGAAAAGTAAAGTAACGACTAAAATTACCAATAAGCCACCGCCGACCGGGGTGCCGGTTTTATGAGCATGCAAGCGGTCAAAGATCGGAGTCGGCTGGTTAAAAGCATCTTTGGTTTTTTGAACCTGACGGGTAAACTTAAGTTTATAAAGCAGGTTGATAAACGGAATTAAAGAAATAGAAGTGATAACAAAAGAAAAAATCAGTAATCCTAAAAGTAAGGCCATAATTTAATTATAGATGACGGCTGATCCGCCGCAAAGTCTCAATTAAAAAATTAAGCCAATAACTGGGACGGATAACCAAGTCGTGCGCCGGCAGATAGTCAACTTCAAACCCGCCGAAACCGGTTTTAAACAAGGTAACGCCGGCAAAACGATGATGAGGTTTATTGATTGGGGCGATACCCCAGAAATTATAACGGTTAAAGCCTTTTTGTTTGGCTGCCTGAATCGCGGCCCATTGCAAAGCATAAGAAGCCGGAATCTGACGTAGCTGATTACTAGAGCCGGAATAGTGATAAACAGCTTCCTGACCATAAAAAATTATAAAGGCAATGGCTAATACCTGTTTTTGATAGATTACTTTAAATAATTGAATTTGGTTATCGATTTTAAAAGTTTGAAATTGTTTTAATAAATAGTCCTTAGAAAAAGGGACAAAGTGACGGCGCTTGACCACTTCCAACTGCAAATCATATAAAAGCTGAATGTCTTGGTCGTCTAAAGACTTGACTACCTTAAGTTTAAGTTTTTCTGCCTGCTTGAGGCTATAACGAGTGTTTTTTCGCATTTGTTTAAGGATAGTTTCAATTGGAGGCTTTAAGTCTAAAACCCAAGTAGTTTCAGCATGAAGATGCATTGGTGACGGCCGAAACCCGGCAGCTTTTAAGGTTTTAAGCCGGAAAGGATTTTTAAGCTGATTGGGTCTGATTCTGACAAAACTAGCTTTTTGAGATATGGCCAGGTTTTTAAGGTGATTATAAACGGTTTTGACCTGAGCCGAATTATCCCAATCAATAATTGGACCGCCGGGACATTCCAAATAAGTAGCCCGTCTGGCTTTAATCTTAATCAGCTGAGCGACTCCGATTAAACCGTTATTTAAATAAAAGCCGTAACGGAAGATCTGATGATTTAATTGTTGATGAAATTCACCCCAGTTCCAGGATTGAAGAAAATTAACCTGAGCCGAAGAGAGTAAAAAACTTTCCCAAACTGATTTTGATTGAATTGGTTTAAAATTTAACATGGGGTTTAATAAAGTTAATAATTCTATCTAACTGATTAAAGTTTAAACGCGGATGAGTAGGAAGATTAATTACTCTGTGGCTGATTGAATCAGCGTTCGGACAAGATTTAGAAGCTTGAGAAATTAAAGCCCGGCTGACTCCGGCAGGAGCAATCAAAGGCCGGTACCAGTTGCCAAGCAGCAGCTGGTGTTTTTTAGCTTTTTGAATCAGTTGATCAGGCTGACCAACTAAGAGTGAATAGCGAAGATAAACGGCTTCAGGGTTGATAACCGGTTGATGCAGCTTATTAGCATAGTATTTGGCTATCTGACAACGGTGTTGATTAAAGGTGTCAAGCTGAGATAGTTGGGTTAAAGCTAATTGAGCCAAGGCGTTAGGCATTTTTTGAGGCAGAATCACCATCCGACCGATTTTTTCCTGATCAGGAACCGGCAGGGAGATAAGACCAAGCTTTTTAATCAACATAAGCAGGTACTTGCCAAAGTAAAAGTAGGTGGGAACGATTAAGCTAAATAAAATCGGATGAAGGAGCTGTTTTAAAATCCAAATCTTAGGTGGATAAGTTAAGAGGTTAGTTAGTTGATTAATTTTTTTGGCTAGTTGACGGTCATTGGTAAGCAGAACGCCGCCAAAGACCGAGGAAATAATTTTATCCCGGCCAAAACTGAGCATCGTCATATCGCCAAAACTGCCTACCGGCCGGCCATTAACCTTAGCGCCTAAAGCATGAGCGCAATCTTCAATTAAAATAATTTTATGCTGCCGACAAAGAGTGGCCAGGGTTCCAATTTCGTCAGGAACACCAAAAGTATGCTGAACGATCAAAGCTTTAGTGCGAGGAGTAATTTTTTTCTTTAAATCAGTTAAGCTTAAATTAAACTGATTTGGCTTCGTGTCAACAAAAACCGGTTTGGCACCGGCCCAAATAATCGCATTGGGTACGGCCACACAGGTAAAAGCCTGACATAAAACTTCATCACCTGGTTTTAGATCTAAAGCTTTTAATGCCAGATAAAGACCGTTACGGCCGGCATTAAGCAGAAACCCGTAAGAATGATTTAGTTTAGTTTTTAAAGCTGCTTCAAGTTTTTCTTCAGCCGAGCCTTTCTGCCAAAGCCAAGGTTGAAGTAATAGTTTAAGAGCTGTCGAAAAGTCGCGGCTGGTAGTATTTGGAGATAGAGAAATTAAGATAGGTTTCAGCATAACTGGTCAATAAATTTTTGAGGCAAGCGGCTGATGAGTAAAACTAAAGTTTTATAATCAAGTGATAATTTTTTAGGATCAGAGATGAGCTTAGCCGTGGGGAAAAACTCAATCAGGTTAGGTTTAGTAATATAGATTTGGGAAAAGACTGGTTGAGCCAGGCGATTAATGGCCTGGTGGTGTTTGGTTGAGTCTTCACCAAGCTCGATAATTCCGGAGGTAATCAGAATTTTTTTATCAAAGGCTAAAGTTTTAGCAAAGTTGATGGCGGCTTTAAAGCCTTCGGGATTGGCATTATAAGTATTATCGATAATCGTAGCCCGATTGACCCCTAACTTTCGGGTTAACTGAGTTTTGAAAGCCGGAAGGGAAAGCAGACGCTTTTTAATTAGCGCTGTTTTAATCCCCAATTTTCGGGCCAGTAAAACTCCGGCTTGGAGATTTAACTGCTGATAATCCCCGAGCAAGTTAGTTTTATATTTTGTTTTGGGATAAGTATAGAAAACCTGAGTCAGCTGAGGAAAGTTAGAGGCAATTTTTCTTACGGCTTGGTCTTCTCCGTTAAATAAAGCCAAACTTTTTGACGGTAAAGCTTGGCAGAGTTCGGATTTGGCCAACAGCAGTTTTTCTTGGCTGCCAAACAAGCTTAAGTGCTGAGAAGTAATTCCGGTTAAAACCCCAATCGTCGGCTTTACCAGGTTACAGATTGATTTAATTTCACCAGGCTTATAAGCCCCCATTTCGACTACAAAAATCCGGTGAGCTGGTTTCAAGGTTTTTAAAATTGTTATCGCCACGCCAATCAGGGTATTTTTTGTTTCCGGTGTTTTACAAACAGAATATTTAGCGGCTAAGATATGGCTGATAATTTCTTTGGTTGAAGTTTTAGCATAACTCCCGGTAATTCCAATCACTAATTGGGATTTGGGCATAACTTTAAGTTTAATTTTGGCGCAAAAAACCAGAAAATCGATAAACAGATCGCTTAAGGGCTTGAGAATAATAACGACTAAGCTGACAATCAAGGGAACCAGAAAATAAGCCAAAATTGGGTGGAAAAACAGAGAAAAATATAAACTGAGATAAACTAATAAAATAATTTTTAGGGTCAAGCGCGGGAAAAGCAAGTAACGGCTGGGTAAAAAGTAAAGTCGTTTTGGCTGGGTTCTCAGTAAGTCTTTAAACCGGTCAAAACGGTACTCTTTCAACTGCCAGTAATAAAGGCATTTTAAAATTTCTTTCAAAAGGAGAAGAAAATAAATGATTTCCAAGGAGTGAGTCATAAATTGATAAAGCGAATAATTTCTTTAACTAAGGCTTCGGAATGGGTAAAAGGCAAACCGTGGCTGGCAGAGGGGAAAATAATTAATTTCGAACCGCTGATCAAGCTATGGATTTTCCGGCCGTATTTTAGCGGTGTCATTCTGTCCTGGCCGCCCCAAATAAGTAAAGCCGGACAGCTGATCTGAGTAAAAGACGACTGCTGGTCTTCATTGATGACCTGAATCAGCGTTTGCCTCATTAACGGAGAAGATTTTAAATAGTCAGATTCCCGGGCAGCCAAGTAAAGAAGTTGCCGGAACGGTTGCTGCAACGGCCGGATTGGCTTTAAAGAGAAAAACCATTTGCCGATTTTAGCAATGGGAATAAAGATTAAACGTTTTAAAGTTATTCCCGGACGAATGCCGGCAGAGTTAATTAAAATTAACTTTGCAACCAACTGAGGATTAACAGCCGCCAGCTGGCAGGCAATCTGGCCGCCAAGCGAATGACCGATTAAAATACAGCGCTTGATTGATTTTTTTTCAAGATACTGTTTGACCCAAACAACATAATCGCAAGTATTATATGGTTTAGTTAATAACTGATGATTAAAACCAGGCAGAGCCGGCAAATAGACTTTTATTTTTAATTTTTCTAATTGTTTTACAACCGCCTGCCAGCGGGAGAGTTGACTGTTCCATCCGTGAAGAATAACAATCGGCATCATGAATTATTTAAGTAAACTAATGATAGCTTGAGCCAGTTTGTCCGGATCATGGCGAAGCAAGCTGCGCTTTAAGGTATCGCTTTTGGGTTTTTCAAACAGAGTTTCGGCAATTAAAGGTTTTCTGATTACCCGACGATCAGTTTTTAAATCATCAACAACTGGATATTCAGCTTCCTTGGCATAAACGTTTTTTATTTCAAGAGGAATTGGCGAGTTATTAACTAAAATATGGTCTAAAGATTTACCTAAGTATTTTTCCAGTTCAGAAACATGGTCAGAGGCAGTAAAGTAATTAGTCTGGCTGTTTAAAGTCATCAGGTTAAGAATATAGACTAATTTAGCGGAAGACTTTTTCAAAGCTTCAACTGTACCGGTAATGACTAAGTTGGCAATAATTGAGTTGTAAAGATCACCCGGGGCAAGAATAATCAGATCGGCTGAGGCAACCGCTTTTTCAGCCTCAGGATTGATTTTGGCTCGAGGCAAGGTGTAGAGATTAGTAATTCGTTCGTTTTTTAAAAGCCGATGGGTTTCGATTTTGTGTTCGGATTTAATGGTCAAGCCGTCTGAATACTCGGCTGCTAATTTAACCAACTGGTTGGAGATCGGTAAGACCTGGCCTTTAAGCCGGAAGATCTTGGCAGCTTGGGCAATGGCTTCAGGTTCGCTTCCGGCCAGCTCTTCTAAGCCGGTTAAAATCAGATTACCAAGATTATGGCCTTTAAGGCCCTGGCCTTTATTAAAACGGTGAAGCAGGAGTTTACGTAACAGACCGTTTTCTTTAGCTAAGGCGGCCAGGCATTGGCGCATATCCCCGACCGGTAAAAAGCCAAACTCGTCTCTTAGCCGGCCGGTGGAGCCGCCGTCATCAGTCACCGGCACAATCGCAGTCAGATCCAAAGGGTATTCTTTTAAACCGGATAACAGGACAAAACTGCCGGTGCCGCCGCCGATAACCACCACCTTTTTAGATTGAGTTACCATTAGTGTATATTTTACCAGATTTGCTATAATCTGGCTTGGAAAATCAATTATTGCCTGCCGGAAAGAAGTTTGTGTGCTGGAAAAGTTTAAGAGTAAAATTACAAAAATAAAGAATGAATTAAAGATTAGGGGTGAGATCAGAGATCAAGCTGAAATTTTAAAAGCAATGATTCTTGAAAATAGTCGAATATCTATTTATGGTTTCTCTTTTGAACTAGATTTGACTGATAAAATGGTGGTGGTTTATTCTAAAACCGTAAATAGGGAAAAATTTCACTTAAATTTTAAAGTAAACCCAGAACACTATTCCGGCCCGGTTATGGTTGTTTCTTTCGGCGAAGCGCTGGAATTAAAATCAGTGCCGGCAGTTTGCAAACAGGGAAATGGCTATAGTAATCGTTATGTAGATTACAGTCCTAAAGGAAATTGTCCCAGCGAATTTAATATACCCCAAGAACAATTTGAGTTTTTGAAAAAAAATGGAGTTCCGGTAATATCACCTGGAGAGAATAATCCCTACCCGGAGAATATTAATCGGGAACAAGCGATATTAGGAATTTTACAACTAATGAATGCTAAAAATCCTAATTTAGGAGAATATGTTCAAGCAGTTAAGGCAGCCGCAAGTTGATTATTGAAGGAACCTGTAAGGACAGTTCCTGCAGGCAAAGTTTCCAACGGATTACGATGGATGTATTTTGAAAGGAAAATGAATTGAGTTTCAGTTTTTATCATAACCGCTATTTAGTCACCAAGGATCTAAGAAAATTAGCCATTAAATTTTCTTTTTTTGAAAAATAAATAAGTGAAAATGATTAGGCACCAAGCAATAAGCCAGAAGAAAAGTTCCTGAGAAAAGTTTTTTAGTTTTTTCGATGGAGCAACCTACAGGGACTGTCCCTGCAGGTTATTTTACAGTGACGGATTTAGCGAGGTTACGGGGCTTGTCAGGATTTAAACCGCGGCTGATAGCTAAATCATAAGCCAAAAGTTGAGCAATAACGGTAATGGGAATAGCGGTGGCCTGCTTTAAATCAGGAACTTGAAGATGAAAATCAAAAACCGGATCAGCTTGAGGTGAGATACCGATAATCAGACCGCCCCGGGCTTTCATTTCATGAGCGCTGGAGATAATATCCGAGTAAGTTTCATCCAGGGGGGCGATGACGATACAGGGAGTGCCTTTATCAATTAAGGCAATCGGTCCGTGTTTTAATTCGCCGCTGGCATAGGCTTCAGCATGAATATAACTGACTTCTTTAATTTTAAGAGCAGTTTCCAGGGCAATTGGATAGGATAAAAGCTTACCGACAACAAAAATATGTTCCTGATCTTTGATCAGCCGGGCCAGGGATTTAATTTTTTCCCGATCTTGGCCCAAACAGAGATTTAAACTGGCTTTGGCGGCTAAGCGGATCAGATTTTGCGCCTGAACCAATTGATGATTTAAGTTAAAACCCAGCTGTAAAAGGGTTGCCAGCTTGGCAGTAAAAGCTTTGGTCGAAGCCACGGCAACTTCCTGGCCGGCTTGAAGCAGAAGTTTAAAGTCAGATTTCCGGTAAAGAGTTGAACCTAAAACATTGGTGATGCCGATAATTTTTAAATGTTGCTTTTTAGCCAAATTAACAGCTTCAACCACATCGATCGTCTCCCCGCTTTGAGACAAGAGAGTGAAAGTCTTATTTTTATGGAGCAGTCTTTGGTATTTTTTAAACTCAGAACCGATAATTGCTTCAGCTTCCAGGCCAAAAAGATTAAATAAGTACTGGCCGAAAAGGGCGGCATAGTAAGCCGTGCCGCAGCCCAAAAGATAGTTAGACTGACTGGCTTGATATAGTTTAGTAATCTGATCAATTGAAGCCTGAGGCAGTTGAGAAAGATTAGTCAAGATTTTCGGCTGATCGAAAATTTCTTTTTCCATATAGTGATGAAACTTGCCTAAACGGCTTTGTTCCGCCTGCCAATCCAAGGTCATAATCTTTAGTTTTAAAGCTTTGCCGGTTTTGATAGAAAATAACTTAACTTTATCAGCCGTGATTTGTACCATTTGGTTATCTTCCAAAAAGATTATCCGGCTGGTATGGTCTAAAAGCGCCCAAACATCAGAGGCAATAAAGTTTTGGTTTTTTCCCAGGCCGATAATTAAGGGCGAGCCGTTTTTAACGGCAATTAACTGATCGGTTTTGGCAGAAATAACGATCAGGGCATTCATACCGTTTAGCTGATTGAAAGACTGCTGTACGGCCTGAAGCAAAGGTTGCTTTTTGGTCTTTTCTTCAATTAAATGAAGAGCAACTTCAGTATCGGTTTCCGATAAAAATTTATGCTTTGCAATTAAAGTTTCTTTGATCGTGCGAAAGTTTTCGACGATGCCGTTATGAACCAAGGATAAAGTTTTGGTACAGTCCAGATGAGGATGGGCATTACCGACAGTGACGCCGCCGTGAGTCGCCCAGCGGGTATGACCCAGGCCGATCGCCGAAACCGGCAGCTTGGTCTTGGCTTCACCGATCTTACCCACATGGCGTTCCCGAACCAGGCGCTGGCCTTGTTTAACCGTAATTCCCCAGGAGTCATAACCGCGGTATTCAAGTTTTTTCAAGCCGGAGAGGACAGTTTGCGCTGCCTGTTTCTTATCACCGATAACGCCAAAAATTCCACACATAGTTTAATTAATTCTTTCTATTTTAGCACCGAGACTTAATAAACGACCGGAAAAATCTTCATAGCCGCGGTCAATGTGCTCTAGGCCGGTTAAAATTGTTAGACCCTTAGCAACTAAGCCGGCCAAAGCCAAGGTGGCGCCGGCGCGAATATCAGTGACCTGAATTGATTGACCCTTAAGCGGAGTTGGACCGGAAATAACAATACCATGGAAGTTTTCCGGTTGATCGTCGGCAAGATTAAAGTTGTAAAAACTTTCCGGATTGGTTACCAGAGGCTGAAAATACTTAATCTTGGCGCCCATGGCTTGAAGCGAGGCAACAAACTGGAATCTGGAGGTAAAAACAGTTTCAATGATTTTAGATGTTCCTAAAGATTGCGTGGCTAAAATTGACCAAAGCGGCTGCCAGTCAGTCATAAAGCCCGGATGGGGCTTAGTGGTAATGTCAATTGCTTTTAAAGGCCGGTGATAAAAAAATCTGATGCCAAAGCGAGAATATTCAATCCCGGCACCAGTGGTTTGAAGTTTAGTTAAAAAAGCCGTCAGATCTTTTTCACGAGCATTTTCAATGACAATATCACCATGAGTGACTAAAGCGGCCACAGCGTAAGAAACCGCTTCATTACGGTCAGGCATGACTTGATAGATTACCGGTTTAAGACTTTTTACTCCGGTAATGACAATCTGTCTTCCCGGCTGGCGGGTAATCTTGGCACCCATCTGATTTAAAAATTCGATCAGGTCATTAACTTCGGGTTCAAGGGCGACATTTTTTAACACAGTTTTACCTGCAGCCAAAACTGCAGCCATAATCATAGTTTCGGTACCGGTATGGCTGGGTTTGGCAAAACTATATTCACAGCCGACTAATTGATCGCAAGCAGCTTGAATCAAGTTGTTTTTAACCTTGATTTGGGCACCTAAAGCTCTTAAACCGTCAAAGTGGCGATCCAGCGGCCGCGAACCGATCTTGTCACCGCCAGGCAAAGGCACAATCGCCTTTTTGGTCCGGGCTAAAAGCGGTGCCAGAAACAAACTGGAAGCCCGGGAAGCCAAACCTAAATTTTCCGGCACAATAGAAGTCGTTAACTTAGCGGCATTAATAAATAAAGTCCGCTCCCCGGCTGAATAAACTTGGGCGCCTAAACAACGGCTGATCTGAGCCACCAAGTCAACATCGGCAATTTTAGAAAAGTTTAACAAACGGGTCTCATGGGGGCATAAAAGCGAAGCAACCATTAATTTAAAAGAAGCATTTTTAGCGCCGCCGAGCCGGACAACGCCTTTGAGCGGACTGCCGCCCTGAATAATTAGCTTAGCCATATTTAAAAACCCAGCAGGATAATTTCTAAGTCAAGCTTTAAGTTTAGCTTATTTTTGGCTTGTTGTTGAATCAAGCGAATTAATTGCAGGACTTCACTGGCCGTAGCCCCATTCAAATTTTCGATAAAGTTGGCATGAGCCGGAGAGATCCTGGCCTGGCCAATCCGGGTATTTTTTAATTTTAACTGCTGATCGATAATTTTACCGGCGGATTGACCGGGGGGATTACGAAAAATACAACCGGAAGAACGCTGGGGCTGATGGCTTTTTGAAGCTTGGATTTTCTTAGCCAAAGCCAGGGCGGCAACCGGATCGCCGGCCTGAAGCTGTAAGGTAACCGAGAGAATAACCTGATGATACTTTCTCACTTTAACGATAAAATCCTGCCAGTTTTTACCAACGCCGTGCATTTTAACTGCGGTAGCGCCGCCAACAGTTGCTGGAATACCGCTGAAAACTTCCAAACCGGTTAAACCTTGGTTAATTAAAGAAAAGATGGCTTTGGGAAGGAAGACGCCGCTGTCCAGCTCGACTTGATGGTTAGCTAAAGGCCTAATTTTTGAGGTGGAGTTTTTAATCACTAACCCTTTGATGCCATTATCGCTGATTAAGACATTACTGCCTGAGCCTAAAATTATAAATGGAATCTCAAGTTTTTCAGCCAGTTTAACCGCCTGCAGCAGCTGAGCAGTAGTTTTTGCCTCAAAAAAATACTCGGCCGAACCGCCGATTTGAAAAGTGGTGTGGTTTTTTAATAGTTCGTTAGGAGTAAAGTCAGACAGTTTCATCGGTTTTGTAATAATTTTATAATCTCTTTATGCCAGAGCCAATTATCGCCGGCACCAACAGTAAAAATAACATCGCCGGTTAAAATATGTTTAGAGAGATAATTTAAAGTGGTTGCTTTATCCGGGGCATAAATGGCCTGAGGGTGGTGAGCTTGAAGGCTTTGAGTAAAACTCTTACCGGTTAAACCTAAATTATCAGTTTCCCGGGCAGAAGCAAAGATATCATTAATTAAAACCACATCGGCTTGAGTAAAACAGCGGTTGAATTCCGGGAGCAAAGCTTTGGTGCGGGAATAGGTATGGGATTGAAAGATAATAATCAAGCGGCGTTGAGGCAGCCAGGCCTTGGCCGCTTCTAACAGCGCTTTGATTTCACTGGGATGGTGGGCATAATCATCGTAAAGAGCAATTTTTTTTATTTCAGCAATAAACTCAAACCGGCGCCTGGCGCCGAAAAATTTTCTCAAACCGGCATAAATTCTCGCCTGACTGACGCCCAAATGATGGCAGGCGACAATAGCGGCAACGGCATTCAAGGCATTAAATTCACCCGGAACATTTAAAATTAAATCCGGCCAATGGATATTTTGGTACTTTAATTTAATAAACTGCTTTTGATCGGCAATATGAGTTGATACAATCTGCCAGTCAGCTTGGGGAGAAAAACCATAGGTCATTACCGGCTTGGGAACAGTTTTCAACCAATCACGACAGCGGGGATTATCAAAGTTAACTACCACGACTCCGGCTTGAGGAACCGGTTTAATAAAAGCAGAAAAACTGTCAAAGATTGCCTGAAGATTCGGATAAACGTCCGGATGATCATATTCCAAGTTGGTAATCACGGCCACATAGGGTTTTAAATAATGAAACCGGGGAGTCAGGTTAGAAACCGGGTCAGTGACATATTCGTCAGCTTCGGCGACAAAATAGCGGCTGGAGCGATGATACGCGCCCGGAGTATTTAAACCAAGAATGTTGCCGACGCCGACAGCATAAGCCGGATGAAATCCGGCTGAGTTTAAAACAGTTGCAATCATGGCTGAAGTGCTGGTTTTGCCGCCGACTCCGGCGACTGCAATCAGCGGCAGACCTTCAGCAAACAGAGCCAAAGCTTGGGCATGAGCTAAAACCGGAATATTTTGGCTTATCGCCGACTGAACTTCCGGGTTCGTCTGGCCCTGATGGGCGCCGGTATAAATTACCAGATCACAGTTTTTAGGCAAGTGTTTGGGGTCAAAACCAAGTTTAACTTTAAGCTTTTGTTTTTTTAAAATTTTATCGGTGGGGAAAATATCAGCCAGATCACTACCGCTGACTTTTTTACCTAAATCCTGGGCGCAGAGAGCCAAAGCCGTCATCCCGACGCCTTTAATACCGGTAAAATGAATCGATTTAATCTTTTTTAAATTCACCTGCCTCCAAAGATTTGGCTAAAACCAGACCGCTGCCAACAATTGCCTTGGAACCGATAGTCACTCCGGGCATAACCGAAACATTAACTCCCAGCTGAGCCAAAGCCGCCATAAGACAGCCAAGTTTATTCCGGCCGGGTTGGATATCTTGATGGTCAAATCTTAAATTAGCCAAAGTCGCCCCGGCGCCGAGGTTAGAACCGGTTTCAATAATTGAATCGCCGACATAATTAGAATGAAAGTTATTGTAGGGGCCAACATAGCTCCGGGCAATTTCGGTTTTATAGCCAACGACTGTGCCGGTTTCGATAAGGGAATTTCTTATCAGCACATGATCGCCGATCACCACGTTTTTGCCTAAAAAGACCGGACCTTTAATGACCGCATAAGGCATGATTTTTACCCCGGCTTCGATCTGAACCGGACCTTCAATCACGGCAGTCCGATGAATCTTGGCTGAGGAGTGAATTTGAGGTTTTAAACCATGAGTTAAGATTATTTCGGTTAAATCCAGAATCTGCCAAGGTGTTTTTAAGGGTTGAAAGTAACCGACGGCTTTAACCAATTTAGCCGGTTGGGTTTTCAAGAGCCGGTTCAAAGCCACTTCATAAACATCGTCTTGGGCTGACTGAGTAGTTTCCAGCAGGTCAATAAAGACTTTAATATCAGGAAAGTAGTGTAAAACCAGAGTAGCATAATCGCTGGGTCGTTCAGCTTCTTTTGGTTTTTCAATGATACCGGTGATTTTATCTTCTTCAAGTTGAAAGTAACCGGCGGGTAAAAGAGTTTTGGTTTTCTGACCAGTGAGCCAAATTGACTGAGGATCGGATTTAATTGCCTGGCCAAAGGCAGTATAGATTTTGGGATCGATCAAGTCATCTCCGTTAACAATCACCACTGGACCGGAGAGCTTAGTCTTGGCAGTTAAAACCGCATCAGCCATACCCAGAGGCTGAGTTTGAACTAAATGAGGCGAAGAAATTAAAGCAGCATTAGCGGGGTTGGCAATAATTAGCTGGGATTTTATCCCGATCGACTTTAAGCCGCTGACTACCCGATCCAATAAAGTCTGGCCGCAAAAGGGAATAAACGGTTTGGAGGTAATAATCGGTTTGATCCGTTTGCCTTCTCCGGCGGTTAAAATTAATGCCTGCATAACTTTAAGGCCTTTCTGACTGCCTGATGTTCAGACCAGTCAGTTTCTATTGTACCAAAGCACATTGATTTTTCATGAGCTTTACCGAATAATACCACGGTGTCGCCTGACCGGGCCAGTTTGAGACTTAAATTAATTGCCTGCTGGCGGTCAGGTTTAATTAACAGCTGATTGTTTAGTTGTTTTTTCCAGCCGGATTTAATTTCTTTAATTATCTGGTTAACGTCTTCGGTCCGGGGATCTTCGGCGGTTAAAATAGTAATGTCAGCCAAACGGGAAGAGATCTCTCCCATTATCGGCCGTTTGGCAGTGTCCCGAAGACCGGCACAGCCAAAAACACTGATTAAACGATTTTTAGTTTGAGATCTTAAGGCCACCAGCGCTTTTTCCAAAGCATCGGGTTTATGGGCAAAATCAATGACGATCCTAAACGGTTTTGATTGAATCACTTCCATCCGGCCGGGAACACCGGGAAAAGATTTAACCGCCCTGTCAATCGCCGACTGCTTGATGCCGAGTTTCAGGGCAATAGCGCTGGCGGCATTGAGATTGGCTTGTGGGAAATCCTCAGCCGAGGCAAAACTGACTTTAATTTCAGATAGCTTTAATAACTTTAGCTTGGCTCGACGGTAATTGGCAAAGGTCTGATGGTAATCCAGATGTTCGTGGGTGATATTGGTAATCAAACCATAAGCAAACTTAATCCCCCAATTGCGATACTGATCTAAGCCGTGAGACGTGACTTCCAAAACCACGTGGGTATAGCCGGCTTTTAGGTTTTGGTTTAATAATTTCTGGAGAGCAAACGGTTCGGGATTGGTGACGTGCAGGCCGGGAACAGAAACCGTGGAGAGTAAAGCCGCCTTAAAACCATTAGCTTTTAAAATATGGTGCAATAGATGGCAAACACTGGTCTTGCCCGAGGTGCCGGTAATGCCGATAACCGTTAGTTTCCTACCGGGAAAGTTATAGATTAGATTTGCCAAAATTGCCTGAGGCAAGTGCCAGAACAAGTTCACCCAGGTTTGGGGAAGAATCGATCTAAGCTTAGCTTTTAAAGGCATTGCTCTATTTTACCATCTGGGATCAATGTTTTGTCTAACCTACGAGGAGAGTCCTTGTAGGGTAGTTAGAACTTACGCTTGATTCAATTAATGACGGCTTGCTGAACTGAAGTCATAGGTAAAACTAATAATTATCAGGGAGGATGTTAAAGTGGTTTAAAAGATCCTGGGCAAGGGAAAACCAGAGAGGGGCAGCGGTTTCGGAAGCCCAGGGCGAGGTTTGCGGCTCTTTTAACGTCACCAGCATGGCAAACTTGGGATTATCAGCCGGAGCAAAACCAATAAAGGAAGCATTGGTTTTTTCCCTCGCGTACTGGCCGCCGACGGCAACTTGAGCCGTCCCGGTTTTGCCGGCAATCCGGTAGCCTTTGACATTGGCCCATTTGGCTTCACCGGTTTTGGCAGCGGCCACCATCATTTCCGTAACCAACTCGGCAGTTTCTGGCGAGATTACCCGATGTTTTATTTTTGGAGGAATTAAGAGAATTTTATCAGCGCTGATGACTTTATCCACAACTTTAGGAGTAACTAGTTCTCCCCCATTAGCAATGGCGGAAACAGCCTGCAGCAGCTGCAGGCTGGTAACGACAAAACCCTGGCCAAAACTAGCGGTGGCCAAATCAACATAAGTCCAGTCTTTATCGGCTTTGGCCTCAGGCGTGCTTTCATCCTGTAGATCGATTCCGGTACTCTCAGTAAAGCCAAAACGGTGAAAATAGTCTAAATACTTATCTAGTCCAAGTTTTTGACCAACAAAGACCATACCGACGTTATCGGAATTAACCAAAATGTCAGTTATTCCGGAGTTAGGCCGGTATTTATCATCCCAAGTGTTAATGGTGTATTTGTCGATCTTAACCGGACCAGCGCAGATATCGCAGATAGTGTCAGACTTAATCGCTTTTTCTTCCAAAGCCGCAGCCATGACAAAAACTTTAAAGATTGAACCGGGTTCAAAAGCGGCGGAAATAACCGGGTTGAGGTAAAGACTGGGGTCATAGCGGGTAAACTCAGCCGGATCATAACCAGGCAGGGAACTCATAGCCAGAATAGCACCGGTGTAGGGATCCATGATGGCGACTGATCCGGCTTTGGCACCGTAACGATCCAAAGCTGATGCCAGTTTCTTTTCAACTAAAAATTGCAGGCTTTTATTCAAATGCAATTGAAGCTGGCGGCCGTCTTTTTGATTTTGTTTTTGGAACCAGCCGGTTAAAATCGGCTGGTTAAAAGCATCTTTTTCCTGGACAATCAGTCCTGGCCGTCCGGCCAATTCAGACTGATAAAAACCTTCCAAGCCATATAAACCGACATCATTCCCCTGTTCGTTTGAACCGACAAAGCCAACCAGATGGGCGGCCATCGAGGCTTCCGGATAGAGTCTAACCTGTTCTTCTTCAAAAAAAAGATTGCTGATATTCAAAGCTTCCAGTTGCCAGCGAAGTGGCAGGGTCAGTTTTCGGGCTAAAGGAATCCAGGTTAAACGAAAGTCGTCAAAACGGTTTTGGAGCACGGTTTGAGCCTGAACAATCAGCTGTTTCTGCTCGGCTGAAGACAGTAAAGCTGAAGGAGTCGCCGATAAAGTCACCTGGTTATAGATAATCGGAGCCAGACGGCTGGCTAAATCTGGTACCAGCGGCTGGTTTTGACGGTTTAAATAACTAAAGTAAGCGGGTTGGTTGGCAACTATAAAACTATTGTCAGCCGCCAGAATTTCGCCTCTTTTTGCCGGTAGTTCCAAACTGGTTTGCTGCTGAGTTTGGGCTAAAACGGCCAGACTGGCACCGGCCAAAATCTGCCAATAGAACAAGCGGCTGATAATAATCAGGAAGATAAAGGCAAAGAAAAAACTAAGTAGATTTAAACGCCAATTGGAGTTCATGGCCGCGACTGGGCGACTGTTTGAGGTTGAGTAATGTACTTAATCTGAGGTTTATCAGTAAAGCCTTGGTTTAAAGCCTGATCCTGGAGTTCATGTAAACCGCCGGTTTTAATGGCCAACTGGCTTTTTAACTGCAGGTTTTGCTGACGAATTAAGTTTGTTTGCTGTTTAATGGCTTCTAAGTTTTGGCCTAAAGTAGCAGTTTGATTAGCAGCGACGATTTTTATTAAGGTCAAAATTAAAACAAGGCTGATTGAACCAACCAAACAAAGCCGGCATTTGCGGCTGATAGTAACATTTACTTGTTTAATTTGAGCTTTAGTCATATTTTTTGAGCAACTCTTAACTTGGCGCTTCTTGAGCGCGGATTGGCTTTGATCTCGGCTTTGGTAGGAGTGAGCGGTTTTTTGGTCAAAATAGTTAGCTCTGAATTTGATTTCATAAAGTTTTTAACGATCCGGTCTTCCAGCGAATGAAAGCTGATGACAGCTAAATGACCTTTGGACTTTAACAGATTAACTGCCTGGGGTAGAACCGCAGTCAAGTTGTTCAACTCGTCGTTAACGGCAATTCTTAAGGCCTGAAAGATCCTAGTGGCCGGATGGATTCGGCCTGACCGGCCAAATGCCTGAAGACAGAGATCAGCTAACTGTTTGGTGGTGGTAATCGGCTGTACCAGCCTGGACTTAACGATTAAATCGGCCAATTTAGCAGCGTGCGGTTCTTCACCAAGCTTTAAGAAAAGTTGTTTTAACTCTCCCTGATTTAAACCGTTAACTAGGTCAGCAGCTTTAACCGAGTAACTGGGGTCAGCGCGCATATCTAAAAGGCCCTCTTGTTGAAAGGAGAAGCCCCGGTTAGGATCAGCTAGCTGTTCGCTGGACAGTCCCAGATCCATGAGGATACCGGAGAATTCAGTTTGGTTAAAAGCCTTAGCAGCCTGAGTTAATTGGCTAAAATTGAGCAGTAAAAGCTTAACAAAAGCGTGTGGGCAGGCCTTTTCTAGGCGCGCTTTTGAGCGTTTTAAGGCATCAGGATCAATATCCAGGCCATAAAGATGGCCACCTTGTATAACTATTTCCAGGCCGTGGCCAGCGCTACCAAGAGTGCAATCAAGGTAGGCTTCACCCGCCTTTACCTGTAAAAGTTTAAGCGTGAGTTGTAAAAGAACGGGTTGGTGCAGAAAGCTTCTCCCCCAACTTGGTAATGTTTTGCTGTAAATCATGCTGGTACTTCTGCCATTTGGCTTCCTGCCAGAGTTCGACCCGGTTACCGACGCCGACAAAAACAACTTCTTTGACAATGGCGGCATAGTCGCGTAAGGGCTTGGGGATGACAAACCGACCTTGGCCGTCGAGTTCGGCTTCAAAAGCGCTGCCGAGTAAAAATCGATCCATTACCCGGGCCGGCCCGAGGGTCGATCCTTGGCCGGTCATCTGGCCGACAACCTCTTGCCACTCTTTAACTGAGACAATCATGAGGGAGTTTTCATAACCGGCGGTAACGACAATTTTTGAACCTAAAATCCGCTTAAATTTAACCGGCAAGGCGGCTCTGCCCTTGGGATCGACTTTAGTTGAGTATTGGCCGATTAACATAATTCACCACTTTCTTCCACTTTGATACACTTTAATCTATTTTTCACAACATTGTCAACCCCAAGTTTTCACGAAGATAGACAAAGAAGACAAGAGAGATTAAACTGATAATTATGTCGAAAACTGCTAAAGGGATTGTTTTTTTATTAGCTTCGGCTTTAACCTACAGTTCTTTACCGGTGTTTATCCGTTTCCTAAGTGCAGAAAAAATCCAGCCAATGTCCCAGGTATTATTAAGATACTTGTTTGCTTTTGGCGCAGCTTTGGGTTACTTTAAAATTTCCAAGGCTAAGTTTTTACTGGAGAAAAAGACTTTTCTCCTGTTAATCATCCTGGCAGTATTTGGCTATGCCTTAACGAATTTGTTTTTTACCTACGGCATGATCTATACTCAAGTCTCCACCGCTTTATTTATTTTTTATTCATTTGCGATTATTACTCCGTTATTAGCCTATTTTTTTCTAACAGAGTTTAAAGAATACGGCTTTATTTCACCACGATAAAGGTGCCGAAGGCGGCGGCTGGGGCGGAAATTTTGCCATCAGCAATCGTAGCGGTTAATTCCTGCCAAACTTTCCCAGTCCAGAAAAGCAACTTGGCTTCGGTTAAATCTTCTTTGGATTTAATGCTAATGGTGGCATTAGAGAGAACTGGAGAGGAAGCGGCTAAAAAGGCATAAGGCCCGGCAATAATCTGGCTGGTAACCGCTTGGGGTAAGCCCATGGTAGAAGCGATAATTACATAAGTGCCTGAAGCCAAACCGGTTTTGCCGACGTCCAAAGTCGCTTTAATATCCTTAGAGGTAAAGATTCCCTGACGATCAAACATATTTTGAAGATTGAAGTCTGATTTCAAAACGTACGGTTGGTCGCCGCCTTCAAATCTTAAAGTCAAAGAACCGCCGGAAACGCCTTCATCATACTTGCATTTGCCTTTGGAGCAGGAGCCAAACAATAGGTTTTTAGCCACCGGAGTTGGTTCTTTGGCAAAATCAATCGTGCCAAACACGCCCTGAATCAAACTTTCGGCCTGATATTCCAGTTCATACTCAACCGTAGCCGCGTTCTTGACCGCATCTATGCCTAAAACCACTTCCTTACCGTCAGAACGGGGGGTAAGGGTGACAAAGGGACGATCAGCCACTGCCAACTGGTTAATAGTTTCAACCGGGCGAGTCGGAGTTTGAACGGTTGGAGAAGCTTTCTTTTTACAACCGGATAAGGAAATCGTAAAAACAAAAATCAATAAGAGATAAAGGACTTTTTTCATAGTTTTTCTTGAAAGTATTTAATTAAATTACTAATTTTAATTCTTGCCTGCTTCATAGTATCCCGATCGCGGACAGTAATGGTTTGATCCTTAAGCGTGTTAAAATCAATAGTCACACACCAAGGCGTACCGGCTTCGTCCTGGCGGCGGTAGCGTTTGCCAATATTAGCGTTATCATCCCAAATAGTGGAATATTTCTGGCTCAACTCTTGGAATACTTTTCTGGCTACTTTAACTAATTCTGTTTTATTATTCAAAAGCGGAAAGACGGCCACTTTGTAGGGAGCGACTTTAGGAGCGAGTTTTAAAACTACCCGATCGTTTTCTTCACAGTAAGCATCGATAAGCATAACCAGTAAAGTGCGGGATAAACCAAAGGTTGGTTCGATCACATGGGGAATAAACTTCTGGTTGGTTTTCGGATCAGTATAATTCAAGTCAACACCGCTTTTAGCCATGTGATTTTTCAAATCAAAATCTGTCCGGTAAGCACAGGCAAACCATTCTTTAAAACCAAATGGAAATTCGTATTCCAAATCTTCGGTCCGCTTGGAGTAATGCGAGAGCTCATCAGGCGAGTGCCGGCGCCATTTCAGCTTCTTAGAATTAACCCCTAAAAGTTTGGCAAAGGCTTCAATTTCTTGCTTCCAAAACGTAAACCATTTTTCCCATTCTTTCTCGCGGATAAAAAACTCAAATTCAGCCAGTTCAAACTCTAAAGTTCTAAAGACATTTTGGCCGGTAGTAATTTCATTGCGAAAGACCTTACCGGATTGAGCCAAGCCAAAGGGGAGTTTCGGGGCAAAAGTATCTAAGATATTTTTAAAATCAACAAACATGCCCTGGGCTGTCTCCCCTCTTAAATAGGCTAGTGACTGGTTTTTAGCGACAATCCCTATTTGGGTTTTAAATAACAAGTTGAACTGGGAAGGCTCAGTCCAATCAGAAGCACCGCAGTTGGGGCAGTTCTTATCCACCTGCTGGTCGACCCGCTGGCGCTGATGGCAACTTTTACACTCAACTAAGGTGTCAGTGAAGCTAGCGGTATGGCCGGAGGCTTCCCAAACACGAGGACTCATTAACACTGAAGTGTCTAAACCATAGATGTTTTCCCGGCTGGTAACAAAAAACTGCCACCAAAGATTTTTAATGTTTCTAAGCAGTTCTGTGCCAAGCGGGCCATAGTCATAGGTATTGGCCAGACCGCCGTAGATTTCTGAACCGGGAAAGATAAATCCCCGGCGTTTGGCCAGCGCAGTAACTTTTTTAAGCAAATCGTTCATGAAGCAATTGTAAATCAATAGTGGAAACTAGTAAACGGCTGCTTGTCTTTTTTTAAGACAAAGACTTTACCGGTAATATCTTTCTGGCACAAATCAACTAGAAATTTCGCAACTATTTTCGGATCAATAGCCTCATTCAGATACTGGGGAAAGAATTTTTTATAAGCCAGAGTGGCGCAGTCAGAGGGAGAAACGGCATTAACTTGAATGTTCAGACGTTCTAATTCCTGGGATAAACCGACAGTCAGGTCTTCAATTGCCCGCTTGGAGACATAGTAAGGTAGCCAGCCTTTAGCGCCGGATTTAAAAGTGCCGGAAATATTAATTATCTTGGCCTTTTTGGGCATTAACGGCAATAAGCCATGAATTAATAATGCTGGAGCAATGGTGCCGACCATAAAAGTGTCTAAAATAATTTTTTGAGGAAATTTTTCCAGATCTTTATTAGCGTAGACTTCGTTAGTTCCATGCCAAATGCCGGCCAAGTTGACCAAAACATCAACTTGTTTAGTTGAAGATTTAATTTTCTTGATTAAAGAATTGATTGAATCAAAATTACTTAGATCAGCCGGGATAATATTTAAATTCGATGATTTACTCCGACTGGTTAAGATTAAGCGATAACCTGCTTTCTTAAGCGCGGAACTGACTGCTTGGCCTAAACCGCTGCTGGCACCGGTAACTACAGCTAGTTTTTCCATAAATAAATTCCCAGCATGATCAGCAAACTGAAACCAGTCAACCAAGCGGCGGTGAGAAGGACGAGTTTGATGGATTGATCTGGTTTATTGGTTTTAAGATAAAGCTTAACTGGATAACCAAAAACGATCAAACCGCAGATAAGGGCGGAAGTAGTTAAGATTATCAGCATTAAAAACGGGCCGAGGAAGTTAGGGACGCGGCCAAACCATTGCTCGCCGCGCCAAAAAATAAGAGCCACCAAGCTGCAGTAAGCGGTCAGTCCCAATGCTTGAAAAAAAGCAATCATAAGTTGATTATACTATTTTATTTTTTTGGCATTAAGAGTTTTTTCGGTAATGGCATAAATATGGGCTTCTAAGGCTTCCTGGGAAATGGTTTGAGGTAGGCCAAACCCCAGAATTTCCAACAACTTTTGTTCAAAGTTTAAGATAAGGTTCTGAGGAGCAACAGCAGCATTCAATTGGGATAAAGATCTAATCAGGAGGTGGTAAACTGCAGAGTTTTCCTGGTTTTCCGCAGTGAGTTGATCGATCAGCTCGGCAAAAAGATAGGCAATCCGAACCCGATTGAGATTTTTGCGTAAAACCGGAAAGTTGTTAATAGTGGCGGCTTCGGTGATTAAATCGAGATTTTTAGCGGCAACACAACTTAGACTAACTAGGGTAAAGGCTTCCAGATGGCCGCGTTTCCGGGAAGTTAACCGGCGGACACCTTTGGCCATTAATCTTAATTTTCCTTGCTGTTGAGTAAAGATGGTTAATAGCCGATCTGCCTCCCCTAAATTTATCTGCCGGAGAACGACACCGACAGCTTTATAGGTTTTGATCATTTAAAAACTGATCTCTTTATCAGCTTCCAAGCTAAAGGTCTGTTGATTATTGCCTAAACTGACCGTGTAAGGAACATTTTTAGTCCCAGGTTGTTTTTGAATTAAGAGCTTGTAAGCTTTAGTTTTGTCAGCTTTAAACGGCAAGCGGTATTTAATAATCAGTTTGGCTTTTGACTGGGGCCGAAGTTCAACAAAGGCTTCGATATAGGTTTTACCCAGGTCTTTATCGGTTTTAGCGGCAATGTCAGAGCCTAAAACTTCGACGATTTGACTGCCTTCAGGCACGTAGAGACGGATCCAGTCCCGTAAAATTCCGTTTAGACACAGACCACCGGTTTCTAAGTTACAATCGTCAGGCGGTTCAGGGTTTTTGTATTCAACGGTCACAGTTTTGGTAATTGTACCGTCAGCACTGATATCAATTACCTGATCAACTGTCTGTTCGACGTAAAGATTGGACTTGGCGCCGGCAAAGTTGGTATCGTTTAAATGAAAGTAATCGCCGTTAAATTCTTTGATCCTGCCGGAAGCATTAAAGGCTTCAGCGACTGCTTGCATTTGGTTGTTATCGCCGGGAAAGTAAAACATCAGGTGTTTTTCGTTGATGTTAATTAAACCGATTTCCAAAAATTTCGGCCAGAGTTTTTTAGGCGAGTTCATGACATTAAGTAAAATCGAGTGCATTAAGGGACCGATCATCCCCTTACGGTTCTCTTTAATATAGTAAGTTGGCCGGGTGGCATAGTCTTCCATTTTATAAACAACCTGAGGACAGTTGCATTCAGGGACAATTTTGGCGCTGTAATTCCCCCAATCAGCTACGCCGATTTCCCCTAAAATATCTAATAAATCAACCAGGATTTGGGTATCGATGGCAATGATGCCATTTACGTCTTTGATAGGCGCCACGGCTTGATAGTTAGGATAAAAAGTATCCATAGAAACCTTAAAATCCGGAGACAGATTCATATCCCTAAGGTGCCAGTTGTAAACCAGGGGCAAAAATCTTTTTATCGGTTCAGGGGCAGGCAGACGGTTGCCAAAACGGCTGTCCAGTTCATAGATATCCAGAGTGGTTTGAGGAGTAATCTTGCCTTTAAAGGTTTCCAAAATTGCGTAAGCGGTTATAAATCCGCCAGTGGGGCGGAGTTCAGCGTCATTTTGGAATAAGAGCAAGTACTTTTTAGCATCCGGTTCACCCAGCAAAGTGGGCAGTAAAGCCAGCAATGGCTTAATGTTAGCCAAGGCTTCCTGGCTACTGCTTAAACCTAACTGAAGATTGATCAGCTGTTGACGGACAGGCTGACCTTTAAAGCTTTGCGGGTAGTGTTTCGGTTTAATTTGGCTGATCTCTGATTCAACTTGAGTTATTTTAACGCTGATAGCTTCCATTTGCGGAGAGATCTTATCCAAAGTTTGCAAAATAAAGATAATTTTTTCTTCGGCTGACTGAATGTTGAGCGAGGCTTCAGTCCCGCTAAAACCTAAAATATCAGCATAAGGTTTGATTGACTCAACTACCAGACTGACAGCTTGAAGTCCTGGCTGAGCGGCTCTTAAGCCGTACCGGACATCATTGATATAACCACCGATTCCGGGAACAAACCTTAAAAAAGAGATGAGTTTAAACTTGGAGTTAATTGTATCTAAGTTGGATTGAGCAGTAATCAGGCTGGCTTCAGCTCCCCTTAAATCTTTTGTTTGCAAACTATTGCTGGCAGATTTAAGGGAACTAATTAAACTTACGGCCGAGTTTTTAGAGATTAAGCCAATAATTAAAATGTAAAGAAAAATTAATAGATAAAAACTAATAATACCGAGACCAATAAAAATAAACCGACGGGGAGTTTTTGAAAGCTGGGGAAGTTTTAAGTTTAGTTTTACCATTTGGACAGCATGGCTTTTGGCGTCTTACATAATATTAGCAAATCTTTCAACAAATTACACCTTTGAGCATAAGCCAGATCGATTTTGGCCCGCTGATCAAAGGCAATCTCGTTTCTGCCTGAAGTCTGCCAAGGACCGGTGATGCCGGGTTTAACTGAAAGAATCGTAGGGATCCAGGCTTTAGTTCGTGGATATTTTTTGGTTTGTTCTACCAGCTCTTTTTTAATGTATGCCCGAGGGCCAACCAAACTCATTTCACCTTTAATGACGTTAAAAAATTGGGGGAATTCATCAATGGTAAGGTTTCTTAAAAACCGACCGAACTTAGTAATCCGGGGATCGTTTTCCAGTTTCCAGTCGCCTTTTTTAAATTTGTTTAAAAGACGCTTGTCCTTTTTATATAAAACTTCGTCAGCGTCCTGAATCATAGTTCGGAATTTATAGAGTTTAAACTGACGGCCATTCTTACCGACCCGAAGATGATAGTAAAAAACCGGCGAACCAGAATCTATCAGAATCGCTAAAGGCACTAACAGCCAAACTGGTAGAAAGAAAATAATTAAAACCAGGCTACAAACAATATCCATCAGCCGCTTTAGCTTAAGATTCATAAAGAATATTATACAGTTGCTTAACTTTTGGAGCGTCTTTCAGAGAACAAACTAGTAATCCTTGTTTGGTGTCAACAACAATCATCCCATCCAGGCCGATTAAACCCATTTGGCCGAGGTCTTTACTAACCACTAAACAGTTTTTACTTTCCAGAAGCTGAGCCTTGCCGATCACCACATTGTTATCTTTATCTTTGGGCAGACCGTGATATAAAAGCTCCCAGGTTCCAACATCGATCCAGCCCATATCCACCGGCACTTCCCATTGGCTTTTAGGCGGTAATTTAACAAATAGGCCGTAGTCAACCGATTGTTTGGCAAACTGAGGGTAGATTTTATCCAGTATGGCGTTGAATTGATCTGTATCAATATGGGGCTGAATTTTTTGAATCAACTGATAGGCCCCGGGCGCATATTTTTGATAGTAGCTTAACAGCAAGCTAGGTTTGGTGGCCATGTAGCCAACATGGATTAAATATTTTTTCGAAGCAAAAAACTTTTTAGCAAGAGCTTCATTGGGTTTTTCAACTTGGTGAAGAAATTCATAAACCTGAAAGCCATTAACTTTTTGGAGTTTAGCCCCGATTTCGATCCAGCCATTGTGAACTGATGGGTAGGTTGGCGGAGTATCGACATGAATAATTAAGTTATTTTCATAAGCTAACTGGGCGGCGGTTCTAATGGCAGATAAGAATTTAGCTTCTTTTTGAACCACATGGTCAGCTCCCCAGAGAATTACCATGACGGCTTCGGGATGGCGTTTGGCAATAATCGCAGTAGCTAAACCAATAGCGCCTAGGTTATCCCGCATCGCCGGTTCTAAAATAAAGTTATTTAAAGGCACTTCCGGAGCCTGAGTAGTTAAGTGCTGGGAAAAGTCAGCGCTCGTAGCAATATAGATATCTTTAGATTTAAAACCTTTTAAGACCCGATCGATCGTCTGGCGAAACATGGATTTTTTACCCAAGAAGTTCTCAAACTGTTTAGGATGGGACAGGTTGCTGATCGGCCACATTCTGGTGCCTTTACCGCCGCACATGATTAAGATCTTTACCGGAATTTTTCTTGGTGTTGTTGCCATTGTGCCTCCAGATAGTTTTTAAACTTAGCAATAAATTTGCTCGAGCTAAATTTTTCGGCCTGGGATCGAATCAACTTATGATCCCAACTACGAGAATTAAATTGTTTCACGCAACCAGCCAGACTGTCAACTGTAGGTTGATTAAAAAATAAGCCGGTTTTAAATTCCACTATGGTTTCCACAGCGCCACCAGCACGATAAGCGATCACCGGTTTACCGGCTGCTTGGGCTTCCAAACTAACCAGACCAAAGTCTTCTTCCTGAGGCATAATCAAAGCCAGGCAATTTTGATAATAGATAATTAGCTCGCTTTCGCTGACTTGTCCGGCAAACTTGATGTTAGCTTTAGCCATTTTTTTTAAGCGTGTCTCTTCCCTGCCGGTGCCGACAATAATTAAGTTTAATTTTAAACGGTTAAAGGTTTTAATCACCAGATCGACTTGTTTATAAGGTACAAGGCGGGAGACTAAAAGAAAGTAATCGTGAGGAGTTTGGTAAGAAAACTTATCAGTGGCAACCGGCGGATAAATCACCAGGGAATTCCGGTGATAGTATTTTTTAATTCTGGCTTGAACAGTTTTGGAGATAGCGATATAGGCATCTGGCCGAACTGAGTTAATCAAGTCAATTTGTTGCAACTTGGGCTTAAGCAACTTAAAAATAAACTTACCAGCTGGGTTAAATTTTCCTAGACCTGGGTTTTGTTGGTAGTCAGCTGAGTGTGACCAAAGATAACGAGTAGGGGTTAAACAGTAACAAAGATGCAAGGCTGAGGGTGGGGTAATTATGGCTTTAGCTTCAGCACTGGTAATCGAAATAACCACATCGTATTGGTTAAAGTTAAATGATTCAAAAGCTAGTGGGGTTAACCAAGGATAGAGTTCATGGTAAGTTTTTGCCAAAGGCCAGCGGTTTAAAAAAGAGGTGGTTATGGAAAAGGTTTTAGCCCAAGGTACAGATTGGGGTTTAAAAACAGCGGTGTAAAACGGAGCCTCAGGATATGCCTGATGAAAAGCGGTTAAGATTCTTTCCGCCCCGCCGAATTTGTTAATTCGATCATAAACAAAGGCAAGTTTCATAAGCTTTAACCGTAGCCTTAGCGGTTTTTTCCCAAGAAAACTGCTGGGCATAGCGATAGTTATTATCAATCAAACGACGACGCTGAGGGCCGGATAAATTCACTGCCCAAGTAATAGCCTGAACCATTGAGCTTAAGTTATTTGGATTGAAGTAGTGAGTTGACTGCTGATAGACTTCAGGCAAACAGGTGCAGTCACTAGACAAAACAATTGCTTTAGAGGCTAGGGCTTCTAGTCCAGGCAAACCAAAGCCTTCCTGGAGCGAGGGAGTAATAAAGGCAATTGAATTATAGTAGAGACTTTGAATTTGTCGATCAGTACTGTAGCCTTTTATTCTCAAAAAGTTAAAAGCCTGAAGTTGACGGGCTTGACAACGGAGACGCTGATAGAAAATATCTTTGGCGGTAATAATAATCAGCTGTAAATCCAGTTTTGACTTTAAACGATAAGCTTGAACCCCTTTAATTAATTGAATTAAGTTTTTATGCGGATAGGCATTACCGGTAAAAATTAAGTAGGGTTTATCAGGAATCAGGTCGTTTGGTTTAGAAGATATCGGTTTAAAAAAGACTGATTGGGCGGCTTCTGGAGTAACGATAATTTCCCCTGGCTTAACAGAATAGAAACTTAAAATATCTTTTTTTACCCACTGAGTCGGGGTGCAGATAAGCTTAGCGCGCGTAATGGCATGACGGATGGTTAAATGATAGCCTAAGCGTTTAAGCGGATAAATTATTGGCCATTGAGTGGTAGTGGCTAAGCCTTTGGAGTGGTGTTTGATTAAATCATGGATAGTAACGATGAAAGGCTGTGAATAGGTACAGGGAACATTGAAGTGTAAAAAATGAACCAAGTCGGGTTTGAGCTGATTTAAAATTTTAGGAATGATAAACTGCTCAGCTAAAGAATAATGCCGGGCGTTAACCGGATAAATCTCAAACCGGGGAAAGAGTTTTTTAAGGCGATGTTGTTTCGAGAGTGGGGCTAAAAGCGTATAATCAAATTTTTGCGGTTGGTGATAAATGGCGGTAATTAAAGACTGAGTATAACGACCCAGACCGGTATGGGATGGACCAAAGAAACGGGCATCGATCACAATTTTTTTCATAAAAATTAACCTAATTTAATTTTAAGCAGCCGAATTTGTTTAAGCAGATCAATCCCGAGAAAAACCAACCAGCGAAGAGGAAACAAGTATTTTTTCTGATAATGTTTAGAATAAAAAATCTTCATGGCTGCAAAGAAATTTTGAGTAGTAATCAGGCGTGACTGTTTGGCTTGATTATTTAGTCCGGAAGCACCCTTTAAGTGGGTAATTTTCGTTTGAGGGACGTACATAATTTTCCAACCGGCTTGTTTAATCCTAAAGGCTAAATCAATATCTTCGCCGTACATAAAGAATTTTTCATCTAAAAGCCCGACTTGGCTTAAAGCTTTCTGGCGAAGAAAAAAGAAAGCGCCAACCGGCGAATCAATCTCATGAGTAGTATTTAAGTCTTTCCAACCCTGATGATAGCGGGAAAATAGCGGAGAATGGGGAAACAGTTTTTCCAGACCGGATAAGTAAGTAAAGGCCGCCCAGGGAAACGGAAAGCCGCGGTGGGAAGCAGGATCAATATTACCATTAACCAACTCAACCCGGCAGGTTGATAAACCCACCTGAGGATTTTCATTCATAAATTTAACCATGGTGATTAGGGTGTCTGGTTGAATAATCGTGTCTGAGTTTAATAAAAGAATGTATCTCCCTTTGGCTTGACGAAGGCCTAAGTTATTGCCGCCGGCAAAACCCAAATTTTTATCAGTTTGAATGATTTTTACTTGAGGGAATTTTTTCCTAACCTTCGCGCCAGTATTATCCTGGCTGGCATTATCAACTAAAATAACTTCTATCCGACCGGACGGAGGATCAGCCTGAAAAACTGAAGCTATTGTCTGAAGAGTTAACTTTTCAGTTTTAAAGTTGACAATGATAATTGAGATGTCCATCAAGCGCCTCCCAGTTGTTGGTAGATTTTATCCAAAGTTCTGGAAATTATCTGCCAGTTATATTGAGTATAGACTAAGTCTTTAGCATTATAGGCTAATTTGGCGGCTAAAGCTTTGTCAGTTAAAACCGCTACTGTTTGACTGGCCAGATTGTCAGCTGATTCTGCAATTAAAACTGAATGTTGATTAACCGCATCAATGCCTTCAATTCCCAATCTGGTGGTAACCACCGGAACTCGGCTGGCCATGGCTTCCAAAACTTTATATTTAGTTCCCCGGCCGTTACGGATCGGGGCCAGTAAAACACTGGCTGATTGAAAAGCCTGGCGGATATCTTCAACCTGGCCGTTAACCGTTACCTGCGGCTGATTAGCCAGATTAAGAATTTCGGCAGTGGGATTACGGCCAACAATCCAGAGTTTGGCTTGGGGTAAAACCTGATGGATTTTAGGCCAAATGTCGGTAACTAAAAACTTAGCGGCATCTTTGTTAGGCAACCATTTAAAGTTGCCGACGAACAAAATTGTCGGGAGCTGATCCTTTAGTTTTTTAACGCTGGCAAAATGCTCAACATCGACTCCATTGGCAACAACATCGACCTTGCGATCGAAAACTGAATTTTCCATGATGGTTTTATCAGACTGGGACATAGCGGCTAAACGGGTGGCTTTACGCCAATAGTACTTTTCCCATAACTTAATTTTAAAAACATCAAAGTAAAGCAAAGGTTTTAAGAAAAAGAGCTTAAAGTCTTCAACAAACCGCTGGTAGACCATGTACTCAATGGTCTGTTCCACCAAAAGCGTCGGGATGTGGGCAGATTTAGGCAGATTGGGCATAACGTAAAAGGTTTCCGCGTGAATAAGGTCATAATTGGCGGCTAATTCGCGCTGAATGGCGGTTTTAACTGACCGGGAAAGATAGATCGAAACCAGAAACGGATAAGGAGACAGGACGGAAATTAAGATGTTTCGCGGATCCCAGGCTTGACGGCGTTTAAAGACTTTTACTTTAGCGCAATATTTTTTTAATTCGCTGATATGCTCGGTTTCCTTATTAGAACGGATAAAACTGAATAAGGTAATCTGGTGTTTCTGAGAAAGATTTTTAATTAAGTTATAGCTTCTGATCTGGCCGCCGGAGTGTAAGGGGTATGGCAAGTAAGGAGTCAACATTAAGATCTTCATAAACAGCCATGAAGATCAATGATAATGTACTCGTCGGTCTTTTCTACCACTGAGCATTTTTCTGCCAAATACGCAGAGACATTGTCAAAGTTAACCGAAATATAGTAAGTGGCGCCTTGTTTGACTTTGGCTTCAATGTCAACGCCGTCAGGCCAGCCATAGCGATTAGTCTGGTATAAAAAGGCCGGATCAGAGTTATAGGCAGCAATTACCAGAGCATCTTTAGGTGTGAGTCGATCAACTGCCTGGCCGGCTTTAACAATCTCCGGCCGGTTGATGTTGAAAAATCCCCTAACCTCATACCAGCCAAAAGCCAAGGAGATTAAGATTAAAAAACAAGCCAGAGAAAAATTAATTATTCGGGGGAGAAGTTTTTTTGTTTGGTTGATAATCGCAAAAAAACCAAAACTAACTAGAATAGAACCAACCGGCATAATCGGCAGCTGGTAGTAATCATGAGTGACATTGCCCATAGCAAAGATAGTCATATAAGCCACGACTGATAAAAACCACACAAAAATTAAAGTTTTTTTCTTATCCAGATAGGAATTTAGCAAACCGATAATTAATAAAACAAAACCACCGGTAGCAAAGATTAAGCGGTTTAAACGCTCAAAGATAAGCCAGCGGAAAAAGGCACCGGAAAAGCGAATATCGGTCCGGTTAAATAACCAACTAGTGTCAAAGTTAGCCTCCGGATGAAGATGATAATGATAGCGCCAGAGTAAAACCGGAACCAGGGCGATAATTGTCGCGAGGTAAGTAGTTTTATTTTTAAAAATCTTAACGCCTTTGGTTACCAAGGCCCAATAAATCATTGGCAAAACCATAAAAGCAGCATAGGGCTTGACCAACATCGCTAAACCAAAGACCAAACCGGTGAGTAGGCCATAAATAGGTTTGTCTTGCTGAAACCAAATAATAAACAAGTAAAGACTGATGATCGACAGGCTGACAAAAGTCGGGTCAGGCATGATCACCCGACCATAATAAATATTGTAAGGATTTAAGGCATAAAACAGTCCGGCGACAAGAGCGGTTTTAAAATTAAAAAGTCTATTAACTAAGAGAAAGAGAAAGACTGCACCGATGCTGGCAAAAAAATCGCTGACTAACCGAGCTATAGCTGGATTTATGCCAAAGAGTTTATATCCAATAGCCACCAGGACATTGTAAAACGGAAATTCATTGATAAATAAGCGATTAGGGTTGGGTAACTGCTGGGGATTTAAAGCCAGCAAGCTGTCGGACTGAGGATAAAGTAAATTAAAATCAGCTTTAATAAAGTTTCTCGCCACAGCCGCGGTGTCAGCCTGGCGCCAGGAATGCCAGTCAGCTACAGGATTATTCACCCGATAAAGCCGCGGGATAAAGGCCAGAATAAAGATAAACAAAGGAATAATAAATTTAAGCAGTTTTTTTGTCATGTTTTAAAGTGTGCGTGGCTAAAGCCAACAACAGTCCGATAATTGACCAGTAACTGTAAGCAATCTTTGATGCTTCAAAAACATCAATATAGATCGCGTTGGCCAGCAAACCGATGGTAATGGCAATGCCAGAGCCAAACAAGGCTGAGTCAAGCAGTCGGGTAGACTTTCTAAACGCCCGGTAGAGAGTTTTTAGAACTACCCCAAGAATCAGGATAAATGAGGCAAATCCTAAAATCCCGGTCTCGCCTAACAAGCGCAGATAGTCGTTATCAGTTGATTCGGCGATCGTAAACTCCCAAACCTTAGACTTAACCAGAGTCGAATAACCGGTGCCGAGTAAGGGGTTGATTTTTAAAGCCCTAACCGCATTCGGCCATAAAGTATCCAAACGGATACCGGCTGACAAACCGTATCTAAGCGCGTTCTCCGAATAATTGATGTTAAAAGTTTCACCGGAAACTGTGGCTAGGTAGGCTTGCAACTTTTCATAGGTATCGTCGTAAACATCGAGCGGTTTGTCTGGAAGTGAACCGGGTGGACGTTCGCTGGAGGGCGGAATATCGGTTCTGGTGGCAATAATACTTAACTGCTCCTCCAGGCTTAAATTAGGATTTAAAGCCAGACCGTTTTTTGGCGGCGAGCGAAACGGCCTTAAAACAATTTCTTTAACCCCTTCCAGCTTTAGGATATGGGAAAATCTTTCTGACAGATCCCCAAAAGAAATCATAATAAGAAAGCTTAAACTGATCACGACCAACCAGCGGCTGAAGACCCAAAAAAACCTTTTTTTAAAAAACATCAGAAAAAAGGCAGCTGAGATACCGATAATGTAAGCGACCCAGGAAGTCCGGGAAGCGGTTAAGATTAAAAGCCAGTATTCAAAAACCGAGACCAGCAGGCTCAAGTAACGGATCCACTTCTTTTCATAGACTAGGCTGATGATGATCAGAGGAATTAAGGTAATGACAATGTATCCGGCCAGATCAAAGTGACCGCCAAAGGTTGAGAGCACCCGGGCATGCTCGGTTAAATACAAAGCAATACCTTTGGAAAACTCCCGATTCATCGTGGAATAAGCCGGCCAGTAAAGATATTTCTGGCCAAAACCGTAGATCGAGACCGAAAAAACAGTGAACATTAACAAACAGATAAAAACTTTAAGAGTTTTTAAGTTTTTCAGGGCAAAGTAAAAGATAAAAAACAAAGAAAAGTACTCGATCCGTCTGAACCAGTGGAGAAAAACTTTGGCGATTTGAATCCATTCAGGGTAAACAGTCTTGGTAATAAAAATAGCAGACAAAGTCGACAATAAGCCGATAGTTAAATAGATCAGGATCGGTTTAAACAACGGCGCGGACTGAATTTTAATTTTTTTTCTGACAACCTGAAAGATAAAGTAGAAATTAGCGATTAAGATTAAGACATCTTCCAGCCTGACTCTAACATTGTAGCCCGGCAGAATGTCAAACAATGGCCATTTGGGATACAACGGAATAAAGACCAGCAAAAAACCAGCAATAAGGGTTAAGAGATGCTGATCAAGCCAATTTAAAAGCTTCGGCATAAATTTTGTTTCTAAAAAGAATCAGCCTTAACAGAGCGCCAATTTTTAGCAATAAGCTCAATATACACGATTGCCAGAAAGAATGGTGTTTTTTATAAATATACTTAAGACCTTTATACTCACCTAGAATTGCCCCCCGGCTGGAGCCGGAAGCCTGACCAAGATGAGTTAACTGCGGAACAGAAAAATAATCAAGCTGGTGCCTGCTTTTGGCTGCCCGATAACAAAACTCAACGTCCTCGCCGTACATAAAAATCTTTTCATCCAAGCCGCCAAGCTGACGGTAAAGAGAAGCTTTCACTAATAAAGCGGTGCCGCTAAGCCAACCCGGATGCTGGTCTTTTCGAAAATAATTGTTTTGATTCTGGTGGTAGGATTTAATTAGAGATTTTAGAATCGGCAAG
This sequence comes from Candidatus Beckwithbacteria bacterium, assembly GCA_043803225.1. GTDB lineage: Bacteria > Patescibacteriota > Microgenomatia > UBA1400 > CG1-02-47-37 > JAZDKF01. Next base: position 53,284 of record JAZDKF010000024.1, read on the forward strand.
TCATCAATAAAAAACATCCAGACAGCTAAGTTGCAAAGTGTAGGCAGACTACCACCTTGGAATTGAATTGAGCCGTCTGAATTTAACAGTTTACAGGAAGCAATTGAAGAATTATTTTTCACAGCTAGTTTCATAAGAGTACTAATTGTATTTGATTTCAATAATGTGTCGCTATTTAACAACCAAATATATTTACCTTTTGCTTTAGTAAAACCAAAGTTATTACCTTGGGCAAATCCCAGGTTTCCGCCTGACGAATAAATTTGATACTGGGGAAATTTTTGTTTTAAATACTCAATAGAACCGTCATTGGAACCATTGTCGACGACGATTACTTCTTTTTTAAGGCTGTCTTTTGAATTCTTGATAGTTTTAAGACAGTTAGCAGTGATTGCTTTAGTGTTGTAATTAACAATAATTATCGACAAATCCATAGGTTATTGAAACAATCTGGGACGGCCAAGACAGTAATTTAACTCACTTACCTGGCGGATTCCAATTGGCTTAGCGGGAACGCCACCAACTATTGTCATATCAGGAACATCTTTAGTGACCACTGCGCCAGCAGCAATAACTGAGCCTTTACCAATCGTAATTCCAGGCAAGATAATCGCTCTGGGGCCGATAAAACAGTAGTCCTTGATGGTAACGGGTTGTTCGATTGGATCAAAAAAGGGCGAGTTAAGATCATGTTCTGAGTTAAAAATCATGACTTGGCTGGCAATGTCAACATGATTGCCAATAGTTAACTCAGCCCGGCCGTCTAAAGTGACATGGTCACCAATTATGGTACCATTACCAACAGTAATGTTTTTTGGCTGGAAGAAACGGGCGCCGATATGAATCGTGGATTTTTTCCCGATCTTGACACCGGCAAATTTAAAAAGACAGCGGCGGAAACAATGCGAAGGAACAAAACCTAACAGCCATAACAGAGAAATTTTAAAATCCAGGTAGTAGTTGTAAAGCCGATTACAGATCTTACGGCAGGCTTGACACCAAGTTAACGGTTGATTGGATCGGTCTTTAAAGAGTGAGTTCATTTAATACCTCCAAGATCGTGTTCGCTGATTTTTCCCAAGAAAAGTTTTTAGCTTTTTGTCGGGCAGCAGCTAATTGTTGTTTTTTAGTCTCAGTTGACAAAGATAATAGCTCTATTATACCTTTTTCGATGGCTGGAGCGTTAAATGGCGGTTCAATGTACAGACCGCAGTCGCCCACAATCTCCGGCAAAGAGGAGTTGCGGCTGACTAGAACCGGCGTTCCTAAAGCCATTGCCTGAACCACGGGAATACCAAAACCTTCATATAAACTGGGTAAAATTAATCCTAAACTATTTTTAATTAAGGTAGGGAGTTTATCCTGAGGCACAAAACCAAGATACTGAACATTTTTTAGCGGCCGTGGCTGGTAAAGCCAGCCGGTTTTCCCGGCAATAACTAACTTAATCCCTGCGAGGTCGGACCTCGCAGACTGGCAAAAGACCTCAATTAAGGCATTAAGATTTTTACGAGGTTGGAGTGTGCCTACATAAAGCAAATATTTACCTTTAACTGGGCTTTTGCCAGTTACTTTGAGCCGGTCAACCCCGGGATAAACAACACTTATTTTATTTTCCGGAATTTGGTAACTGGCCACAAGGTCATTTTTGGTAGCCTGGGAAATAGCAAAAATGTGTTTGGCTTGTTTAGTGGAATAGGCAGTCCACAATTTCAATTGCCATAGATCAGAGCGCCGAAAAGTTTGAGGAAACTTTAAAAAAGCCAAGTCCATAATGCAAACCAAAGTCGGTACAGGAGAAAATCGTGGCGCATAGTGACCTAAAGTCAGAAAAAGATCGGGCTTAGGCTTTTGGAAGTATAATTGTAAGGGTAAACGCCATTGGGTCCATAAAAACTTAGGGAGTACAATTTGATACTGCCAACGGAGTGAAGCCGAAGGCATATCCGATAATGGAGCAGTTTTTAAATATATTCTATAAGAGTTGGTTTTATCCAGACGAGATAATTGAGTTAAAATTTGGAAAGCATACTGATTACTGCCGACCCGGTTAACCACATTAGCTTCGTTAGCATCAATTCCGATTAACACCTGGATACCTCCTGATATAATTTTAGAGTTTCCCGGGCAGTCTTTTCCCAGGAAAACTTTTTGGCTTGTTCTAAAGATTTTTGTTTAATAGTTTGATGATTCGAATCATCGAGTTGAATCAGCTGTTTAATTGCCTGAGACAAAT